>CAZIFW010000070.1:0-13146 GCA_964538275.1 uncultured Bacteriovoracaceae bacterium
CCGTCCCGTATTAGGTGTTTATGTTATAATGAGGAAGTCATAATGAAAATTATTTGCAGAATTTGTACTTCTCAATTTAGCAAAATACGCATCTACATCTGCACTACTTATATTTGCTTTGCCTCGCTCCAAGCTAACTTTAATTTCTTGCCAGTAATAGCGATTAAGCTCTGCAATATGAGGTTGTAGTGAGTTTTTACATTCTAAAATTTGTGATGCTTTAGAAAACTGAGAGTAACACCAACTTTCAAGATGCCGACTTGTCATGCTTGTAAGCTGAGCTACATCCATACTTCCATTTCGCAAAAGTCTGGCAATAATCTGACCATTCAAAAGAGAGGCTTCTTCAAAATGACCGCAGCTTAGTGAACGAATAATTTGCTCAGAGTAACGAGATGTTGCGCGACTCAGATCATAGCCCTGGCTTTTTGAATCCACATAGTACCAAGGCTTACGCTCCTCTTGAACATCTTTAATTTCTGGAACTAATCCTAATTTTTGACCTAAACGTTTTTTTGCTGCTTCTAAACTTGCTTTGATCCCAGTTTTTTTATGGCTATCTCCTAAATACAAACTGGGATTAGGAACAAGAGCGGCTTTTTTGGGAACAATAGGGACTGCCATGGGAATGGGAACGTCTTTTGAAGTAGGAATTGCACCCGCAGGATCCGAAGCCTTTAAGGCCTCTACGTAGTCATTGATAGCCGTCCAAGTGGCACTTTGAGGATCTCTGAATGCATCGCGAATATGCCCACGAATTTGATGAAACTCGATTTTGTTCTGATTAAGTTTATTTTTCTTAAAATCGTCTGAGGCAGCTTTTTTAAAATCTCCCCAAAAAATTTCACTAACACGCAAAGCTTTTTCCTTAAGGGTAGACAAACACTGCTTAGGAATTTCTTGACGTAAACAATATTTTTCGAGTTGACGTTCAATTTCTTTTTCTAAAACAAATGAGGCGCCTCGAGGACTTCCTTTTGTTCGAAGATAGATATTATTTTGTCTTTGAAGTGCCGCAATTTGCTGACCATTCACCCACAAAGTAGATATAAACTCTTCTTCACTTGAAGCAGGAGTCGTTAAAGCTTCGACCCAGCGTTTAGCTGCCCACACATGCTCCTCTTCAGGATCAAAAGAACGCACTGCCATTGGAATATCAAATACAAGTTTCTCTTGGCTTAAAAAGGTACGCTGCAACTCAGTGGCAGGCTGAAGCATAACAAAATTATGAGGATCTAATGTTGTGTTAGGGAGCTCACCTTGAGTGCGATCTGCGTAAGCGGGGGCAATCAATTGCGCAAGAAATAGAAATAAAACAAATAAATTACGCACTTTCCCCCCCTTTATATAGTTTAGTTTTCAATAGGTTATGGCGTGGCTTAATTACAAAAAAATCGAACTAAAAAAAGTTTATTCCTAAGACAGCTGCCAATTACTTTTACAGCCCCTCTGTTAAGATGGCTTATATGTCTGCTTCGCTTAAAGAACAATTTTTAGCTCTACAAAATCCGCGCATGCTCGTTGTCTTTTTGATGGGTGTAGCCTCGGGACTTGTGCCCACTCTCATTGGAGGTACACTTCTGCAAGCTTGGGCGAGTGATGCCGGTGTAGACATTAAAACAATTGGCCTATTAACAGCCGTTGCCATGCCTTACACTTTAAAATTTTTATGGTCACCCATACTTGATCGTTTTCCATTACCGCTAGGTAGAAGAAAAGGTTGGATCTTTTTTACTCTCCTTGCACTCGTGGGTTCGATTGTTTTTATGAGCTTGATGGACCCTGCTCTTAATATTCAAAGCATTGCCATTGCTGCACTCATTGTAGCTTTTTTAGGAGCAACGCTAGACATCGCTCTTGATGCTTGGAGAAGAGAATACCTCCCCGATAACCAGATTGGTTTGGGATTAGCTCTTAACACGACCTCTTACCTCATAGCTATGCGTCTGATTGGAGGAGCACTGGCACTGAGCCTCGCTCAATATATGGCATGGTCTCACGTATACCAATTGATGGCCCTTTGTTTAGTGCCTTGTATTGTTGCTATTTTACTAACAGATGAGCCTAAGGTTTCTGCTCCCGCACCTAGAAACTTTTACGAAAGCGTTGTTTTACCTTTCCAAGATTTTTTCATGCGTAAAGGCGCGTGGGTAATCATCGCTTTTATTTTGCTCTATAAATTGGGCGATAACATGGGTGGGGCCTTAAGCACCAAATTTTATCTCGATATGCAATACACTAAAATTGAAATTGGCGCGGCTACAAAACTCGTTGGTTGGATTGCTATAGTGAGTGGCTCGCTCATAGGTGGATTTTTTATGGTGAACATGAAAATTCGAAACGCACTTTTTATTTTCGGAATTTTCCAGGCCTTATCCACAGCAGCTTTTGCTCTATTAGCAGTTATATCCCACAATATTTTACTTCTAACGAGCATTATTGCTTTTGAAAACTTTACTGCTGGCTTAGGCACCGCTGCGTTCGCAACTCTTATTGCACGCCTAACCAATAAACGTTTCACTGCTACTCAGTATGCTCTTTTAACAAGTGTTATGGGAGTGCCTCGCTATCTCTCAGGAGCACCAACGGGTTATTTGGTAGAAAGTTTTGGTTGGATAAGTTTATATATTTTCTGCGGATTGATAGCGATTCCAGGAATCTTACTTTCACTCAGAGTGAAAGAAGGCAAAGACGGCGTAATTTCTATTTAGTATTAATTTGGCCCAGCTAAACCTGGCGCGCTGTTGGTCTTCACATTTGAGAGCGGACTTTTTTGTGCCGGTCTACCCGATGGTCTTTGTTGTGCATAAGGATTAAGCCTATTCATTCCAGGCTTACGCCAGTCCATCATGACAGCATCTCGGTTTTTGTTTTGTCCAAAGAGCTGCATAAACGTGAGTTTTTTTGAATCAAAGTTTTTACTGTAATTTTTTTGCATCTGAGCAAGTTGTGCGTCTGAAGCGCCTGCTGATCGCAAACGATCTACAACAGTTTTATCTGCATTTTTCTGGATGTAGTCTGCTTGTTGCATGGCATAGCCGTACATATCCTTAAACTCTTTGAAGAGTTTTCCATCTCGCTTTTTTCCATCTTGGCCTTTTTCAAATTGCCCTGTTTTTAAATTTTTATCTGTAGCTTCGCTAAAGTCGGCACTCATGGAATCTATAATTTGTCCCCACTCCGCCAAAGGACGATTGTAAGCATAAGCAAATTTATTAAAAATCATTTCGCGCGTATCCGTAAATTTATCTCCAAGAGCGTCGCCCGTCCCCCCACTCACCGGCTGGAAAGCAAACTCATCTGTAACTCCTCCCGCAGCTGCTCCTTTAGCTACACCATTGGAGGAATCGCCCACACCAGGAGAATAACACCATGTTTGGAAATCAAAACATTTGTTCCCAGAGTCCGAGAGCCTTCTTTTATATTCTGCAATTTTTTGTTGATCTGTATCTTCTAAGTTCCCTTGCGCTTTAGCATATAAATCGTTCAATACATTTTTAGAAACTATGCCACTCAGATCTTTAAGTTCTAAACTTGAAATGGAGCTTTGATCAAAAGTTTTAGTAACAGGCTTACCATCTTGCCCCGGCTTGAATTGATCTTTGATACTGTTTGCGTAAAGAGCAATTTTTGCAGCGTCTGCATTTGGATCTAAAGCTCTCACAACTTTTTCTGCATATTGATTTAAGTCTAGCTCCTCCGTTTTCTGTGGCTGACTAGAGCTGCCCTGTTTGCAAGCAGGATCTCCCTGAACAGAAAGTGTTGAGCCGTTGTAACAAAGATTTTTACTGTTCACGACTTTCTTTAAAGCTACTCGCTCACTAAGCTGCTCTCTCGCTTTTGCTTCAGCAGCTTTAATATCGCCACCGTTTGCTGCATAAGCATCTACTACAATTTGCTTATACTCAGCTAGACCTGCTCTTTTCGTGCTGTCGGTTGTATCCGTTCCATCAAATCTTGCCGCTCGTAACGCCATAGCATCACTGGCCATCATGATGTACTTATCTTGTTCCATTTTGCTAAACGCTTTGTGAAGCAAATCCAGGTTCGGTTGTTTTCCAGGAGCCAAAGTTGCGTCTTGAATGGTTTTGTTTGCATACTGACCTGCGTTCTTTTCACTCTCTTGGCGAACCTCTACTTTAAGACCGTAAGAACGGTGTGAGGCATTTGGATCGTTGCCGTGTGCTTGTCCAGCATCGTAAATTGCTGCAGAAATTTCGAAAGGCTTATCCTGCAATTGATTTGTAAGAGTGTTTCGATATTTTGTAACCTTTACACCGTTTTCTTCAACCTCTACAGGAACGGTATTTTTATCCATGATGTCTTGCTCGGCCTTGAGACGAGCCAATCCACTTAATCCAGTAGATCCCAAAGCGCCTTTTTCAATTGCAGATTCCGCTGCGTTTGCGCCACCTTCGTGGCCCACCATACCGTCCACCTTATCAACGTGAGCTTCACCGTAACCACTATAGCGGCCCGTGCCGCCAACACCGGAAGACTTATCTCCTTCATTAAACTTTTTGAGATTGGTTTCTATTGAAGTTATGTATTCATTAGTGACCTGCGCCTTGAGCTGCTCGAACTCTTCATCGCTCATACCACCAAAAACATTCTGATCTACCTTGGTTCCAGTAGTTTGTTCGAACTTTGCATAAAGCGAAGGCGTGTTTAGAAGTGCCGCGAACAGCACCGCTCCTGCTCCCCTTGGCATATGCCAAAATCCCCTCATAGTTCTATTGTATCCAACTATTTACGCGATGCACAACAAAAAGGTGCTAGGCACCTTTTTACATTCGAAAAGGTTCAGAACAGGGCCACCCCTGTTCTAAATTGACCTTATAAGCTGCTTTAACACCAGCGACCGACACCCCTCCGCTACCTTTTTAACAAGTCACTTCAAATTCTTAACGATTTCTTAACAGTCTAAATACTCTTTCATGCCGAAAAAGTGACTAAGGACTTTGCACTTTAGAGTTATTTTAAAAGAAGGAATACAAGTGTGACTTTGGCAATCGTGCCCTCAGCGGGCGAATTTTTTTTCTCAGAAATTGAAAAAATTTCTAAACGTCATGGTCTTAAATTAAACCCCATAGTGATTCAATATCTCGCAGAGCTCTTGAATAAGTTTTCTACTTCTCGCGAACTCAAGCTCACACACCCCACTGAGCACAAAGACATGACTCCCACACAGTTTTGGTTAGAAGTTCAAAAACTTCCGCTTGCGCAACAACAAATGGCGCTACAATTTTTGGGAGATTATTCTCTTTTTACAACTGGATTTTTTAGTGAGCATGTTAAAGGCAGTCTTTTAGACATGGATTACTTTCAAGCAATTGGGGGCAAGGCTTACTACCGCGCAGGCGAGATTAAAGAAAATCTTGCTGCTGAAAAATCTTTGAACGTTTATTTTTCTTTAGCAGAAAGTTTTAGAAGATTTTCTGAAATGTTTTCAGAACTCTACGACCAAACACTTTTGCACAGCCCCGATGGCTCTATAAAACTTTTTGAAAAGTGGCAGAGCAGCGGCTCTGAACATCTCACTCGCATGCTATTCGAAAACGGTTTTCATCTAGGAAAAAAGCCTTCGGCTGAATAAAAAAACATGGGACACAAAGACAGAAAAAAGCCTCGCTCTATCGTTCGCTTTAGCGGCCAAATTGTTTCAGATACAGGCAATATAGATTGCATGGTTGTCGACCTCTCAGTAACGGGAGCCCGCATTCATTTAGATGAAAAGAGCCTGCTACCTCAAAAATTTACGCTGCTTGTGCAAATCTTTCCAGAAATTCCACCCATAGCCATTAAGACTCGTCGTGTGTGGCGCAATCGTGATCTAGCTGGTTTACACTATGAAACTCTCAGCCGCAGAGATTATTCCGTTTTAGATTCACTCATTAAAATTCATCGTGGTGAATTAAAACAACCCGAAGCTAAAAGCGCTTAAGTAAAAACTAATTCCAAGTAATGGGCATGCCTTTGTCGCCTGTTGTATCTTTATCTTCATTATTTACAACTAGACTCAAGCGTTTGCGTACATCGTCTTGGCTCATCTTACGTTTGCCACCTTGGCCCCCCCCCCCTGTGAGGTTTGGACCTTTCCAGCGAAGATAAATAAAGCCCGTAATCAGACCACCTAAGTGAACTAAGTGAGCCACGTCTCCGCCTGAACCCGCATCTAGATAAAAGACTGCCGAGAAAAGTGCGATGAATGTAATAATTGCCACAAAGTGTTTTGCTTTAATGGGTAAAACAAAAAACAACAGAACGTAAGTTTCGCCAAAGACCAAACCAAAGGCTACAAACAATCCATAAATTGCGCCGCTAGCTCCAATAATTGGTGTGCGAGCTAAATAGTTAGCAATGTCTGGAAACAAATAAAGTCCAACAAAAGAAACCAAAAGCTGCAAAATGGCTCCGCCAATTGCGCACACAAAATAGAACTTTAAAAACTTTTGAGTGCCCCATCTGCGCTCAAACTCCGAGCCCAGCATGTAAATAAAGACTGCATTAAAAAGAGCATGAAAAAGGCCGCCATGTAAAAAAGGATAAGTTACGATTTGCCAAAGACTTCCAGAAAGAAAATCGTCTGGAGAAAAACCAAATAGCGACTCAACATGAACTCCTCCAAATTTACTTAAAGCATTTTGTAAAACGAAAACGGCTACAAGGGATATGAGTAAAAATTTAACCCCTGGACCAATCTTAGGAGGCTGTAGTGTCACCGTTGGCATTCTATATATTTATCGGTTATGAGCTCAGTTTCCTAGAGGAAGTGTCAAATAACTTGAGAATGCCTTTAAACAAAAGCAAAGGGCCCGTCGGAAATCCGACGAGCCCTTGCTCTGTACCTAACTTGATTGTTTTAACAATAAAACTCTAAATTAGAGTTCGAATGTTTTTTGGATACGAAGACCTACGAAAGTCTCGTCGTCTTTAGCGAATTCCGCTTGAGCATGGTTACCAAAACCGTTGCCAAAGTCGTTGTATGCAAGAAGACCAACACCCAAATCATTAAGCGCTACGATGTTATACATAAGTTCGATCTCATGGTAGAAATCGCCTTGAACCAACAAGTTATCGTCGCCGTTAGCGCCGTCACCCATGTAAGTTCCACCTACATCTAAGTCATAAGAAAGGCTAAGGTTTTCAGTGAACTTATAGCTAGGAATCAATTCAACACCTGCACGAACTAGAGGGTTTCTGTCGCCATTAGCACGGCTGTAACCATTTCTTTGAGCGTGAACTGTCAACTTAGGAGTAATACGAAGACTAAACTTAGAACCGAACTCTTTATCAAAGTTTGGACGAAGTGTAATTGCGCCGTAGCTACCAGAGTCTTTACTAGGAACTGCTGTGTTAAGTGCGTAACGAATTCTTACGTCAGTTTTGAATCCAAGTACGTCCCACAATTTAGGAGTTTCCCATTCAACGCGAACTTGATTGTTAGTGATGCTGTCTTGGAAATCTCCCGCAGCATCTTTAGTGTAAAATGTATTGAAAAGAATAGCAGGCATAAGCTTATAGCCGTCTGCAAACTTGTAAGTGTATCTTACGATGTGCTCGCCTCTGTACTCGTCGCCATCAGTTCTTGTAGTGGCATCAAGTGAATACAAAAGTGCGTGGTTGCTTGCTGCTGGTGCAGGTGCAGTTTCTTGTGCAACTGCAAAAGCTCCAAATAAAGCGGTGATTAAAATTTTTCTCATAGTTCCCTTTCCTTCTCTCTCTTTTCTTCTTCTTAACTAAGCCTTCCATCCATTGAAGGCATTGTTCCCGTATTGCGCTTTACCCGTTTTAGCAATGAGGACTTCTTCAAGTCTCAATAGCTCGTTGTACTTAGCCACTCGATCAGAGCGACATAGTGAACCGGTCTTTACTTGGCCCGCACCACTACCAACTGCAAGGTGCGCCAATGTGACATCTTCGGTTTCTCCCGAACGATGTGAAATAACTGATTTGATTCCGTTCTTGTATCCAAGATCGATAGTCTTAAGAGTTTCTAACAAACTTCCCACTTGGTTGAGCTTGATAAGAATCGCATTCGACGCTCTCATCTCGATTCCCTTAGCGAGTCTTTTTTCTTGAGTAACGTACAAGTCATCGCCCACTGTTTGGAGCTTAGAACCAACTTTTGCAGTTAATTCTCTCCAACCATCCCAATCATCTTCTGCAAGACCATCTTCAATGCTTAAAATGGGGAATTTTTTACAAAGATCGCTGTAGTACTCAACCATCAAAGAAGAACTTGCTTCGAGAGAAACATCTCTAAAAGCATATTTTCCGTCTTTGTAAAATTCTGTAGAAGCTACGTCGAGCGCTAAAGATATCTGTTCGCCTGCTTTGTATCCAGAAACTTCGATCGCTTTCATAAGCGTTTCTAGTACTTCTGCGCTTGTTCCAATACGAGGAGCAAAACCACCCTCGTCTCCTACCGAAGTAGAAAGCTTAAGCGAAGAAAGGTGCTTTTTAAGATTTTGAAAAATTTCTGATCCCGCACGCAACGCTTCTGAAAAACTTTCAAAACCGTGAGGAATAATCATGAATTCTTGAACGGGTAAACCGTTGTCTGCATGTGCACCGCCATTGATAACGTTCATCATAGGAACAGGCATGCAAGGCTTGAAATTGAAAGAAAGATCTTTAGACTTTTCTACGATCCACTCAGCGAGAGTTATTTTTTGATCATTTGCCGCTGCATGTGCAGTTGCAAGAGAAAGAGCCAAAATAGCATTGGCGCCTAATTTTGTTTTGTTAGGTGTACCATCAAGATCAATCAAGAGTTGATCGTTTGCGGCCAAGTCTTGTGCGTTTTTTCCTACGAGCGCAGGACCCAATACTTTGTTGGCATTATCGCGCGCTTTAATTACGCCTTTGCCATTGTAACGAGACTTGTCGCCATCTCTGAGCTCAAGAGCTTCGTGTGTGCCTGTAGATGCTCCAGAGGGAACGGCCGCTCGCCCAACAACTCCATTAGAGAGAGTTACTTCTGCTTCAAGTGTTGGGAAACCCCTTGAATCTAGAATTTCGCGAGCAATAACTTTCTGAATTTGCGACATCTGGACTACCCTCGTACTAAGCCCCAATGGAGCGAGCAAGATAAAAAACCCAGCGCGGGCCAAAAAAAAGGTTAATTCGCAAGTGAGCATTAAGAGCTTTTATTGACCATGGGCGGAAACACTGTTAATTCAATCACTTACGCCCAGCCAGAACAGGCTTATTAATTTGATAGATACACCCTGTTTTGTGTAATTTCGTCTTCACAGAGGGTGCAAAATGAAATCAAAAAGTATTCTGAATTTAAATGTTCTTAAACAAAAATCGTTCTTATTAACGTGTACATTTTTTACACTGCAAATCGTTCTTATTAACTTTGCCCATGCGTTTAACGTTCCAGCCAGCCCCGCTCCATCTCAAGTTGATAAGCTTGCCGAAGAAATTAAAAATATTAATTCACTTGAAACTGCAATTGCAGAGAAAGTTAAAGCTGAAAAAACAATTGAGTTTTATACTTCGGCACTGAGACAACTGTTGCGAGATATGGATAGTCAGAACCCACGCGAGCTTGCTGCCAATGAGGAAAGTTTAAAAAACATCATTCAAGAGCAACGTCGCAAATTAAAATTACTCAACGAAAGAATTGTGGAACTCGAAGCTAATCTCGCTTTATTCGAAGAATAAAAATTAGGTACATAGGACCCCCTATTTTGGTCCCGATGACCCAAGTTAAGGATGACCTAAGCGGCTTTTCTGTGAAACATTCCCATTGGGAAATTTAATCCCGAGGACATGATCATATCTTTGAAGCTAGGTTCTTCGCCGCAAATTTCATGATGACCAATGAGTTTGCCTTCAGCACTCCAGCCCGTTTGTTTGAATAAAAACAAATCGCGAGTGATGTACTTAGTTCCATCGTGCCCAAGAATTTCGGTAATGGCTGTAATCTTACGGCTACCATCTCGTAAGCGGTTGGCCTGCACTACAAGTTGAACGGCTTCTGCAATTTGGTTTCGAATAACCTGCGCGGGAACACCCAGGTCGCCCAACATACATAGAGTTTCTAAACGGTTCATCGCTTGGAAGGGGTTGTTAGCGTGCACGGTACCCATACTTCCCTCATGACCCGTGTTCATTGCTTGAATAAGATCGAGCGCCTCTGCCCCCCTTACCTCTCCCACGATCACTCGATCGGGACGCAAACGAAGTGCTGCCTTCATGAGATCGCGAATAGTCACTTCATGTTTACCTTCAAAATCTTTGCCTTTGGTTTCAAAACGAACAACGTGATTACTTTTAATCTGTAATTCAGCGGTATCTTCGATAATCAATGTGCGTTCATTGCCCGGAATGCGCGATCCCAATACGTTGAGCAAAGTTGTTTTACCAGAACCCGTACCACCACTCACAAGAACGTTTCGCTTAAGAACAGTAGCCACATCTAAGAAGCGTGCCATTTCTGCTGTCATGGCACCAAACTGAATAAGATCTTTGAGTGTAAGTTTTTCTTTCGAAAACTTACGAATCGCAATTGTAGTTCCGTTTTTTGCACAAGGTGCGATGACAATACAAATACGACTGCCATCCGGAAGACGAGCATCTACAATGGGCTCGTTTTCTGTAACGGCTTTACCTACGAATTGAGAAATGTTTCGAGCCGCAGCAAGCAACGCGGCTTCGCTTTCGAACTGACAATCGCTTTTGATAATTTTTCCGCTGACTTCATAAAATATTTCGAAGGCGCCGTTGATCATGACCTCTGTAATCTTAGGATCTTCTAACAGTCCTTTGATAGGTTTCAAAAACTCGGCCAGCGAGTCTTCGAATATGCTTCTATTCTTATCCACGCATTCTTATCGGATGAATGGGCTTATTTTTTGAGGGAATGCGGCACTAAGCACGTCAAAATTCAGATGGCCGCAAGCCGCTCCTTAAGCACACAGCTATCTATCATGAGCCACGATTACTTGATTATTTAAAGTCATTTGTATATACTTGTATATACAATGCTACTTCTTGAAATTTGTACTGCTTTCAAAACCCACAAGATTGATTTTGTAATTGTAGGGGGTTATGCCGTGGCCCTTCATGGAGCTATAAGGGGAACGGTAGACGTAGACCTTGCTCTTGCGCTTAACGAAGAATCTTTTGTGTCCGCAGAAAAGTGTTTAAACGGTCTCGGATTAACAAGTCGCCTTCCCCTAAAAGCCAAAGAAGTTTTTGAATTTAGAAAAGAGTATGCCGAAAAACGAAATCTTATTGCTTGGTCTTTTGTGGATAACGAAAACCCAATACGCCAACTCGACATACTCATTCTTCAGGATGCTAAAAAGTTAAATAAAGTTATAAAAAAAGTTCAAGGCGTGACCATTCCAATCGTTTCCATTGAGGACTTGATACACATGAAGAAACTCGCTGCACGTCCACAAGACATTGAAGACGTTAAAGCTCTCGAAGCTATTCAATTGGAATCAAAATAATGAAAAAGCCAAAACAAAGGAAAACTCTTCAAAAGTTTCAGACTCAGAATCTAATATTAGACAACTCAAAGAATAATCCCGAAGCCATTCTTAACTTCATCAACGACTTTCAGAATATGATTCACTCCACAGATGAAAAAACAAAAGCCATTAGCCTTAGAGTGCCAAACAACATTCTTCGAATGTTCAAATCAAAAGCTGCTCGCAAAGGTCTCAAGTATCAAAGTGTAATTACTTCTCTTATGCGTGAGTGGATTAGGGGTGCGTAATTTACGCAGTAGTGGAATTCTACTTCCAGCGCCGGCAGTGCTTTTGTTGAAATTATTGAATATTTTAGATCAGGCTTCGAATAGCTTCGGCACGGTAGCCTACTCCAGCCATCCAATGGCCTAAAAAATTGCAAATTCAACTACTTAGCATGCGGATTATTTCATATCACAAATCATGATTTAAAATATCAAGAAACAGACGACAATTCGCTCTGCTGCTCCTTTGAATAAAAAATTTTCATCCGCAGAGGCCTATGTTTGGCCAAACGAAAAAGGCGAGCTTAGTGCTTCCTCTGTAGATTCTCTTTATTCATCAGCTTCTTTTGCAGGTAGCCAAGACGTAAACGTTTCGAGTTTCCAAGTGTGAACAAAGCGCAATCTCCTGACGCAGAACAGAAGCATTCTATTGATCTCCAGATACCCAGTAAAAAACACAACCCCCTTTTCAATATTTACTGGTAATGATAGACTAAATCATGCCTCACTTACGGAACAGACACATCTTAGCAAACCTCAAAGAACTCATGAGGTTTAGCCCTATAGTGGCCCTCTTTGGGCATCGACAGGCTGGTAAAAGTACCTTAGTAGAGTCGCTAACTGATCGATACTTCACCCTAGACCTCCAAAGCACAGTAGATGTCATTTCCCAAGATCCCTTAGCTTTCTTAGAAGCCAACACTAAGAACGGCCCCTTAGTTTTGGACGAGTGCCAACTAATGCCTGCCCTATTTCCTGCCCTAAAAGAACATGTAAGAAAAAACAAAAAACCGGGTCAAATTATTCTCACGGGTTCGGTTCGATTTACGGGACGCAAAGCCATCAAAGAATCGCTAACTGGACGTTTTATTGGAACAGAAATTTTACCCTTTAGTTGGAATGAAATAGAAAAAGAAAAACTTTCAAATGCTGCAATCACTGCCTTGACAGCTAAAAACTTGGAATATGCCATCAATAAAGACTATCGGATTTCGCAATCATCTATAGAAAAGTTCTTAGACCATGGATCACTTCCGGGGTTTTTTGCTTTACGAGAAAAGAATATTCGCAAACAAAAATTTTTAACTCAAATGCAAACTTTATTCGAGCGCGACATCAAACTTTTAGTACAAACCACCCTCTCTTTTGAAAGCATACGCAGACTTGGCACTGAATTGAGTCGCAAACAAGGAGCCCCCATCAACGTAGCAGAGCTTGTACGCTCAACTCGCATTTCGGCCCCAACACTTAAAAAACTTTTGAACGCTATGGAATTGATGTTCATGATTCGAATTGTAAGAAATCTCGGCAACGAAAAAAGTGATAGTTTTTACTTTGAAGACCAAGGCGAGGCGAACTTTCTTTCACCCATAGCGCCAGATTCCCTCAAGGCCATTGAACTGTTTACATATCAGATGCTTCGTTGCCAA
>CAZIFW010000071.1:0-13070 GCA_964538275.1 uncultured Bacteriovoracaceae bacterium
CTTGGCCGATAAGAATTTGAAGGATTACGTATTTAAATGCTTGCTCGCCGTTTAGGTGAACTATTAGAGGTCAATCAGCTCGTGTCGACTCCGCACGTTCAGGAATGCCTGACGGAGATTGAACGCGATCCTGCAAAACGACTCACTCGACTTTTGCTCGATAAGGGTTATGTGGATGAGCGTAGACTCTTGGATTTTTTCAGCAAGCAATACGGCATGCCTCAAATCGATCTTACAAATTTTGAAATCAATCCAGAATTGTTGGCCAAACTCACTCCACAATTTTGTTCAAAACATTTTGTAATTCCAGTGGGTGTACGAGGTGACACCATCGTAATGGCTATGGCCGATCCCACAGAGATTTCGGCTTTAGATCAAGTACGTTTCACTATGAAACTTCGCCCCGAGCCCGTGATTGCTTCTCCTGCAGCTATTCGTGCTCTTATAGAAAAATACACGGGGACCTCCTTAGAAAATCTCTCTAAAACTTTGCAAGGAACTTCTGCAGAACTAGTAGAGGATGATTTTGGCAACGCCGAACTTGAAGTTGATGGCGATGATCTTAAGGGTGAAGATGCTGCGCCCATTATTCAATTCGTAACAGCAGTTTTAACAGACGCTATTCGTAGAAAAGCATCGGACGTACACATTGAACCTTATGAAGCAGATTTGCGAGTTCGAGTTCGTTTGGATGGAGATCTTGTAGATTCTGTGCGTCCGCCTATGCAAATTCGTAGACCTTTGATTGCACGTATTAAAGTTATGGCAAAAATGCGCTTAGACGAAAAGCGTATGCCACAAGACGGACGTATTCGTTTTAGGTTACCTGAAGGTAAAACAGTAGATTTTCGTGTAAGCACTTTGCCCACTGTGTACGGCGAAAAAGTTGTTATTCGTATTTTAGATAAATCCGCCGCTGTTATGAGTATGGACGAGTTGGGTTTTGAGCCTGAAGACAAAGAAAAATTCATGCGCGCAATACAAAGTCCATGGGGAATGTGTCTTGTAGCTGGTGCAACTGGTTCTGGTAAAACCACAACTCTTTATGCGGCTTTGAACTTTTTGAACAAAGTAGACGTCAATATTTCGACGATTGAAGATCCTGTTGAATATAATTTTACTGGAATCAACCAATGCCAAGTGCATGAGCAAATTGGTTTTTCATTTTCAAGTGCTTTAAGGTCCTTTTTAAGACAAGACCCAGATATAATTCTAGTAGGGGAGATTCGCGATTCGGACACAGCCGATATTGCTATGAAAGCAGCACTCACGGGCCACATGGTACTTTCAACTTTGCACACCAATGATTCGCCCTCTACACTTGCGCGTTTAAAAGATTTAAAAATTGAACCCTTCTTAATTAACAGTGCTCTTAAGGTAGTTGTTGCGCAACGATTGATTCGCCGTGTGTGTCCTAAGTGTAAAACTGTCGATACAAAAACGACTCGCGAAGAACTTTTAAAGGCAGGGTTCCCAGAAAAAATTCTAGATAAATTTAAACCTATGAAGGGTACGGGTTGTTCGGCTTGTAGAAATACAGGATATTCTGGACGTCGTGCCATTTATGAAGTGATGGAAGTTTCTGAAAAAATTCGAGAAGCTTTTGGCCGTAATGCATCCACAGATGAACTTAGAAAAATTGCTCTTGCTGAAGGGCTCAAGACATTGCGCATGAATGCAATGAAGAAAGTCATTCGTGGGGATACAACTTTTGATGAATTAAAAATGTTGGGTGATAGCTAATGAAGTACAAGTACGAAGGCTATGATCGTACAGCCCGCATTGTTACTGGCGAGATGGAGGCATTGAGCATTGAAGAAGTTAAGGTTCACATGCGCTCGCAGTATATTTCTCCTCGTAGCATAACTCCTATCAACGCAAATATCTCAATTTTGAGTGCCATGCAGGTTCAGAAAAAACCTGACCTCAAAGATTTCACTATTTTTATTCGTCAGTGGTCTACTATGCAAAGTGCAGGCTTAACGCTGATTCAATGCTTGTCTGTATTGGCTGAGCAAAGTCCAAGCCCTTCATTTGCAAAGACTTTGAATAACGTTGTACGAGCCGTTCAAGAAGGGATGACCCTTTCACAAGCGCTCCAAAAACAAACTGGAGTTTTTGATAAAATTTTCATCAACCTTATCGGCGCCGGTGAAGGTTCAGGTACCTTAGATAGAATTTTAGATCGTTTGGCTGTTTATTATGAAAAAATGGCCTCTATTCGCCGTAAGGTTATTACAGCAACGATTTATCCCACGGCTATTTTGGTGATTGTGTTCGGTATCATTGTCGGTCTCTTAGTAGGTGTGGTTCCCATGTTTGAACGTATGTTTGCAGAGCAAGGTAAAGAGCTTCCTGCTGCAACTCAAATGCTTATAGATATTTCTCAATTTGTAAGAAGCAACATCATTTACATAGGTGTGCTGGTAGCTTTTACAGTGTTTTTTGTAGTTTACGTTTTTAAAAACGAAGAAGCGCGCGAGAAGATAGATCCCATCATTTTATTTATTCCTATTTTTGGAACTATTCTCCAAAAATCTTGTTTGGCACGTTTTTGTAGAACGCTTGGAACTCTTATACAAGCAGGTGTTCCCATACTGGATGCTTTTAATTTAGCCGCAAAAGTATCGGGTAATTTTGAAATTGAGAGAGCAGCGTTGCGAGTGCAGGCAGCTGTTAAAGAAGGTAGCTCGATAGCGGATCCTTTAAAGTCTGAAAGATCTTTTCCTCGCATGGTAACCAGTATGATTGCAGTGGGAGAGCAAACCGGTGAGCTTGAAAAAATGTTAATGAAGGTTGCCGAATTTTATGAGGATGAAGTGGACACTGCAGTAGGAGCTATGACAGCTATTCTAGAGCCTCTCTTGATTGTTATCATGGGCGTGGTTGTAGTGAGTGTTCTGATTCCGCTGTACTTACCTATATTCAACTTGGGAGATTTGATGGGCCAATGATTGAACGAAACATCGACTCTCATTTTGCTAAGCTCCTGATTGTAAGATGTCTGGGATATTTTGCTATTACGGGAGTGCTTGCGCTCTTTGGTTCTTCAATCGTTCCTCCAGAGAGTGGCGGTGTTTCTTTATCTTTAATCTATGGAGTTCTAGTTGGCTTGGCCGTTGTGCAGTTTTTGTTTCTATTTGTAGGTAATCGCGAACGCAATTTATTTATACTTTCAATCACAGATACTTGTGTTGCCATTTTTATTATTAAAAGTACTGGAGCAAGTACTTCGCCTTTTATTCTTTTGCTTCCTATTCTGAGCTTGGCTTCTAGTATTCAATTTGCAAATAGCATTTATCGTATTCTTTCATTAGTCCTCATTCTCATTCTTATTCCATTGGCTGTTGGTTTTGGTGCAACAGTTGCGGGAACAGCCCTCACTGTGGTGGGTATTGCTGTCCTTGGTTTTTATTTAAGACGTGCATTAGAAAAAATGGGTGTGGCTTTAACAAGGACAGAAGCTCAAAAACAACGCCTTGAAAGTCTGCAACGAGTTATTATGGCCAATATCCCGAGTGGAATAATGAGCGTAGATTCCCGGGGGAAAATAATTCAGGCAAACAACTTCGCTTTAAATATTTTAAATCTTCAAGAAGATGAAGTGATTGGAAATACTTTAGCTGTGGTTTTCCCTGAACTCGACAAATTAAGATCACAACTCGAAACGCGAACTTCAATCAGTGACGTGAGTGAAGCTCCGTCTAATAGAAGAAATATTGCTTATAAAACTAAAGAAGGCCATGAGTTAAAGCTGGGTTATTCTTTGGCGCGACTCTCAAGCCCAGAGAAAAATGGAATACTTGGAACTCTTATAATGTTTCAAGATTTAACGGAAGCTATCAACATGGAAGAAAGTTTAAAGCTTTCTGAAAAGCTTGCAGCGGTGGGTAAACTTGCAGCAGGTATTGCTCATGAAATTCGTAACCCCTTAGCAGGGATATCAGGAGCCGCACAACTCCTTGAGACTACAAATTTAGGAGAAGAAGATCAAAGATTACTCGCTATTATAAAACGCGAGTCAGCAAGACTCGATGTCTTGATCACTGAATTCTTAGAATATGTTCGTCCAGCGCCACCTAAGAAAGATCCTATTTTTTTACATAAAATTGCAGGCCATGTGGTGGAATCACTTTCTGTAAATCCTAAGTGGAAGAGTTATTCAAGTCGTTTGCATTTTACAGCTGAACCTTCTGAAATAGCAGCTGTAGGAGATGAAAATAGAATTTCTCAGGTCTTGCTAAATCTTTTACTCAACGCCGGACAAGCTGGAGCTAAAGATGTTTGGGTAGATGTAATGGAAGGTCTTCACATTCAAATATTGGATAATGGCCCAGGCATTCCAGCAGAACTCCAAGCGCAAATTTTTGAACCCTTCTTTACCACTAAGGATCGCGGAACCGGGCTCGGGCTTGCGATTGCATATAAGACTCTTCAAGACATTGGAGCGACTATTGCTCTTAAGTCACCTGTGCCGGATTTTCCATCCGGTGGAACATTGTTTGAAATACGCTTCACAAAAGCGGGATCGAATTCTAAGGAGGCCGCATGACCAAAAGTAAAAAGGACTTCAAACCCACTATTCTCGTTGTAGACGATGAACTCAGTATCCGTGAATTTCTACAAATTATGCTTAAACGCGAGAAAATGTTTGTAGACGTTGCCTGTGACGGCGAAGAAGCATTGAAACTATTAGAAACAAAAAATTACGACTTAGTGATTTCAGATATCAAGATGCCAAAAGTTGATGGATTGGAACTTTTGAGTCGTGTGAAAGCTCAAGATCCTCATGCGCTGATGTTGATGATTACAGCACACGGTTCAACCGAGCTGGCTGTAGAGGCAATGAAAAAGGGTGCCTACGACTTTTTAACGAAGCCTTTTAAAATTGACGACGTTAAATTGCGTATAGAAAAGGCCCTAGAAAATAGAGTCCTCGTTCAAGAAAACTCTCGCATGCGTAAAGAACTTGGCGAAAAGTTTTCTTATGCAAATATTGTAGGGTCGTCTTCTCAAATGCAGCAGGTTTTTGAGCTTATTAAGAGAACCGCGGCAACTCATGCGAACGTATTGATCACAGGAGATTCTGGAACAGGTAAGGAACTTGTGGCTAAAGCCATTCACTATAATTCTTCTGTAAAAGAAGGACCGTTTTTAACTCTAAACTGTGGAGCTATTCCTGAGGACTTGATTGAAAGCGAACTCTTTGGACACAAAAAAGGCGCCTTTACCGGAGCTATCGCAGACAAAAAAGGTTACTTCGAGGCAGCTGATGGCGGTACTTTATTTCTGGATGAAATTGGAGAACTTCCCCTCAACTTGCAAGCAACTCTTTTGAGAGTTTTATCAGACGGAACTTTCTCTCCTGTGGGTTCAACAGAAACTAAAAACTCACAAGTAAGAATTATTGCAGCGACCAACCGCGATTTAGAAGAAGAAGTTCACAAAGAAGCATTCCGAGAAGACCTCTATTTTAGATTGAACGTCATTCATGTGAAGGTTCCTTCTTTGCGTGAGCGCAAAGACGATATTCCAATGTTAGTGAACCACTTTGTAGAGCAATTCTCTGAGCGTTTTGGACGTCAGACTCAAACTTTGGCGAGTGAAACCATGGAAATGCTCAAAGCCTACAACTGGCCTGGTAACGTGCGAGAACTTGAAAACGTTGTAGAGCGCATGATTGCCTTGGAGAGTGGGCCTAACTTGTTGCCCGAATCATTGCCTGCAAACGTGAGAGAGCCCTTGAGAGCTCGTCTTGAGACTTTACAAAGTCAGCTTGTGTGGAAGAAGTCTGGTGTGAAGCTGGATGATGTTATGGCGCAAGTTGAGCGCGAATTTGTGCTTAAAGCATTAGAGGAATCTAAAGGGGTGCGTAGAGAGGCGGCTAAGCTCTTGGCCATCACAATGCGTTCACTTCGCTACAGACTTGAAAAACTTGGACTGACTTCTAACGCAGAAGACGAAGTTGCTTAACTTAAAGAAGCTCCGCTAAGGGCGGAGCTTTTAAAGTTTTCCTTGTAACGTTAGACTAGTTCTTAAGGTGAATAGAAAAATCCCGAGCCTTATTTTTATAGCTCTTTTTGTTTTGATACAGGGGACCTTTCGTTACTTTTCGCGTAAGACGGTTCAAAAATCTGAGAGTCAATTTATTTATCGTGAGTACGATCCTCGAGGACAAAGTGTAGAGTTGTTTCGCAAGCGGAGTGAAAGAGAATTCTTTAAAGTTAAAGGTGGTTTTGCAGATTCTGTTTCTTATCCAGGTTTGGCTTCCTTAGATTTTAGTACAACGTGGTTGCGTATATTGGCGAGCGTTTATGAGGAGGCCACAGTTGAGGGGGATTTCTCTTGGCTTTTTCACAAGCTGCGTTTTATTTCTTTTCAATTACCTTCTGATGAGGCGTCTTTCCAAACTGCGCTTTTGCCCATGTTTGTCGTTTTAGGAAAAGATCCTGCTGGAGCTATGTTTTTACTCAATGAGAAGATGGCTAAGTTTAAAACGGATTGGCGTGTTTCTTATTGGGCGGGTTTTCATGCTTTAGAAAATTTAAATGAAAAGAAATTAGCGGGATCGCTCTTTTTAGAAGCTGCTAAATACTACGGCTCGCCTGATTATCTTGGGCCTTTGGGTTTGCGCTTAATGCATGATCGCGGTGAGATAGATTTTGAAACACTCAGAGTTTACGCTGTAAAAAATTTAGATCCTGAATTGCTCGATCGAGTAAAAAGAATTCGCCCCGAATGGTTTAAGTTGGGCGAGAAATAGAACGTTAAATAATAAAAGTGATAGGGTGACATCCTATAAAGCAAATGGGTGCCACCCTGACAGGGTGGCACCCATTTGTGCTATGTGAATTTATTAATAAACTTATTAATATCCGATTTGCGTGTTTACTAATTGTTTGTTCTGGTTGATGGTCCAGCGATCATCACGTTGTCCACCAATACGTCCACTCGCTCCTGCTACAAAAGTTGCTGGAACTGCACCATCAGGAATAGAGGTTCCTACAATTGCTCCGACTCCGTTATTGAGGGCAACGTCTGTTGCAGCCGCTTTAGCGGGCACTTCACTAAAAAATGGACTAGCGTTACAAGGTAAGTTAGCAACTGCAGCGCCGAGGCCAGGAACTACTGTTTGAGGAACTCCAGCAAATCCTGTGCGATAGTAGCGAACTGGCCATTGTCCAACCACTCCATCATCTAAGCAGCCTTCTACAGTGAGAGGCACGCCATCTGGAGCATATCCGATAACAGTAAGGTTAGAGTGATAAGCGCCAAACTCAGTAAAGAAAGCTCTTTCCATACCGTAAATTGCAGAGAGTTCAGTTCTCGCGTTTGCTTGTTTTGCACGAGCAGTAAAACGTTGGAAGCTAGGAACTGCGATTCCGGTAATAATCCCGATAATACCTACAACCACCATAAGCTCGATAAGTGTAAAACCCTTATTGTTTTTTTTCATAATTCAATAACACCTCTTCCTTAGTTCTATTGTATGCGTAATCTATGGCCTCCAAAGTCAAAATTACGTTAAGTCCATTCTTGTTAAAAAGGCGCCAGACCAGAAACGGGAGTTTCTGGTTGACCGTTAAAAAGCTAATAACAACCTTTTCGACAACCCTCCGCTACCTTTTTAACATAGGGGAATTTTATGGAACGGCCAGATGGCTTAATCGCCGCCGGAGATGTTTGAGATATCAACGGCGTCTGCAGTGCCTGGCTTTTTGATGCTCTCCACGGAGAGCACGCCCGTTTTATCCATTTTAATTCTAAAGAGTTTTACGGTGCCTAAATCGTTTGAAACAAAGCTATCCAAGGGGCGAATAGAAACAGCCATATGCAGATGATACACCCTATGGCCCATATGGCTTTCAATAGATCCATCTGAGCGCAAGAGATGTAGCATCTTAGTGGGATCGTCCATGGAGGTGGTGTAACGATCAAGTTGAATTCGCATCACTTCGCGAATACCCCAGTGGTAATGCTCTCGTAGTTCCAATGATTTTAGATTGAGGTGGAAAAGTTTTTTATACTCCACCACGTCTTCTTCTACTTCAGGTTCAAGATCCACATCTTGTGAGGAAAAACGTAACTCACGGACTTCGCGAGGTAAGTCGCGTGCGTTGCTTAAGCGCAAGAACTCGTCCACGCTGCCTAAACTTTTGCGATCGTTTTTATGTATATAGGAAAGTTTAACTCTGTAATCTGGAAAGTATTTTTGGCTTCGATGAAAGAAGTATTTGCGTGTGTAGTCTTTCATGATGTCTTTTACGACATAGGCAAAAACCGCGATACTGACAAAGGCCACTGTGCTGATTCCAAGTGCTTGTTCTTGTCGATCCATTTGGTAGACCTGAACTAAGATTGCAAAGGTAGCCGCAATTGCAGCTGATAATCCGTAGACCGGAATGAGGAGTCGATTTTCGCGAGTTGAATGAGTGCCGCGGATAAAAAGAATTTTTTGAAAATATTTTTTTAACAGACTTGCGCGGCGAAGGTAGTGTTCTTCTTCGGTGATATTTGTGTTTTTTTCGTCCTGCAAAAAGTAACCAAGGAGTTTGCGGTGCTCAGCTTCTTTTTTAGCTAAAACTGGAATGCTCTCCATGAAGCCTGAATTTTCGTGACCACTGTCGCAGTAAAACTTGAGGTGACTCAAGAGAACTACGTATAGGTGCGAAATATATTCATCCAGTAAAAGTAGGTCGTGATCAAAGGAATCGAATGAAAAATCTTTTGCACTTTTTCCTATCAAATGTCGTTGATTTAGAATTTTTCGATAGTCATTTATCACCTCTTCAGTGGTGGCAAGCTGCGCAATCATTTGTTTGTGTGAAAAATCTTTTTTAATTCGCAAAGATTTTTTAATGGTTTTAATTTCGAATTTTAAAAAGGCTTCTATTTCTAGAGCAAAAAACTTTAAGCTTTCTTCGCTCAAGTGATGGGTTAAAAGATCTAAGCGCTCGCGAACCCGTGTAATCTTAGTGGGGTTTTGTGGATTTCCTGCATGAGTGTGCAGGCGAATATGACTTTGAAGTTGGCTTTTAAGTGCGTCTTGATCGAAGTTTTCAGAAAGTCCTAGAGACTTAGGGAAGATGAATTGAATATTCACTTCGAAGTCGTAGTTTTTTTCACTTTGAACTTCGCCATCGAAGCCCACTTGTAGCTCAACACGATCACTATCGTGCCTATTTGCAGTAATAAAAAAGAAGTTCACATACTTAGGTTATCAAAAAAACCTTGATATTTGTGAAAGTCCATCTTTGTGCTACCATACAGGTGTATGGCACCTGCTGAACTCAGCGCACGACAAAAAGAACTTCTGAGCTACATCGAAGACGTCTCGGGTCGGGATCATCGCATGCCCTCTTACAGAGAAATGGCTGCTGCCTTAAAGCTTTCTGCCGTAGGCAGCGTTCAAGACCTTGTGAGCGCTTTGGTTGATAAGGGCTACCTCGTACGCAATGGGCGGCATCTTTTGCTGTCAGAGAAGCGTCAGAGCGCTGTAATGCATGTTCCAATTGTGGGTGTGGTAGCCGCGGGTTCGTTAACAGAAGCCATCGAAAATAATCTTGGAGTGCTAGCTTTTTCCTCGGACTTTTTGAGCACTAAAAAAGGTCGCAGTGTTTTTGCCTTACGAGTGCAGGGGCAGAGTATGGTTGAGGCGGGGATTCTAGCGGGCGATCTTGTAGTTCTTCAGTCCCAACCAGATTACAAATCCGGAGATACTGTAGTGGCTCGTTACAACGGCGAAGCCACTGTTAAAGAGCTTTACTTTCAGAAAAACAAAGATCTCATTTTGAGGCCTCGCAACTCTTCCATGAAGGACATTCTTATTCCTGCGCGTGAACTTGCTGAGGTAGAAATTCTAGGCAAAGTCATCGCCGTCCAACGCGTTTTGTAAGCTGGGCAGAAATTAGTCAGATTTAATTCCGGGGATTTAAAAAATTGCCCGGGACTGCTCCGCGCGAGGATGAGGGGGAGGAGGGGTATTCCGTCACGTGGAGCAGACCGAGCTCGACGCAATTATTAGTCGCACCTAAAAGGAACGAAAAACTTGCACCGCACTCTTATTCAGTGCATTAAGCATGCCTA
Organism: uncultured Bacteriovoracaceae bacterium; assembly: GCA_964538275.1. Classification (GTDB taxonomy): domain Bacteria; phylum Bdellovibrionota; class UBA2428; order UBA2428; family UBA2428; genus CANIGN01. The sequence goes on from CAZIFW010000071.1 coordinate 10,087, forward strand.
GTCAAGAGCTAAACATTTAGCGATAGGTGAGCATTTCTTATGTGTTGGGACGATAATTGAAGGCCCGCGTCAAGTTACTAAACACTTAGGGTTTTTTAATCTAATACATAAGTATATGAAATGTAACGCTTCGTGTCCCGTTATGAATAAATAATAGAGTCACATTGTCGCAAGATGTTCTCCTAAAATGAACGGCTATAGTTGAGCTTTCATGAATAAAATAATTTTTGGAATTTTGATTTCAGCTGCAGTTTTTTTGCTTCTATGGGGAGCCATTGGAAACTTTTACGCCTGGGATTACTTCTCCCTTTGGGGGATTCACGCAAAAATAGTGTGGGCAACGGGCAGCTTTTGGATAGGAGGTGCTGAAACTCCGCTGAATTTTTCGTACGAATCAATTTTAGGATCAGTGTGGGGAGGGCTTGCTCATATTTTTTCTCCTCAGAAGTTTCCTGATGCCGGCCTAGGTTTTTTTAATACTTTGTTATGTGTGTTGATGTTTGCAATTACAACACGATTCTATTTTCACTCATGTAAGAATGAAAAGTCTGTAAGGCTTCTTGATATCGCAGTCTTGGTTTTTCTTTTCTTGTTTTTAGATGCGAGTGCTTTTGGACAAAATACCTTTGGCGCTTATGCCGATCTAATAGCTAGTTTTCCAATTGCCCTCTACGTCTTGAGTCTTCGCCAACAAAATTTGCGTGCAACTATTTTTTCTGCGCTCGCCATTGTTTTACTTAAACCTATTTACTGGGTTTGGCCGGCAATTGTGTTGATTGCCATGTTTTTTGAAATACTCTCTCAAGCTAAAATCAAAAAACAGCTTTCTAAAATAAAATTTCTAGCAATCAACGTCATCGTTTTAATACTTGTTGTGCAAGTGCAATCATTTTTGTTTAGAGGGGATATACAGGGTGCGTCCCTCTTGCAAGGAAGCTTCAAGGGATTGTCCATGGGTGAAGTTGCAAGCTTTCTGTATGCGTTCTTGTCTACTCATGGTTTTCTGATGGTGTTGTGTGGAGCTTACGCAGTCTACGCTTGGAAGAAGGAGCGTTTTTGGAGCTTTTTTACACTCGGTGGCTGCGCTTATTTGGCGATAGTTTATTTTTATCTTTTCTCAAATGCGAGCCTTTCTGAAAAATTTCAATCAATAGCACGTTACACTTTTCCATTGGTAGTGACCTTTATTTTATACTTCGCACAACAACGCTATCTCCAAAAAACGTTGCGTCTAAAGGAACTCCGTTTGAAAGCTTTTCAAGTTGTTTTCCTATTTGTGCTGATTTTTAAAGCCTATCGCGACTATCCACGAATAATGGGTGCTTATTTTACTTGGAAGACAGATTTTAATCTTTGTCTGCGAAATGGCGCTGCTTGTGCAGAGGCGGAAAGACTCAGGGCGGAAACACCACCTGCAACTGAATGTAATTCTTATCGCATGAACACCGTGCAAGAGGCCTCACTCAAGGATTTAGTGATTTCCTATCAACTCTTACCCATTCGGATATATTTCGCTAAATCTCAAATCCCCAAGCATTTAAGTCCTACTTGTGATCTGTAATTTAAAATAAAAAAAGCCTCGAAGCACTTATGCTTCGAGGCTTTTAAAATATTAGTAAAAACTCTACTAAGCTTTTACGTCTGTGCACTCAGTAGGAATAAAGTAGTCATAACCTCTAAGTTCATCTTCCCAATACTCTCCGCTGTAGCGCCAGAGAATTTCTTTACCTTTCAAGAAAACACCAGGAAGGTATTCGTCTTGTTCGATCAAACGTTTCGCTTGAGTCCGTTTAACGGCCTCTGGAAATTTAGTCGCTTGTGAATAAATTTCGTAGCGAAGAATATCGATTTTGGGTTTCTCAGCTGCATAGTCTCGACTTACTTCTTCAAGTCTAGAAAGCACATAAGGTTTTACAGACTTTATGAGGAACGAAAGTCTGCGATCTATTATCTTATCAAAGAATTCACGCGCATTCTTTTTAAGACTTGCATCGCTTACGTTTGTGTTGCTCTCAAGAAGTTGCAATTTTTTCTTCTCAGCGAAAAGCTTGTGTTCGCGCTCTTTGTCTTCAAGTACGATAGGGTCTTCAAGAATTACCTTTTTTACCCATTCAGGAACTTGGTTTTGATCGATGTCGCTTAGCTTAGAAAATTTGGCATCACGAATAATGGCAATAGATGATTGCAAATCCGAGAGCGTTTTTCCGTGCATGGCCTGAAAAGTGTTTACGCTTTTTGTAGCCTCATCAAAACGACAGAGCTTAAGGTAGTTTAAGCTTCTCAGCGTCCAGAGATCGGCAAAGTCTCTTTGCTCAAAGTAACTACTTCCAAGCGGGTGCAGGTATCCTTGTGAGCGGTTAAACTCACCGGCTCGATACAATGCCCACGCACTTTCAAAGAAAGCATCGCGCACGTAAGGAGAACCTGTGGGAATTTCGTTGTAGTAATAAACCGCTTGGTTGTAGAGATCAGCTTGGTATGCAAGACGTCCTAGAGAGATGTTGGCAAGATCTCTCAAGTTAAAATCATTGCGAGTACGAGCCGCTTGGGCAGCTGCTTCTAAACTTGCACGCGCATCATAAATTTGTGAGCCTTCAGTTTGCCATCCTTGTTTGGCGGCTGCTCCACTTGGAATTCCCTCAGAGAGAAGGACTCCGGTGAAGTACTGGGCCTCGGCATATTCAGGAGCGTCGCTGGGAACTTGTGCAAAAGCACTGGTTGCAGCTTGCGCTTGACCCGCATTAAGCAAAATTCTGCCAAGGTGATAAGCAAACAAAGACTTATAATTATCCGGAATCTGAGAAAGCGAGAGCTTTTCTAAAACTCCGCGTACTGCTGAGCGGTCTTTTGTGTGCTTCATGCACTCGGCTATCATACCCAAAGCAGAACGGCGCCATTTGGTTTCTGAAAGTTCAACCAAAGGTCCCAATGCTGTTGAGTAAAATCCCGCCTGAAACAAACTGTGTGCCATAACATAAGCGGCG
>CAZIFW010000072.1:0-12704 GCA_964538275.1 uncultured Bacteriovoracaceae bacterium
GTGGCCAGAAGAAAGTCATCGAAGTGGGTCATGCCGCTAAAGAGATGCTTGGAAAAACTCCTGGAAACATTCAGGCTATTCGTCCCCTCAAAGACGGCGTAATCGCTGACTTCGAAGTGACGCAGGCCATGATTAAAGAACTGATTGCGAAGGCGCTTAAAAAACGAACACTCATTCGACCTCGTATTATCATCTGTATCCCTTACGGTATCACTGAGGTAGAAAAACGTGCGGTTAAAGAAGCAGCTCTCTCTGCTTCGGCTCGCGAAGTTTATTTGATCGAAGAACCTATGGCAGCTGCGATTGGTGCGGGTTTACCCATCACTGAGTCCAGCGGAAACATGGTTGTAGATATCGGTGGTGGTACCACAGACGTAGCCGTAATCAGTTTGGGCGGTATCGTGTTCTCTAAGTCCGTGCGCGTGGGCGGCGACAAGATGAACGAAAGTATTCTTAACTACATTCGCCGTAAGTATAACCTTGCGATTGGTGAGAGAACTGCTGAGCAAATCAAAATCACAATCGGAAATGCGTACCCGTCTGGAAAAGAAACTTCTATGGAAGTTAAGGGCCGCGACTTACTTGCAGGTGTTCCAAAAACTATTGAAGTAAGTAGTGATGAAATTCGTGAAGCTCTTACTGAAACAGTCAATTCCATTGTAGAAGCTGTAAAAATCACACTCGAGAGAACACCTCCCGAGTTGGCCGCAGACATTGTAGACAAAGGTATTGTTATGACAGGTGGAGGAAGTCTCTTGCGTAACTTGGATGTCTTGCTTCGTGAAGAAACAGGTCTTCCTGTATTCTTAAGTGAAGATCCTTTGTCAGCTGTTGCACTGGGCGCTGGTATTGCTCTTGAGAACTTAGATTATCTCAAGGGTGTTACAATCGACTAAGTCTCTAAGAATTTTCTAAAGAGGCGTGTTGAGTTTTCCGTGAACATAGAGTGATAGGCGTGCTTTTACAGCGCGCTCACGGTTGTTCACGGCAATCAATTGAGATTGAAGAATTTCTTTAACTTTTTGTTTTTCATCTGAAGCTAAGCTTCGGGCATTTTTCCAACGTGTATTGATTCTATTTTTAATTTTTTGGTAATGCTGAGTTACAGCTTCTGCCGCGTCTACTTCAAGTGCGGCTTTCACTCGGTAACTGCTTGTGCGTTTGGCTTCGCTTTTTATTTTTGTAAGTGTCTTGAGCAAAGCAACTTCATTGTAAGGATCGCGAGTTTTATTGCTTGTTTTGTTCGCAACACTTTTCTTAGTAGCTTTTGCTGTTGCTTTTTTAGGTGCTTTTTTTACAACTGGAGTTTCGACAACTTCAGTAGATTCTTCAACTTCTTGAGGGGCGGGAGTTTCTACAATTTTATTTGCAATTGTTTCGGAGTTTGCGCTTGTGTTTTCTTGAGCAGCGCTCACATTCTCAGGAGTGGGGGAAGTCTCCTGAGCTGCTTGTTGATCTATGATTGGATTTTGAGCTGTATCTACTGCAGCTGTTTCAGCAGCTTCTGTAGCTGTTGTTTCTGCCACTGTTGTTTCTACCACAGGTGCAGGGGCTGAGTTATCTTCTTTGTTTGCTACACTGGCTTGCTCACGTTCTACAGTGCGTTTAGAAGCCATTTTACTTGGACTCGCTATAAAAAATGCAAAAAGGCCCAAACAAAGTGCACTGACTATTACTATTTGAGTTGTACCAAAACTTTGATGAAGAGAGTGAGCGCTTTGAAGAACTTTTTCTTTAAATGTAAGAGCTTTGTTCTCTTGAACTTCGTCTTCAGGAAGCACAGCTTTAAAGTGTGCTTTGTTGGCTTTTTCGTCCTCAACATACTTATGAGGAGGCGTGTAAGCTAGAGGGGCTGGAGCTAATTCAATCTTGGTATTTTCTTCTATAGGAGGGGCTACAGGTGCAACAAAAGCCTCTATGTGTGTTTTTTCTGCTGTAGCTAAGGCTTCAACGTGTGTGCCCTCATCTATAGAGACAGAGTTTGGAGCAACTTCTATATGAGTGGCTTCTTGAAGGGTTTCTTGGGTATTTTCTTCTTTAGAAATACTTGGAAGAACTTCAATGGAGGTTTTTTCTGAATCTGTTTTTGGAAGTTCAACATGTATGGAACTTGTATATTCTGCGATTTTAACTTCGAGGGTCTGGGTTCCCATTTCAACTTTGTCTTCGTGGAGAACTTCGTGGGGGACATGTTTGGCAATTTTCTTACCATTGATACGAGTTCCATTAGATGAGCCAAGGTCCATTACATAGAGACGGCTGTCTTGCACATAAAACTTGCCGTGGACACCGCTTAAATGTTCGTCACTGAACTTTAAGTCTCCCTCGCGCCTGCCGATTTGGCATTCTGTAGTAATTTCGTGCTCTTCGGAATCACCAAAGAGCAATATAAATCTCATAAGGTGTTTTCGGACGTCTTTTGAGCCGCAAAAGCCCAAAAATGTTGCTCGTATGTCAGGAATCTGAGCAGGTGTATAAAAGTTCAACGACAAATTTGAGCTTCAGTGGCACGGGAGTAGCTTCCTTGAAATGGTCATTTCAGAATAATTTCGTATACTTGCAAGTGATTGTTAAGATTGTGTCAAAGTTGGCACGAGGTCTGCATATATAAATCCGAAAAGTTTAAGGCCGCTAAAAGCGGTACTGATAAGTGACTCATTCCTAAGGAGGTACGTATATGGAAGGTGCAAAAATTATCCGAAACATCGCCCTAGTAGGGGCATTCTGGTCTGGGGTGACACTCCTCGTGACAGAAGCTAACGCTAACAGTGTATATGATTCAGAAGGTTCAAAGTCAGTGACAGTAAGTCCTGGAATGAACCCAGGAACTGTTCCTCAAGCTGAGATCAACGTTGAAGCCGGCGGAACTTCTGCCGACAGCGGTGTTGCTAACTCAGGTGGAGTACAAGTTCAAAACGTAACCGTTCAAGCTCAAGCAGCGGCTGAATCTGAAAACAAAAACTCAAGCACAAATGCTGCTGAAGCAATTAACAAAGCTCGCTCGGACGCTGAGCTTTCAAACAATGCTCTCTTATTACAACAAATCGAACTCGACAGGCTTAAAGCTGAGCAAAACAGAATTTCTGCAATCAATGAATTCGGAAATAGTTTGCATAAGCCCGCACCTCATCCTCAGCCACTTCCTGCTCCAACAGGTCCTTGTGGTGTAGGTCCGTGTGTAACGCCTTCAGCTCCTATTATTGAAAACAACAACACAATCATCAACGACTCACCCGTGGTGACTAACTCTTCTGTAGAAATAGAAGAAGAAGTTGATTCAGGCCCAGGCTTTTTAGCAGACACCAAGTGGGGTATCTCTCCTCTTTTAGGTATGAGCTTTCTTAATGCTGATACAGACGCAGACGTACAAAACACATTTGTTGTAGGCGCTGCAATCTCAGCAGATGTTAATCACTGGTTAACTGCAGAGGGTTCTTTCATGTACGGTCAAGACGAGCTTTCTGGTTACACAGATTGCTGGGGATGCTGGAACGAAACAACTCGTGACACTTATGAAATTGGTGTAGGAACAAAAATGGGTCCTCGCATGAACGGATTCCGCCCTTATCTAGCTCTTGGCCTAGGTTACTTAAGACAGAACTACGAGTTTCTTGATAGAGACGTAAGCTCTAACAGCGTTGTAGGTAACATCGGTGTAGGTGTAGATTTCAAAGTAGCAAAAAACTTCGCACTCGGTGCACGTTATGACTACCAGTCAATTCTTGGTGGCGGCAACAACACAAGAGTTGGTCTTGGTGGCTTCGGTAGAACTTTAGACGAAGTATACGGTGACCAATCTAGCAGATCAAGAATTGGCGCTACAGCTACAGTAATGTTCTAAGAATAAAATAAAAGAATAAGCGCACAAAGCGCTTTAAAGTTTAGTGAGAGCACCTTCTCTCTCTACCTCGAAGCCAGTAACTCCCAAGGAAAGGGAGTTACTGGCTTCAACTTTTTTTAAAATAAAAAATATTTTTTGAACTTATTGGTGTCCACCTCCAGCTCCAAAACTTTTGGGGCGGACGCCAAACAATTCGCCTAAGACCACGACTCCAGTAACAGATCCCACGCTAATCACAGCGGTATCATCAATTTTATATTCTTGAGCATTCGCTGGAGGTAAAATCAAAAAGTTTATAGATTCAAAAATTTGCAAAAATGAAAGTTTTTCTTTCGACTTCTGTTGAAAGCTATCCCAGTTTTCTTTGGGACTAGAATTGAAGTTGTAACGTTTGTTGTATTTTCCATCTACAAATTTTCCAAGTACGACTTCGTAGTTGCTGAAATTTAGTGTCTTTCCACTCTCAAAGTTAAAGGTAATTTTTCCTTCAGTGTGTGCAAGGGTAGGTAGCTCTGGAAGTTTTGTGAGCATTTGCATGATTTCTTTTTGATGATCAAAAGGAATTTTATCTGAAAGAGTGCTGGCAAAAGCTTGCGGGCCTTGTTCGTTATAGAGTTTGCGCGATCGTTCATAACGTTGCACAACTTGCTGCATGAGTTTGTCTGCTTGCCTATATTGAGTGCTATCAAGTCTCTCCGGAAGATCTAATAGAGCAAAGGCGGGATGGCTTATAAAGATTCCTACGAATAGAAATACAAAAAGCCTTGGCATATCCCTATCTTAACAGGGCTTTGCTAAGGCTTTTGTAAAATTTAAGTTAAGAAAATAATTGGCTTATTTGCCACCGCTAGCAGCACTTCTGCGTGCAGCCTCGCGATCAAGTTGGAAAAGACCTACAGGTGTAGTGCCTACCAATTTCATTTGGCCAATAAGATCGTGCACAATGTTTTCTTCTTCAACTTGTTCATCTAGGAACCACTTCAAGAAAGATTGAGTGGGGTAATCTTTATGTAAAGCCGCAAGCTCGTAAATCTTAATGATCGATTCAGAAACAGCTTGCTCTTGTTTAAGGCTCGCTTCAAAAGCTTCAAGGGGCCCTTTGTATTCAGTAATGGGCTTAGGAATATCGCTCAAAGTGAGAGTGCCATTGCGATTAAAAATATACTGTACAAATTTTTTGGCATGATCAAGTTCTTCGTTACCTTGCAAACGCATCCAACCGGAAAAACCAGGGTAAGAAGCGTGCTCAAAAAAAGCTGACATACCTAGGTAGGTATAAGCAGAGTGTAATTCAACTTTAACTTGTTCGTTGAGGGCTTTTTCTACTTCAGGATGTAATTTCATGCTTAGTAGGATAAGGCAGCTTGCTTTTCAGCACAAGAAAGTTTTTTTGGATAATTATTGTGAATAAAGTTTAATTTTGCGCGCTTCGTACTTAATCGCGTGTACGACGGGATGAACAACGGGGTCGTCGGCGGCATCCCCTTCACTTACGAGTGTGCCAGTATAGATGGTTCGAGTGCCTTGTATGCAAAGTCCTATGATAACTCTTTTGTTCCAAGCAGGTGACTCGCCATTATCTAAAATTTCAGCACCAGATTCATATTTACCCATCACAGGTGTCACAAAAGCACCATTTAAATTTTGATGAGTTCCGCGAGTGTCTTCGCCGGAAGTAGAAACGCCACTGACTGTAGAATACCGATAGTAACCAAAAGTATACTTATAGGGCTTTGCTTCCTCCATAGGAGCAAAAGAATCTGCATCGCTTAGATCTTTTCCAGGGAAAAATTTATAAGACAAGCTGTCATTTATCATTTCTGGAATCAGAAATGAGCCAAAAACATTTGTTCGACTTGAGAATAAATTATGTGGGCCAGATGTGCCATTCGAAAATTGCGGAACGGGGTTACTTGATTTTGCAACCGCTTCATAAGGGCGAGTTAAAGCACGTTCAAAAACCCAAAGACCTGTTATAAAATGTTTGTTTCGATCTGCAATGGCGATATTTGTGTCATAGCGTAAATCAAAACCAACGGCATTTGGTTCGCCAAGCGTGCAGTCTTCATTCGTTGTGGGATTGTACTTAAGGAATTTTAGATTTGAACTGTCCCAAGAAAAGTAACCTGTCTCGCTACTATGTAAGAGTGGGGCAGTGATAACTGAGATTTTTAAATTAGCTGTATTTATAGTTGAAAAGTGTTTGTCATCAGGTTTGTTTGCATCAAGGGTATTGCTAAAATAAAGTTGTAAAGCCTGCAAAATAAAAGGCGTCTTAGCGGGGCTACTGATTTTAGTAAGATCTTCAAATTGAGAAGCGAGATCGTGCTCTTGAGTGGGCATTCGAGAAGAAGCTAAGGGGCGTCGACAATCGGTGATACTGTCAAAGGTGTTTGTGTTGGGTTCATTTTCATTGGAAAAACACACTGTTTCTCCACTGATACTGTCTCCATCGCCGTAGCCCTTTATGGGTTTGTTGTCTGGGTAGGCAGGGTTAGCAAAGCTGCTCAGAGCAAAAGCTGTTCCTGTTCTACGTTCTGTTCTAATTTTGGCATTGAGAGTTTCGGGATCGTCATCACCTGTGCCGCCGCCATTTACTCCAGACTCCACGGGTTCTTTATCAGTAGCCACGAGTCCTTGCTGAAAACATCCGGCAAGTAAAAGTAGAGGCCACAGCTTACGTAACATTTTTCTCCCTAGTTAGAGGACGTTATTTTTTTCACACGTGGTGAAAGTAATTGAAAATGCATTGCTCGAATAAGCGGTATCTCTTGACCGCTAAATTCTCTACGTTTTCCTTTGAAACAAAATTTAGTAATAAAAGATTGTTCCCAGCCAGCAATTTCGTTTCCGTCGCGATCCACTTTGCCCATAATAGGAGTGCTAACTACGTTCCCCAAGTTTGTTGAGTTTGCGTAATAACCAAAGTTTGAAACAGCGGCGCTTTTGCTGCCTGTTAGTCTTCCGTTGCTCACGACCTGATTGGGAAACTGACGATGTCCTATGGTTAAAGCATTGGTGTTGCTGTTTTTGTAGAGTACAGGAACAAGAAGTGAATGCCAGACACTCACTTTATCAGCCATAAGATTACATAAGAAGCCACGACCCGTACTGTCCACACAGCTGGTAGCTTCGTAAACGTGGTTTTGTGCGTTGCCCTCTCCGAAGATTTGCTTGCGACCGCGTTCAAAAGAAGACAATCCAGAAAGTAGAAAACGATTGGTACCTTGGTTGGATACATCAAAACCTACAGCACCTTGGGCTTCAATATTGCATTCGCCTGAACCATAGTTATATCTCGTAACATTAGAGAGCACAGGTAAACCTGTGGTTGGATGAAAAGAAATATTTGCTTTTTCAACGTAAGCGTTTTCAAAGATTGCTTGTGAAAAATAACCGCCGCCAGATTGGGGTGCGTTTTTAAAATTAAATTGAATCGCATTTACAAAAACCGAGTGCAGACCGGAGTTTGAATTTTGAATGGATTTAATATGAGTCACAACATTACTCGCGGCTTTTACACACTTGGGATAATTTCTTTTTCCAGTGTCTTTGTTGACCCATTCTTCGTTTGAAAAGCAAAAGTTTTTACCTTCTGTTTGGTCCGTTAAGCTGATAGGCATAACCGGCATTGAAGTGTCAGATGGTTCGGTGGAAGAACCTAAGTCGCGAGATGTTTTTTTAAGGGCTATGTCTGCAAAGGAGGGAACGTTGTAAAAGAGTGCGTTTTCTTCGCTCGGCCATGCAGGGTAATTGTAGCGCATGGATACCGCAGAGATTGGGCCTCCACTGCTACTCGACGAGCTGGACCCCGTGCCGTCATCGATCGAGTTTGTGCGCGTAGAAGAGGATTTTTGCAATCCTCCGCCTTGCTGGCTACACGAGATTATAAAAGAAATAAGCAATAGGAGGCAAAACCTCATACACTTAGTGTATCGGCACTCTGTGGGAGAATTAATGAATTTATTGTAAAGATTAGCAATTAAAAGCCTTATTTGAGGCTTTTAAGGGGTTCCTAAGCCTATAAAGCCCCTTTTGAGGCTTGCGAGGAGCCTCTGACTCGGTTAAAAGTATCCTTAGTTGGAAAGCCCACGCTCCTTAGAAATAAGGGGTTAGTGGGCTTTTAGTTTTATTTAAGGATTGGTTTTTAGATATTTGATGATTTACAAGAGCCCCAAAGAATTAGAATTAATCGAAAAATTGGGCTCTGTCGTATCCTCTTTGAATTACGAACTTCGAGATGTTGATATTCGACAGGGTAAGCCCTCTCTTGTGCGCATTACTATAGACATTCAAGATCGCAGTCGCGGTGTTACTCTCGATGACTGCTATGAAGTGCATCAAGTTTTAGATCCTTTGTTTGATGCGTGGGATCCTTTGGAAATGGCTTACACCCTAGAGGTAAGTAGTCCTGGAGAAAAAGCACCCTTAAGGCTCAAAGAACATTTTGAAGAAGCGCTTGGCAGCGACATTGAATTTCGCACGCGTGAAGCAGTCAAAATGCCAAGCAATCCAACCGCAGCTCCACGCAAAAACTGGAGAGGCAAGCTACTCGAAGTAGCAGAAGATAAAATCAAGTTAGAAGACAGCATGGGTACCCATGAAGTGGATACGAGTCTCATTGAGGGGGCTCGGTGGTTAAGAGACTGGACTGCAAAGGACAAAAAAGGAGTATGAGTTTATGAATCTGGGCGAACTAGAGAAGGTTCTCGATCAAGTCGGGAAAGATAAGGGAATTGATAAAGCTTTGCTTATCAGTGCGGTAGAAGAAGCGTTGCTTACAGTTGCGCGCCGACAATACGGAGCTAAAAAAGAAATTGAAGCTAAATACAACCCAGATTTGGGTGAAGTAGAGCTTTATGAGTTTAAAACTGTTGTAGAAAGCATTGCGGATAAGGATAAAGAAATTTCTTTTAACGAAGCAAAAGCTTTTGACCCCGATGTAGTCCTTGGAGACAGCATCGGTATCAAAATGGATGCAGGTTATTTGTCTCGTATTGCAGCACAAACTGCCAAACAAGTTCTTCTTCAAAAAGTAAGAGACGCAGAACGCGAACTTATTTTTAACGAATTCCAACACCGTAAGGGTGAAGTGATCACAGGGCTTATTCGTCGTGTAGACAAAGGCGCGGTGATTGTGGATTTGGGTCGTACGGAAGGTTACATGCCTCTTAAAGAGCAAATTCCTGAAGAACCGTACAACTCCGGTGAGCGTATTCAAGCTTATTTGATGGATGTGCAATTAACTCCCAAAGGACCTCGTATTATTCTTTCTCGCGCATGTCCGGAATATTTGATTTCTCTTTTCGAGAACGAAGTTCCTGAGATCCGCGAAGGTCTTGTAGAAATTGTAGGCGCATCACGTGAGCCAGGCGTAAGAGCTAAGGTAGCCGTGAAGTCTAAAGATCCTCAGGTAGATCCTGTAGGCGCTTGTGTAGGTGTGCGCGGTAGCCGTGTACAAAACATCATTCAAGAGCTTAAAGGCGAGCGTATCGATATCGTTCCTTGGGACGAAGAAATCACACGTTTTGTGTGTAATGCGCTTTCTCCTGCTGAAATTCAAAAAGTTGTTATCGATGATCAAGTGAAGGCTATTCAAGTTGTTGTGGCAGACGAAAATCTGAGCATTGCAATTGGAAAACGTGGTCAGAACGTGCGCTTGGCAAGTCAGCTTACAAAATGGAAACTCGACATTGTTTCTGAAAGTGAAATGAGCAAACGCCTTGCGGAAGCTAAATATCAATTGAGTCTAGTTCCTGGAATCACAGAAACTATGGCCATGGCCCTTTATCAAAACGGAATTGAAAAAGTTTCAGATGTGGCACATACAAGCCCCGAAGATCTTGCAACGGTTCCTGGTTTTGATCTTTCAAAAGCAACGGAAGCGATTAAAAACGCTAAAGAAGTTATTGCAAGCGGCAAGGCCAATGCGCCTATGCCTGAAGAGATGCTCGATTATGCAACTCGTAAGAAATTAAACAAAGGTGCTAAAGGCGATGATGCCAAAACTGAAGGTGGAGATGGCGTAAGTGCGATCGAAGCTAAATTGCGTGCTGAGCTTGCAGCCGCTGCAGAAAAAAACAAAGGCGATAACAACTAAGGTTGTTAAGGAGACGTATGAAGGTATTTGAACTCGCGAAGGAGCTCGATACAAAAGCCCTCGATCTTATTGAAAAGGTTAAACCCCTTAACTTGACTCTGAAAAATCACATGGCTGAACTTTCAGACGACCAAGTCGTTAAGATTCGAGAGTTTTTTGCACAACAAAACGCCCCTGCAAGTGCTCCAGCTAAAACAGGAGTCGTACGCAAAAAGAAAGCGGCTGCTACTACAAAAACAGCTGTTAAAGCTGCAGTCGTTATCAAACGTAAAAAAGATTCTGATGAAGCTAAAGAAGAAGAAACTCAAGCGGCTGATGAATCTCTAGCAGAAGTTTCTGCGACACCTTCAGAAGAAGTGACCCCACAAGTGGAAGCTACTTCGGAAGTTGAAGCTGAAGAACAAGTGGCTGCTCCTCATGTGGAAGAAGCGAGTGAAGAAGTTCCTGCTGAATCAGTAGCTCCTCCAGTGGCGGCTGCACCGGAAGCTCCTAAAGTGGAAGCTCCTAAGGCACCTGTTGCTCCAGTGGCTCCTGCGGCACCTAAGCCCAGACGCTTTAGTTTTATTAAAGTCGCTGAAAGCACGAGTGAAGAACTTTCTATTCGTCGCCCAGTTATTATTGAAGATGCAGTTTCTGAAGAAGTTAAAAAAGAATACGAAGACGTTAAAGCTCGTCGTAAAGAAGATGATGACCACGTTTCCGTTGAAAGAAGTGCTGCAGATATTTTGCGCGAACTTGAAAAAGACGAAGCGCAAGGACGTCGTAAAGGTAGTTTTTCTGTTAAAGATACAAATGTAAACACAGACTTTCGTTCTACGGATTATTTAAGACGTGAACGTGTTTACATGAATAGAAACAAGAAAAGGCTTACTTTTGGTAGACCTACTTCGAATAAAGTTTCTACAGTTGCACCTAGTGCACGTAAACGCTTTGTTGAATTTGACGGTGAAATGTCTGTTGAAGAATTAGCACAAGCATTGTCTGTAAAAGTAAGACAAGTGGCTATGAAGTTAGATGCTTTGGGAGTTGAAAGACCTGATGAAGCAGAAACTTTTGCTGAATGGATTTTGGATTTAGAAACTGTAGAATTGCTCGCTGCTGAGTTTGATTACGGAGTAAAAGATCGTAGTTTCTCAGAAGAGGGTGCTGTGGAAGTTAAGGATGGCTACGAGCAACTTGCGCGTCCTCCTGTTGTGACCATCATGGGTCACGTCGATCATGGTAAAACTTCACTCCTAGATTTTATTCGTAAAGCACGTGTAGTTGATCGTGAAGCAGGCGGTATTACTCAGCACATTGGTGCTTATACTGTTCAAGTAGCCGATGCGATTCGAAATATTAACAGTGCACTTGAAGCAAATGCTCAAGCAACTGCAAGTGGCGAAAAGCCTGCTAAAGCAGGAAAATCTAAAGCGGCTAAAGCCCCTAAAGCTTCAAAATCTGAAACTAGCAGTGAAAAACATCAAGCCATTATTCCTCAAATTACTTTCTTAGATACTCCTGGCCACGCGGCCTTTAGTTCTATGAGAGCTCGCGGTGCTCAAGTAACAGACATTGTGGTTCTTGTGGTTGCAGCTACTGAGGGATTAATGCCTCAAACAAAAGAAGCAATTGTACACGCTAAAGAAGCGGGCGTTCCTTTGATTGTTGCCGTTAACAAAATGGATTTGCCAGATGCAAATCCGGATGAAGTTTTAAGACAACTTTCTGAGTTACAAATTTTAACAGAAGAATGGGGTGGAGATGTGCTCTCTGCTCGTATCAGTGCAAAAACCGGATTGGGCGTTGCAGATCTATTAGAGAAAATTCAGCTTCAAGCTGAAATTCTTGAGTTAACAGCTCGTAAAGAAGGTCCCGCAACTGGGGTGATTATTGAAGCACACCTTGATAAAGGTCGTGGATCAGTAGCAACAACTCTTGTTAAAGAAGGAACTCTAAAAGTTGGCGATTACGTTGTAGTGGGTGTTCAATCTTCTAAGGTGAGAGCATTGATTGATGATCAAGGCAAAAACGTTAGAGAAGCAAGTCCTTCGTCTCCTGTTTTGATTTTGGGACTTACTGAAGTTCCCGAAGCGGGCGATCCTTTGAACGTCGTTGAAGATGAGAAAAAAGCTAAAGAATTAGTAGAGTATCGCAAGAAAGAACGCTTAGAGGCTTCCAGTGGTCGTAAAATGAGCATGGAAGAAATGATGCGTTTGATGAGCCAAGGTGAGTTGAAAGAACTCCCTATCATCCTCAAGGGTGATGTGAAGGGTTCGGTTGAAGCCATCAGTGGTGCGATTGCAAAACTTCCTACAAACAAAGTTAAAGTGAAAGTTCTCTCAACAGCGGTTGGAGCAATTAGCGAAAACGATGTGGTTTTAGCGTCGGCTTCTAAAGCAATAGTGGTTGGTTTCAATGTGCGTCCGGATGCAAAAACTGCAGCAAGTGCAGAGCGATTGGGTGTTGAGATTAAAACCTACAACATTATTTATCAGCTCTTAGACGATATCGTGAAAGTAATGGAAGGTATGCTCGCTCCTACGATCAAAGAAGAAATTCTGGGTCAGGCAGAAGTGCGCAACGTCTTTAATCTTTCTAAGTCGGGTGTGGTGGCAGGATCTTTTGTAACGAGTGGTAAAATTGTTCGTAACGCAAAAGTTCGTGTATTGCGTGCGGGTCGTGTGATTCACACCGGTGATATCAGCGGCTTGAGACGTTTCAAAGATGACGCAAAAGAAGTTGCACAAGGTTACGAGTGCGGTATCAGCGTAGCTAACTTTA
>CAZIFW010000073.1:0-12694 GCA_964538275.1 uncultured Bacteriovoracaceae bacterium
AAAAAAACTATATTCGAAAGATTTTTTGCCATTGTAACTAAATCATTCTTTCCTGCACCGCTACCACATATAACAAATAAGTAATTGTCCTTTGCTTCTTCTTGTAAAAGTTTAGCGGATTCAATGATGACCTCTAATCCTTGTTTTTTTCCAATATTTCCTGAGTATAAACAAATTGTTTTATTGGTAGAAAAATTAAGTTTTTCTTTAAAGTTAACTTTCTTTCTTAATTTTTCGAATTCTTGCACGTCAAACCAGAGAGGTAAGGTGCCAATTTTTTTATCATCAATACCAATGTTTTTATGAAGATAGTCCTTCATTTGAGTAGTGAGGGTAAATATTTTATCCGCAGGTAAAAACAGTAAACGTTCTACTTTGAGAAAAAAACTATTAAGTGATTTTTTATTCACTATTTTTGTATTAATGGCCGCACTTATTTCAAGATCGTGAACCCATGCAACTACTTTAATTTTTGTAAAAAGTTTTATAATCAGTAGTGGTATTAAACACAATGCTGAAGGAAGTGTAACGATAACCCACTCAGGTTTTTTTTTAAGAATTGACCAATACAATATGGGTAAGCTGGATACTACAAAACTGCCTATGAGAAGAATTCGAGTCAGAAATGTAACTTTTTTTGGTATCCAGGTTGGACATCGAGTTACTTGTGTACCTTGAATCTCTTCTAGCTCATATTTGTAAGGAGAGTTCTTACCTTTAAACTTCCATTCAGGGTAGTAAGGGTGACCCGTAATTACTGTACTTTTGATTTTGTATTTCAGAAGAATATTAACAAGTTCGTAGTTGTATTTTGGAGTCCCCATTGAATCAGGGAAGTAGTTAAGCATGTAACAGAGGACTTCCATGTTGATCTACTTATTCTCTAACAATTTTTAAGGAATCACTCGTCAATGATATGTTTTGCTCAAGTTTGATAGGGTCGTTTTTTTGACACTAATAAAAATTTCTATAGTAGGAATTTTTCTTACAATACTCTAATTTATTAGTGTGAATAGATTCAAAAATTATTTAGCAGCAGCTTTATTTCTATTTTTTTCATTTTCTTATGCTCAGACGCTAAAAGGGCTTCCTACTGCTAAGCAGCTTCCGAAAGCAGTTGGTAAATCACATCCTCGAATAATTTTAACTCCTACATCGCTGGCTTCTATAAAAAGCAATATTTCTACTAATCCTAGAATGCGCGAATGGCATTCAAAATTTATTTTCGATGCTAAAGCACTTCTTAAAGAACCCGTTAGTAAATATGAAATACCAGATGGTAAGCGTTTATTAGAAACAAGTCGTAGAGTTTTAAATAGAGTTCAAACTTTTTCACTTGCTTATTTAACGACTAATGATGATTCTTTCTTAGCTGCCGCATGGGCTGAGCTCTCTGCAGCGGCAACATTTCAAGATTGGAATCCTTCTCACTTCCTTGATACCGCTGAGTTAGCTCATGCAGTAGCCATTGGTTATGATTGGCTCTATTCTAGTTTAACTCCCGTACAAAGAGAGTATTTAAGAAAAGCCTTGGTGGACAAAGCTTTTTCGCCTGCGATAAAGGCTTATGATTCTAAGGCTGATTGGACGAATGCAACTCATAACTGGAACACAGTTTGTAATTCAGGTCTTGCGATTGCTGCTCTTGCTATAGCAGACGAAAGTCCAGAGCCAGCGGGACAAATTCTTCACAATGCACTTAATTCAGTCACCAAATCTTTAACTTCTTATGCGCCAGATGGTGCTTGGCCAGAAGGTCTTGGCTACTGGGAATATGCAACTAATTATGCTGTCGCATTATTAGCTTCGTTAGAAACGTCTATTGGAAATGACTACGGTTTATCACTCGCTAAAGGATTGGCAGAGACCTCTTGGTATCCCATCTACTTGAGCGGCCCATCAGATCTGAAGTTTACTTTTGCAGATATGGGATTAAATGATCCATTCAAGGGATCTCCAACGTTTTTTTGGTTTGCTAAAAAATATAAACAACCTCTTCTGGCTGAAGTTCAAATGAAGTACTCAGATGTGAATACAAGTGCACTAAATTTAATTTGGGGTAATGACTGGTTAGCTTCTCCTTCTGCTGCTGATAAATTACCACTAGAAAAATATTTTCGTGGGCCTGAGGTTGTTACTATGCGAAGTTCTTGGGGTTCAAAAGAGGCCCTATTTTTAGCATTTAAGGGTGGGGATAACACTGTAACGCACGGACACTTAGATTTAGGTTCATTCGTTTTGGATGCAGGTGGGCTACGATGGTTTTTAGATTTAGGTGCTGAAAAGTATTCAGCGCCAAATTATTTTGGAACTCAACGTTGGGAGTACTACCGAGCTAGAGCGGAAGGGCATAATACCTTTGTTATGAATTCTGGCATTGAAGCTGATCAAAATCCTCAAGCAAAAGCCCCTGTTATTAAAGTAGCTAAGCATAAAGATGGTCCAGTTGGAATTGTGGACTTGAGTAAAGCATATGAAAAGGATGTGAATTCTGCTCACCGTGGTTTCAAATTAATCGATGGTAAGTATGTTCTTATTCAAGATGAAATACTCGCTAAAAAACCGAGTAAGGTTACTTGGTTTGCACACACTCGGCATGATGTAGTTGTAGATCCTAAAGATCCCAAGTTAGCAATATTGTCGTCTGGGAACGCAAAGTTGATGGCGAGAATATTGAGCCCAGAAAACGCAAGATTTACTGTTATGGATGCTGTGCCGTTGAGCACGTCTCCTAATCCGCCAGGTCAATCTGTGAATACTAAGATTAAGAAGCTTACGGTTTCTTTAGATGTAGCAGCAGGAACTAGAATTAGTGTGTTGATGATACCTATGAATTCAGCGGATAAAGGAGTACCAGCTTTTACTCCGGCAATATTGCCTCTTAAGAATTGGTAGTTAAGCAACAAGTTTTAGGTTCTGAGATTCGGCATATTTCTTAAATCTTGAGCTTCTATGAAGGAGATCAGAGACTTTTCCTTCTTCTATGAGCCAGCCATGTTCAACTAGCAAGACTCTGTCACAGTGTAATATTGTAGCTAGTCGATGTGCTATAGTAATAGTTGTACGGCCTTTACTTACACTCTTTAATGAGTCTACTATTTTTGCTTCAGAAACAGTGTCAAGTGAGCTTGTAGCCTCATCAAAAATAATGACTTCTGGGTTTAGAAGGAGTGTCCTCGCAATTGAAAGACGTTGTCTTTGGCCACCTGAAAGTTGAACTCCGCCTTCTCCAATATTTGTTTCTAACCCTTGTGGTAAGTTGCTTACGAAATCAGCTAAATCTGCTTGATCAAGTGCGCGCCATATTTCAATTTCAGTGGCGTTATTTTTAAAATAACAAATATTTTCTCGAATAGTAGAAAAGAAAAGTATTGAATCTTGAGAGACTAGGCCAACACGTGTCCTATAGTCTTTAATATTGGTTAGAGAAATGTCTTGGCCATCTACTAATATTTGACCACTGCTTGGGTTATAAAAACGTAGCATAAGGTCAGATATTGTGGATTTTCCTGATCCACTGGGCCCAACAATAGCTATGGATTCACCTTGTTTGATACTAAAAGAAATTTCATTGAGTACAAGTCGCTCAGATTCAGGATAGTGAAATGAAACTTTATCAAAAGTAATTTCTTTTTTTATTTTTCCAAAAGCCCTATCGTTGTTTTGATGGGATATCCATTTTTGGTCGTTTAATGAATCTTCAACGGCGCTTAATGTGCCATAATTACCTGCAATCTCGATTAAACGGTTAACTACAATATTAAACAGAGGAAGTGAGCGACTTAAAATTAAAAGAAACGAGAAAAAACTGTCAATACTTACTCCAGAACTAGCTCCGAGATGCATTAGTGTGACAATAAAGCTTATAAGAATAAGAATTGCGGTTACTTCTGTGATGGGCTGTCCTATGCCTGATAAAAACATTATTCGAGTAAGTCTGTTTTGTAGCCCTTTACTTAATTCTTCTACCCAGTCTGTATGTTCTTTTTCTCGGTTGGCAAGTTTTACAAGACGAATTCCTTTGATTGTGTCATTGATTGATTGTGAAAGCGTTCCAAATTTTGCAGCTCTTTCAATGCTCAGCAATTTAACGCTTTTACCAATGAATTTTAATAGGGAAATCAGCGGAATAAAAATTACAAAGCAAACTAAGAATAATTGCCACGATATGTATGTTAATACGCACGCATAAGCAAATAGTTGAACACTCATACCTATGCTTTCAATAGTATCGGTAATAACCTTAGAAGATTTCTCAACATTCATAAGAAGTTGATTAGATATATTTCCGCTTCCTTCTTTATAGAAAAAGTGAATATCTTTTTTCAAATAATGGCGCATAAGCTCAGTTCTGAAAAAAAGTAAGTGACGTTGTGTGATTTTAGCAATTAAATATACACGAATAGCTATAAGAAAGTTTTTAACTACAAATAAGCTAACGGCAAAAGCGAGTAAGACAAGCGGTCCATTGCCGGGTAGCCACCAAAGATATTCAGTGATTAGTAAATCAATTTTTGTAAAACTATTATTGAGCTTATTTGTGTTGAAGACTTTAAAGAGGATGGGAACTAAAAGTGTAAGACCTAAACTGTTTAAAAGTGTTGAGACAACAGAAATAGCAAAAATAACGCTAGAGATTTTTTTTTCGTTTTTGATGATTTTCCAGACAATAGATTCTCTAACCTTTTTCACAACATGTACTGCTTCGGACGATTAGGGTGTATATAAATGTGTCAAATTCCAAGCAAAGAGCTTAAAGCTATTTTAAGAAAAGTTATGGGCTGTCAAAATTATATACAAAAATATTACATCATTTTTTTGTTAAGGTCTTAATGTTTTGTACCGATCAGGGGGATGTTATGAGAGAAAAGGAAATTACTCGTACCCTTCAAGTGCTTAGAAATACTAATTCTAAGCATGTTCATTTAAAGGGCCATCCAGGGGCATCGGATTCAGGTGATGATTTTGATGATGTTTCGCTTTTGGATATTCTAAGAAAATCTTGGAGACACAAAGGTATCCTTTTTTCTGTAATGTTTATGGTCATGGCAAGCATGACGCTGTTGTTTCTATATAAGGGAACATGGTATCAGCGAGAGACGATTGCACAATATAACAACTACGAAAATAACTCTCTCTTTCAGTATCTAGATAACCTTCTACCTTCGGATTCAAAAGTAACTTGGGATAGCCCAGCGGAATATGCGGCTAGAGCAATTCATGCATTAAAGTCAGATGATTTTTTAAAATTAATTATGGATAAAGCGTCAGATGATCCTAAGATTAAAGATGCTTTTAAGTTAGGTTCATATTCTGATTTAAAGAATAATAAAAAGGCTTATGATGAGCTTATTAAATTTATTGATGCAAATATTGATTTTACAGCGCAAGTTGCTGGGGGATCAAGGAGTTTGCTTTCATCTGGCGGTGGCCGATTTAAAGTAGTCATTAAATCAAGCACTCCTGAAGATGCAGATACAACATCAGATATTTTACAACGTCTTATCACAGACTTTTTAGCTAAACGAGAAGTAGATGATGTAAGTGCTGCTCGTCAGTTAGTATCTGGTCTGTTGCAAGAAAAACGTAAAGAGTTAACAGAAATGAACTCTAGGTTTTCAGTTTTACAAAGTGAAACCCCAGCAACAAGTTTGTATACTTATGAGCAGGTTGATTCAGCCTTACAAGCTGTTCGAGCTTCAATAGCTGGTAATGCTTCTTTAGTGAGTCGTTATAATTGGCTAATGAAAGATATCGAAAAGAAAATGCTAGAGATGAACGAAAAGGAAAAAGACTTAGAAGAGATTGGTCTTCTAAGACAAGAGGCTGCTGGTTTGGTTCAGCAAAGAAATTTGGCTCGAGTTCAGGGCATGCATGAGAACAGCATGCATGTGAAGGGTATGAATGCACAATTGCAGGAAACTCTTCAGCGCTTAAATGAGTTATCTAAGTCTAATCTTAAATCTGATTTTGGATTGAGTGAGTCAATTGTAGAAAAAGAATCTAGAGTTATAACTCAAAACGAAGCTATTTCTGAACTCAAAGATAATGCTCACTACTTTGCAGCGAAAGCTAATAAATTGGAAGAAACCTTAAAGGTTTTACAATCTCAAATTAATTTAAGACTTGTTAAAGAAGCAGAGAAGCTTCAGCTGAGTCGAGAAATTCAAGTAAAAGGAAATTTGATAAGCAGTCTTGATATGGCATCTGTGCGCTTAGACTTCGCTGATTTTAAATCCGTTAGACGTCTAGAATTTTTCCCTGGACCCATTCAAGAAAAAACAATTATGCCTTTGGCCAGTTTGTTTATGATGGCGTTAATTTTAGGTGCACTCATGGGAATTTTTGCAGGTTTCACTGTAGAAACACGTGACCCCTCTCTACGAAATGTAAGAGTTTTTGAAGAGCTTGGAGTTCCAGTCCTAGGCGGCTTACCGGCTAATGAAGCTTTTCTTCTTTCAAATGCAGATCCTCATAATAAGACAGATGAAAAAACAGCACTCGCTTATTCTCGTATAGGAATAAATCTTGGAAATATTCTTACTTTCATTAAGAGTAAGGTTGTGTTGTTTACAAGTGCAGACACAGCGGCATTGTCTGGGATGGTATTATACAATCTTGCAACTTATTACGCGCGTACAGGACGAAAAACGCTCATTATAGATGCGGACTTAGCCTCCAATTATATTTCACGCTTAACGGGTGTTCCTTTATCAGGTGGCCTCGAAGGTGTGTATTCTCACCGTGGGGACGTAGACATTAAGCCTGTGGAAATTGAACGTAATTTACAAGTATTGACGGGAGATGGATCTGCGCTTCCTGCAATTCGTCGCTTAGCTTCTGAAGGATTCTTAGACTTAATCCACGTATTAGGTAAAGAATATGACTACATCTTTATTCACGCTGGGCCATGTTTGTCTGGTCCTGATGCGGCAGACTTGTCTCGTTACTCGGGAGTATCTGTGATTTGTAGCAATGCTAAGAATTTAAAAATCAGTAAGCTGCAAAGAGTGACTTCAGAAATGAAACTCTTCCTGTCTAAGTATTCGTACTTTGTATTAGACGGAGTAGATGATGCTTCAAGTTCATATGATACCTACGCTAAAGATAACAATAAAAAATCTAAGCGTGGTCCAAAAGTAGATAACGTAGTTCCTATGGAAAATCTTAAGAAGAGCGCGTAAGTGCTCTTCTTAGTAATTAATCACTCAAAAAATCTTCAATGAGGGTAGCAACTTTTTTGTTTAAGTTGTCGTAGCCATTCAAAGGATTGGCATTTGGTCTGTTACTCAGTAGAGGCGAAACGCCCACTGAGATTCCCCATAGATAACCAAGCTTAAGAGAGGCCGCGAGCATTTCGTTTTCTTCGTTGGGAGCTTTGCCTTTGTGAAAATACATCCAGACTTCGCGCATGAAGTAGAGGTACTCTTTTTCTGCTTTGCGAATAGTGTTTCCAATGCTGCTTTGATCGTCGCGATAACGGAAGAACATCCTTGGAGCCCAAGGGTTTTTTTGAATCAGTTCTATTGCGCGCTGTAAGCGAGCTACTTGATATTCTTTCCAAGTGCCGTAACTCTTATAATCTTGGTGTTTGTCTAAGACGGTAAACTTTTTCATCGCAAAGCGCGCAGATTCATTGATGAGATTATAAACGTCTTTTCCGAAATAATAATAAAGAGTACTTCGAGGAACTTTTAAAAATCTAGAAAGTTTTGAATAAGTCAGAGTTTGAGGCGGATGTTTGGTAACAATTTTCACCGTATCCAATAAAAGTTTATCGAGGTTGATTCTTTTGCGAGAAAGATCGTTGCTAACGCCGTTAGTCATAGCGCAAAAGTTAGAATGAGAGTTCTTCTTTGGCAAGTTCTTAGCAAAACTGTACGTCGCTTATGTAAGGATAGAAAAGGCTTTGTTTTCAATAACTTGCTTGGAGTGAAAATCGGCTTTTCCAGCATGTTCCAAAGCAAAGAAGAGTTGGGCCTGATCTTTGGGGGCCAAGATGGCAGTTGGGGATAGAAAAAACTGTGAGTTTGAAGGAACTCTGATCAAAGCCTCGCCAACAACTTCATTCTGAGTGAGTTGTCTTTGAATGCCAACGATTTCTAACTTTGTATGTTCTTTGCAGGGCATTCGATAGGATTCAAAAAACAAAAAACTATATTCGCCTAAGATGTTGAAGTTGAGTTCGCAGTATTGCTCGCTATTTTTTTTAAACAAAAAAGCTTCTAAACAGGTTTTTTTCCATAGGTCATGGCTGGCGCTCATAGAAAGGCTTGGCAGCTTCTCAGGGTAGAGCAAATTGATAGGGCCTCGTATCCGGTAGCGTAGTGAAAGCTCTAGGTCTCTTTGAGTATAGGAAAAAACTAACTCAAAATTTTGCGCATTTGAAAATTCTTTGAGCTGTATCATTCTCCCTAGAATACAGCAGCGATTGGCAATTGCTACTGTGCTATGAAAAAGTGCGTGCAGTACGCATTAGACCCCATTGCAGCGGAGGCGTTGCTTTTCTTAGAGGATATTTGCGCTCGGCACCGATTGAGCTTCGATGAATCCGTGGGTGTACCCCTGTTGGCTGAGGGCACTCGCGTAGAGACAATGTGGAGAACTTTACAAGAGGCCTCTACTCGCAGTCAGAAGAGACAACTTTATATTTTGTTTATCAATCAGCGCGAAACGGAAACTTCTGAAAACACTGAATTGAATTATAAAACTTTGGATTTTTTTTCGATGCCTCATGATATGCGCTTCTCGCTCAATCCACTTGGTCGAGATTTTTTATTTGTTATCAACGGAACACAGGCCTCATTCTTTTTGAAAAAGAATGAGGGAGTAGGGCGTGCGCGCAAGGTGCCAGCTGATCTGGCTCTAGGTCTTTTTCACAAGGGATTTCTAAAGTCTGAATTTCATCGTCAAACAGATGCGGATGTGAGTATCCCTCTGGATTACTTTTTAACGGAATTAAAGGCTTCGGAAGTTGCAGCAACTTACCCCTACGCTCACACGCAAGGAGAATTGAATGCCGATGAGTATGCTGCTCTTTTGCATTATGAAAAGTGGCTGGCCTCATATTGTGAAGGATTAGAATATGCAGGATCTCCTTATTGTTATTGGGCCTTAGGAAGCACCTTGTTTTTTAGATTGAGTGCCTATGAAAAAATTCGAGGTTTTCCCAACGTGCGTGCAGGAGAAGATTTTCATTTTTTATCAAAACTTAGAAAACAAGGATTGATTACTCGATTAAAAGAACCTGTCCTTGAAATCAGGGGGCGTCACTCAGATAGAGTGCCATTTGGAACAGGAAAAGCTTTGGAGAATATGAAAGAGAATAAGAAGACTTATGCTCTTTATCCCAAGCAGATATTTGAAGATTTAAAGAGAGTATTGATGGCTCTCAATGCACTAGCCGAGCACAAAGAGTTAGAGAAATTTTTTTCTGACTTAGATTCTAAGAGCCAAGAATTTTTTAAGTCCCATTCAGAAGTTTTTGGAAAGATTCTTTCTCAAGGTTCTCCAGTTGAGCAAAAGAGAAAATTGTTGAATGAAAGCTTTGATGCTTTAGCAACTTTGAGATGGATTAACTCGCGACTCTAGCGTGAATTAGTTTTTATTCGCATAAAGCTTGGCAAATTCAAGAGCGTAATAAGAGAAGATCACGTCAGCGCCTGCTCGTTTGATAGAAGTCAAACATTCCATCATTCCTGCTTCTTCATTGATAAGCCCTTGAGTCGCAGCTGCCTTAATCATCGCGTATTCGCCACTCACTTGGTAGGCGACTACAGGGACGTCGGAATTTTCTTTAAAAAGACGAATGATATCTAGATAGGCAAGTGCGGGTTTAACCATCACCATGTCTGCGCCTTCATCAATGTCGAGTCTCAGTTCACGAAGTGCTTCGGTGTAGTTGCGCGCATCCATTTGGTAGCTTTTTTTATCGCCGCTTTTAGGCGCAGAATCTAAAGCCGCGCGAAAAGGTCCATAAAAAGAAGACGCATATTTAGCGGTGTAACTCAAAATTCCAGTTTCGTTAAAGCCACTGTTATCAAGCGCGTTTCGAATAGCGGCAACTCGCCCGTCCATCATGTCAGAAGGGGCAACGATATGAGCTCCGTTTTGCGCTTGGAGCACAGATTGGCCTGCAAGTATTTGTACACTTTCATCGTTTAAGACTTTGCCGTTTTTATAAATGCCATCGTGTCCATCACTTGAATAGGGATCAAGGGCAACATCCGTAATTAAGGTTGCCTCGGGGATCTCTTCTCGAAGTGTGCGAAGAATTTTGTAGAGGTAAAATTGCGGATCTAAAGAAATAGCGCCTGTAGGGTTTTTGAGGTTTTCATCCACTTTAGGAAAAAAGGCAAAAGCTTTGATTCCAAGTGACATCGCTTCTTTGAGTTGGGGGATGAGCAAATCAAGGCTCCATCTATAAATGCCAGGAAGTGCAGAAATTGCTTCTTTTTTATGGGCCCCATCTACAACAAATACAGGCCAAACAAAGTCAGAAGGCTTTAAATGGGTCTCTGCAATCAAGTCTCGTAGGGTAGGGCTGGAGCGATTGCGTCGTGGGCGCTGCAGCATGGTCTCAATCTACCGATTTGGCTTTAAAGTGACAAGAACAAAAGGTGCGCGTCCGCCTAGGCCTTGCTATAAGTGCCCTATGAAATCCAAGATGCCTGACGTAGCAGTTGAGAATAAGGCGACACTTCAAAGCGCGATTAATAGGGTGGGCATGACCGAAATTGAGCTTCCGCTCCTTCTAGAAATGAAGGGCCAGTTACACCGTATGCCAGCGAAGGCCTCGGCCTTTGTGAGTTTAGACAAAGAGAGTGTGAAGGGAATTCACATGTCTCGTCTTTTCAGTCGTTTACAGGAATTAGCAGACACTCCTTTGAGTGCTTCAGTGCTTGAGGCAGTGGTTAAAGGTTTTCAAGATTCTCATAAGGATTCTAGTTTAGATTCTGAACTCAGATTGAGTTTTCAATTGATGAGCCCTAAACGTTCACTTCTCTCAAATATGTCTGGATGGAGACATTACCCTGTTGAATGCGTGGTGATTTACGAAAAGGGCGAGCTTAGTTGGCATTTGAAATTCAGCGTTGTTTATTCAAGCACGTGTCCGTGTTCTGCGGCTCTGTCACGTCAGTTGATTCAAGAAAAATTCCAAGATGATTTTGCCAAGAGAGAAAATATTCCTTCAGGAGAAATTTCTGATTGGTTGGTAAAAGAAGACTCAGTGTGCGCCACTCCGCATAGTCAACGCAGTTTTGCTCATGTATCGATTAAACTCAAAAACTCGCCAAGTAATTTATTGGCCTTGTTCGAAAATCTAATTGAGCAAACAGAGAGCTGTTTAAAAACTCCTGTGCAGTCTTTTGTTAAGCGTGCAGATGAGCAAGAGTTTGCTCGTTTGAACGCTGAAAACCTTATGTTTTGCGAAGATGCAGCTCGAAGGCTAGACGCACTCTTTAAACAAAAGGATGATGTTTCTTCTTTTTGTATTGAAGTTGAGCATCAAGAAAGTTTGCACCCACACAATGCAGTTGCAAAAGTTTGGTCAGAGCCGCGTTCTTAGTGCAGCTGTAATTTTATCATTACGGCCTAATAATTAACCCAGCAGGGTTTTCATCTCCGCCAATATTTATAATTGTTCCAATCGGAACTACTTCTCTATCGAGCTGACCATTTAACCACTGCATGGCCAATAGCTTAGGTCAGTATCGGTACTCATGGGGTGGGTGATAGTTTAGGCCAATAGAAATAAGATCTATAGAGTAAGTAATCAGTTTTTCTTGAGCAATATCAGAAAGTTTTCTTCTTTCAAGTTGTGTAAGTTTAGGATTCTTACTCAATTCTAAGAGAGCATTTCCAGCTACAAGATATGCTTCTTGAAAATCAGTAAAGGCTTCAAAAAAATGGGCAGAGTTAAAGAGGCGTGTAATTACATCTCGATGTTCTTTGGCGTAGCCATGGTCTTGATAGTCTGCATCGTCACGAGGCTTGAGAAATGGCTCTAAAAGCATACTGACATCATCCATGGCACCTTTGTCTTTGAGGAAAAACATTAAATCGTATTTTTCTTTGAGTGTTTTGAGTTGTTCAGTTTCAAAAGTCTCAAGTGCAATCCTAAAGTTATCTCGAAGAATTTCTCCTTTTTTAAAAAGCGGAGCCTCTCTTTGCGCCTTTAGGAGTTTTTGAATACTTGGTAAGTGCCCAACGTTTCCTACGATAGCAAAGTCACTTAGATCCTGAGTGGCTCCCCATAGTTTTTCTTTTATTTCGGGCAAGTTATCTGCCAAAATCCAATTGTATACGGTTTCGTCGTCGCTCTTATCGTACCAACGGCGGTGAAGTTCTTTTTCTATTTCGGCGGCCCATAGTTTAATTCTTCGTTCGGGCGATAAGAGAGGTAACTCTTCGGGCTTATAGGCGGCAAGTGATCTCATTTGCATTTCTCTTAAAAACTTTGCGATCTCATCAGCGCCTTGAGTTCTTGCATTTCCTTCGTTGAAGAGGATGCGGGATAATGAATTGGACACCATTGAGGAACTAGGCTCTTGCTGGCTTGCAGGATTGGAATCTAATGAGTTTATGTAGATGCTAAATGCTTGTTTAAGAGTTGGACTGGCTTCAATTAAGTCAGAGAGTTCACGAGAGTTTTGAAGTTCTTTAGGAAGTGCAGCTTTGAATACTTTAAATT
>CAZIFW010000074.1:0-12437 GCA_964538275.1 uncultured Bacteriovoracaceae bacterium
AGTGTTGGAATAGTTGTTGGGTTAATCATTGCGAAACTTACAGGATACATGTTCTTAGATTCTGTATTTGCAGCGGCAATTGCACTTCTACTTTTAAAACATGCCTACGAAATTCTTCGCAGATCTGCCATGTTACTTTCTGATTCAGAAGATCCGGAACTGGTGGAACAAGTGACAACCTTACTGAATTCAAATATTCGCCCAAAAGATATAATTGATATTCATCGCTTTAGATCTTTTAGAAGTGGCAATAAAAATTATATCGACTTGCATGTCGTGGTTCCCGAATTCTGGAATGTTCGACAAGCACACGATGCGGCTGAAAATTTTTGTTCGGATTTAAAAAAATCCTTAGAAAAAGAAAGTGAATTTCATCCTCACGTTGAAGCCTGCATGAGAAAATACTGTTCGCATTGTGAAGTTGAAAACTGCGCAATTCGTGAAGCTCCCTTGAGTGAAAAGAAAACCTTCACAATGCTTGATGTCATAGCCACAAGTGAAGAAGACGAATAAAAAACCAAGTTACGAGCGCCTCGGTACACTTTTTGTATGGGCTAAGGGATATGTTACGAGAATGTTCCATTAACCATTGCGATTCACGCCTTAGCCAACTTCAAAGGGAATTTCCCAAAGGCCTAAAAAGCACACAACTTTACCATGTGGGATCAACCCCACTTCGCGACCGTTTTCATTTGGGAATTATAGGCTCACGCAGACCTTCTCCAGAAAGCCGACATATCTTAGAACAAATCATAAGCTCTATATCTGCTATCCCCATTCGCATAATATCGGGTGGAGCTTTAGGCGTAGATGCCCAAGCTCATGCGTGCGCACTTGAACACAAATTGCCAACTTATAGCTGGGTAGTGGGCGATCCCACGGCAGCTACACCTCATACTAACCGCCCCCTTTTTGAACGCATTGCCAGAAGCGAAGGCTCCGCTATCATCACCCCCCACTGTCTTTACAGACATAGAAACATAGGACTTCAAGCTAACTTCTGGTTAGAGCGAAATGCTTGGATTGCCGCCAACTCGGACTTGCTGATTGTCATTCAAGCTAAGGAGCGCTCTGGTACCTGGTCCACAGTTAAGATCTGCCAAGATCTTGGCGTAAGTGTTTATGCCGTAACGGGCAGCCCCGTAGACCCCTGTTATTCAGGAAATAATCTAATGATTTCAATGAATTACGCGCACCCCCTCCCACACATTAAAGAATTCACAGAAGATTTAAAAGCACATGTTAAGGAAAGCTTCAGAAATACCGAAAAGAACCTTACGGGATAATACGAATGGGCGTACCCGAGAGGTAGTGAGGATATGGACGAAAAGCTACAAGGCCGAATCCGTGAAGCTGTGGGTGTTATCGGCCGCTTTTTGTCTGAAAATCAGATAAATTTTGATGAACAAAACCTCCAAGATGAGCTCGAAAATATGGGCTTCAATGAAAAAGAAATTGCGGGAGCTTATCGTTTCATAGAAAAAAGCACCCTGGGCCCCAAATGGCGTAAGACCTCGAAAAGAAAAAGCTCAATGCGCAAAGCACGTGCCAAAATTAAAAAAATCTCGAGTGGAGTGCGTGTATTATCTGATATCGAGGCTGCAAAAATAGACAACAAAGCACATGCTTATCTGCTTCAACTTTTAAGCGTAGGTGCCATCAACTTAGAGATGATGGAAGAGATCATCGAGCATGCTTTGGGCCATAACGACGAGTTCATCTCTGTAGCCGAAATTAGGCGGCTCACTGCCCTTTTGCTTTTTACCCGTGTGCAAATTTCTCAGGGCGAAGGCAGCCTCAGTGTTTCGAACACGTTGATCCACTAAAAAGCCCCTTTTCCACTCTCAAAAAGTGTCTGACACAGCAATATATAAAGACTCCTTATGCATTTATTTCTGTACCAAAGAAACACTTAATATTAGTGTAAGTTTATCTTAAGTCATGGAGACTTTATTAACTTGGCACTTCTAATGTTTAACAACTTAGAATCCAAAAACCTTCCAACAAAACAGGAGTACTTATAATGCACTCGACTCGTCTCGAAATCATGAAACTTATTCATCAAAAACCCGCGTCCAAAGCTTTCGAAGTCAAAGAGAAGGTCTCCGAATATTTCGGCGAACTTACCTTTGGATCTGCAGAGCTTGAAAAGCGCCTTCCAGCAAATGTGCTCAAAGAATACAAAGAAGCACTCGCTGGAAAAAGCGAACTTAATATGGATGCCGCTCAAAAAATTGCTGACTCTGTAAGAGAATGGGCGACGGAAAAAGGGGCCACGCACTTCACTCACTGGTTTCAACCTCTCACAGGTTTGACTGCTGAAAAGCACGACGCTTTCTTGAGTTATGATTTTAAAACTTTAAACTACGTTGAAAAGTTTAGTGCTTCTCAATTGATCATGTCTGAGCCAGATGCCTCCAGTTTTCCTTCAGGTGGAACTCGCAGCACTTTTGAAGCCCGCGGTTACACTGCATGGGATCTTTCATCTCCAATGTTTATTGTTGAAAACGCAGGAGTAAAAATTCTTTGTATCCCAAGCGTGTTTGTAAGCTACACAGGCAACTCACTCGATACTAAAACTTCGCTCCTGAAATCAATGAAAGCCGTAAGCGAAGCAGCTTGTGAATTCCTAACAGAAATTGGGGAGAAAAAACCCGAGTACGTAACGACAACTGTAGGAGTAGAACAAGAGTACTTCTTGATCGATCGCGCTTACTACAAAGCACGACCTGACTTAGTAATGTCTGGTCGTACCCTTCAAGGAAATGCAATGGCGCGTGGTCAACAGCTTGAGGACCACTACTTTGGAAGTATCCCCGCTCGCGTACAAGCGTTCATGGCAGATCTTGATCGTGAACTTTATCGTTTAGGCATTCCTGCTAAAACTCGTCACAACGAAGTTGCTCCAGGACAATTCGAAATTGCTCCTATCTTTGAAGTGGCTAACGTTGCCAGTGACCACAACATGCTTTTAATGGAAGTCATTCGTCGCACTTCTTATGATCATGGCTTTGAATGCTTGCTCCATGAAAAACCCTTCGCAGGAATCAATGGATCTGGAAAACATAACAACTGGTCCATCGCGACGAGCAATGGTGAAAACCTTCTTGAACCCGGCCAAACACCTCATCAAAACTTCCGTTTCTTGGCGGTACTCTCTGTAGTTCTTAAAGCTGTGCATGAACATCAGATTGCACTTCGTGGAAGTATTGCAAGTCACGGAAACGATCACCGCCTAGGAGCTAACGAAGCACCTCCTGCGATTATTTCAGTATTCGTTGGGTCTACACTTTCTAACATTCTAGAGAAATTAGAGAATGGCGAAGACCTTTCTAAAGTGGCAGCTGAAAAAGCAATGATTAGTTTTGGACTAAACCAACTTCCTAATCTTCCTAAAGATAACACTGACCGCAACAGAACCTCACCTTTTGCTTTCACAGGTAACAAATTTGAATTCCGTGCCGTTGGATCTTCACAAAGCGTGTCCTTCCCTATCACCATTCTAAATACAGCAGTTACACAAACTTTCAAAGAATTTGTGAGTCGCTTGAAAACTAAAGTAGCGGGCGCCGCTTCTCGTGAGAGTGCTGTTTTAGAAATTGCAAAAGAGTTTATTCTTGAATCTAAGAACATTCGCTTTGAAGGAAACGGCTACAGCGATGCTTGGAAACAAGAAGCTAACAAACGTGGACTTTCTGAATTGCTTACAACTCCCGACTCACTCAAGGCTATGGAAGATAAGAAAAACACAGGCTTCTTAATGGATGCAGGTGTTTTCTCAAACGAAGAGTTTAAATCTATCTTGCACATTCAATATGAAAGATATTCTAAAAAACTCGGCATTGAAGCGAACACGCTTTTACAAATGACGAGCCAGCACATTCTTCCTGCGGCTTTTGCTGCTCAAGGCGAATTTGCAAGCTCTATTAAAGCGGTTGAAACTTTGGGCGAGGCTACTTCAAGTCTTTCAACTCAAAGACAACACTTGAGAGATCTTCTTGAATTGATGGACGATGCCTTCAAGAAAATTAAAACTCTTAAGACTCTTACAAAAGAAGCTGAAAAGACCGAGGAAGGCTACGAACAAGCTCATGCCTTTGCAGCAAAAGTTTTACCTGCAATGACTGAGTTAAGAAGTACTTTAGACAACATTGAGGAGATGGTTCCAGATCACCTCTGGCCATTACCCAAGTATCAAGAGATGCTCTTTACGCGTTAATCAGTATTCACAATTGCTTAGAAAAAAAGGGGTTAGGCAACACCAGCCTGACCCCTTTTTTATTTAATTGAAAGTAATTCCTTTCACTTTCTTTACGATTTCATCTCCTCCTTGAAGATACTCTCTTAAAAACCTAGCCTCCCTCTTGAGGTGCCGGTGCAATGAGGAAACTAATTTCTGGACTTAGTTTAATGATAGGGCTTCAACTGCAAGCCAGTTCACCCAACGGGGTTAAGTGTATTGCAAAACCTATCGACGACATTACTTACAGCATCATGATTGAATTCAAAGCAGTTCAATCAATGATCGACGGACTCTTTGACTTGTCTCACGAGCGTGCGGTTTATCGAAATCATAAATGGAGCGTAGAACGCTGGACTATAAACGACATTAATTGCGTAGGCTCTGAAACTCAGATGAACTGCTCTCCAAGAAATGAAGACGTGCTTAAGCTGAGTCGAGAAAGCGGAACTTATATCGAGAATTCTCAGTCCGGAATGAGCCAATATCAACAGCTTTCTAACCAAGTAGATGAACTCGCTAATGCCAACATCACACTGAGCATGAAGGAATTTAAAATCGATGGCCAGACCCTAGCGAACTACTCGCTGCGTGGTCAGCTTAGTTTTAAAAACAACAAAAGCTTAAGCATCATCAAACAAGACTTCAGAGAATGCGAAGAGCACAATGAAATCCCATTAATTGAGGAACTTCCAATTGAAGCAAACGTTGAAGCTCCTATAGAAATACGCCCTGCCATTCGTATAGAGAAACAGGTCGAAGTTCCTTACGCCACACCCGTGGCAGGAAAAGCAGGGTTTGTTTACTCTCCCTACAACAAAACCCGAATTTTAGACGTCGCTGGAATTGCGTCCGGGACAAAAGTTAAAGATCCGGAGACACAGGAAATTTTTAGAGTTCCCTAGTGTATATTAAAAAGCGCCCCAATTTTGCTTGCCCTTTATGTAATACGAAGGACAAATAAATCTCAAAGCATTTGCAAAGTTGTGAGCCTGCTCTTGCTCCTTTGCAGTTCTTGCTTTTTCTGAAGCCATTGCTTCCTTGGTGACTTCATCAACAAATGCTTTAGCATAAGCATTTTTCTCTTCTTCTGTTTTAAAGAGTTTTCTTAAGTGTGTGAGCTCACCAGGATCCAACCACACGCCATTACACGTGGGACAAGTATCAATTTGTATTGCGCGTTTAGGAGAATAGAAATTTCTCATCATCACGCTATTAACGCATTTGGGACAATTGATTCTTTTACTTAAATCAATTTTAGCGTCAACATAAGCTTCTAAATGCTCGACAAGATTATCTCCCGCTGTTTCTTGAGCTTCATCAAGTTTTTTTAGTTCATAGTTATCTAACCAAACACCTCCACATTTTTCCGAAATATCTATCTTAATTCCGTCCATTGTAATTTCTTTCAAAGGTGATTGAGTGCGCGGACATTTTAAAGCCATAGAACTATATTAAGGGAAGACTCCCTTGGCTTCGCTAGATCAAGAGTGACTCTTTTGACTCTCAAAGCCTTTTAAGAATCGTCAAAAAAATGCTGAGAAGTAGCACATTCACTCACTTGGCTTCTTGATTCACAACGCCTTTCCACCCTAGCATGGAGTAATGAGACGCTTAGCTCGCGCGATTCTTTTGACATCTCTTTTTTCTGTTAACTTGTATGCACAATCAGACGACATAGAAGTTAATGATCCTGTTTATTTGGATGGATATGTCGGGCTTGGCGGAGCTTTTTTGCAACAATTTTCTGATGAAGAAAGTGGCACGCGACAAAACATAAGAGTTGAGTTCGCAAGAATTCGCAAATGGATTTCTTTAGATGCTCGCGTAGGCTTGGGCCAAGACTACAGCGACTTCGGCGGACTCTTTCGCCTCTACAAACACTGGAAATTTGATAGAGAATCTTCTACGGGTATTAGTCTTGGCGCAGGTGTAGGCGCTATGTACTCACAAGGAACAACTCCGGCTGCTGGTTTAGATCGACAGCCTTTTATTGACGCAATTGGAGCCCCCTTCATTCGTTACATTTGGGATTGGGGCAACGGTATGGGCTTAAGTTTTGATTTAGAATATCAGATTGTCCCTATGCGTATGTTCACTGAAGATACTGAAACAGACAACGTTGAGGACGATAAAAATCTACGCAACCGCGTTCTCTTTGGTATGAGTATTCTTTTCGAAGTTGGTTAATAACGAGTTCTTAAAACAGACGGGGTTTTTTCTAAAAGCACATCGTAGTGCTGATGCCCATCTGCAACTAAGAGGACGTGACACCCTAAAGTTTCTGCAACCTCGGCATCATGAACCATATCTCCAATGATTAAAGTCGTCTGAGGATTGAGTGAATGATCTTTAAACAAATCTCGACCACGCTCTCGCTTACAATCTGCAGTATTTGATTTTAATCCGTAAATTCCATTGAAAAATTGCTTTAAATTTTTCTCATGCGCGTATTCATGCAAATGCTTTTCGGGTGCCGCACTTAAAATAAATTGTTTTTTGCCAGCCTTCACAATTTGACCAAGAACATCTTCGGCCCCTTGAAAAAGACCTACATGTTTCATTTCTTCTACGTAATAATCAAACCATTCGTTTGAGAGCTGCTCAAAGCTATGAACCGAAAAATCCACCCCTACTCGCTCGTAATAGAGTTGCACAGGCATAGTAAAAAGCCTTTTTCGCTCTTCAACTTCAATGAACTTACGCCCAAGCTTTTCAAAAAGTCGGCACTCTGCTTTCCAAGCGGCTTCGTAATCGTCTAAGAGTGTGCCGTTCCAATCCCAAATGACAGTTTCAAAATTTTCTACGTGTTTCCATAATGACATATTTTTTAAAAACCCAAAGAAGCTAAACTTAAGCGTTCGCTGCTTTAGGCACTTTTGTATATTTAATTACGTCTACTGGGCAGCCATCCGCTGCAGCTTTAATAGCAGCAGGGTCATCTAACGGTGCGTTTTCGCGAACGATACAAGTATCGGCAAGAACGTGGAATACCAAAGGCGCCTCTGCTTCACAGGCATCACAAACAATACATCCAGGCTCAATCCAAACTTTCGTAACAGCAAAATCCACAGGTGCACGAACAACAGGCGCACCGGGAACAGCTGCTTTTTTAGGAGCTCCAGCATCCTCTTCTGCTTCGACAACTTTTCTCCACGGAAAAACACGAGACATTACACTCCATGAATCAGATTCTTTGTCTGCAACGATGTCTACGTCTTTTGCAAGAACAGTTTCGGTTTTAAGAGCCGCTATTATTTTCTTTTTAGGAATCTTAAAGCGACGAGTTTCTCCGTCAATTGTTTCAACTTCAATCTCAACTGTAGAAACATCAACTGCGCGCTGTTGATTATTCAAACCAGCATCCGTCAGTGCTTGATAATCTTTTTCAGGAAGCTTAAGCGCTAAAACAAAAGTTTTTCTCTTTGAAGATGAATCTTCAAAAGTAAAAGAATGAGCAACTGAACGACCACCAGGTACAAGCTCAGTCATTTCTAACTTGATGCGTGTTACTTTGATGTCAAAACTTTCATTGTCCCAAGTAACTTGTAACGCCAAAGGATGCTCAGCTGTTCTGAGAAACTTTACATTTAAAGCCCCCCATACGTTGTTGAGAATTTTGATTACAAAATAGAGTGTAAGCGGGCCGCCCAAAACGAGGACTACGACCAAGACTGACAGCAACAAATTACCCATAGAATTTGTATAACTTGAGATGCCTCAAGACTCTAGGTTCTTTTTACTCCCATTGCCTTATCATAAGCTCGAATAAGGTCGTCGACTTCGAGGTGGGTGTACTTTTCGGTGGTTGAGAGGCGACTATGGCCCAAGAGCTTTTGAATATGCGGTAATTTAGCCCCTCGCCGCAGTAAATGACTGGCCAATGCATGCCTCAGAAGGTGCGGATGCAGTGCGTCGTATTTTGAGTTCAAACCCGACTCTTCTCCCCAACTTGCTACCCATTTTCTAGCTGTTGAATAAGGAATTCGACCTTCATGCCATATACCGTTTTTAAGACCCAAATCTTGAAAAAGGGGAAGAACTTGAGGAGCCAAGGGGACTTCACGCCAACGCGATCCTTTACCCAGTATTCGAAGTTTTGATTTTTTTATATCTACGTTTTGCAGTTCTAAATTTAAAGCTTCTGAAACGCGCAAAGCACTCCCATACAAAAGATAAAACAAGATTTGCTCATCGGGAGAACGAGTTTCAACAATGCGTATAAGCAATTCAAGATCTTCCTCTGCAAAAACTCGAAGCTTTTTCTGAGTTACCTTGGGACTTTTAAGCAACCAGCTTGTAGATGATTTTTCTTCTACACGAAGCCAACGCCCGAGAGATCGCAATACAGAAACATGCAACGCTTGAGTACTTGCCGCAATTCCCTGCGCCCGTGATCGCAAAAAAGCTCGCGCTTTATCTTCGGAGGGTTCAACCCCATTTAAAAAACTTTCAAATTCTAGGAGTATCTGCGAATAAATTTCACGTGTGCGTGCAGAACGCTTCTTAGATAACTCCAAGTGTTCAAGAAATTCATAGAAGTCTGCTCTCACATCTTCTTATCGGCAGAACTCCTTAGTTAAAAAGGCACCGTCAGCCTTAAATCACTAAAAATCGTAGGAGACGATTTCACCCGTTGCGAGTTCGCGCTTTAGAATTTGTTCAGGTGTCAATTTTTCGATTTCCATCACAATACTACGTAGGCTGTTTCCGTGAGCAACAACTAAAACGTCTTTGCCTGCCTTTAAATCGGGAAGAATTTTCTCTCTAAAATAAGGAAGCGTACGTGCGGCAGTGTCTTTTAAACTTTCACCACCAGGGGGAGGCACATCAAAGCTCCTACGCCAAACATGAACTTGATCAGCTCCATATTTATCAGCCGTTTCTTTTTTGTTGAGGCCGCTTAACTCACCGTAGTCGCGCTCATTGAGTGCTTGATCTTTGATTATGGGCAAATCTTTTTTACCAATGACATCCAAAATAATATCCAAAGTCTTATGAGCTCTTTGTAACGCAGAAGTATAAACAACCTGCGGTATGAATTTTTTCTCTTTTAAAGCTTCGCCACTTTTTTTAGCTTCTGCCTCACCTTGTGCCGTTAAAGGCACGTCAATCCAACCCGTAAAAAGGTTTTTCAAATTGTATTCAGATTGACCGTGTCTAATGAGAACAAGTTTAGCCATGAAGAAGTGATAATCTCACTTTTGAGATTTAACAACTTTCAAAGTCTGGGTTGTGGAATAGCCCTGTACAAAGGGAATAATAGCTACCTCGGCCCCAAAGCTCTTAAGCACAGGGTATTCAGGAAGCTTTTCTGCCACGTAATCCCCACCCTTTGCATGTACATGAGGCTTGAGGATTTGTAGAAATTCTACGGGAGTATCTTCTTCAAAAATAAAAACAAAATCTACACTTTTAAGGGCCAACAAAAGAAAGGCTCGATCTTCTGCATTGTTTACTGGGCGTCCTTCGCCTTTTAGTTTTTTCACACTGTTGTTGGAATTTACACCTACAACCAAAACATCTCCCAAAGCACGAGCTGCATTTAGGTACGTCACATGACCCTTATGTAAAATATCAAAGCAACCATTCGTACTAATAATTTTTTTTCCTTGAGCTTTTAATTTTTCAATCTGAGGAAGTAGAGCATTTAAATCTGTTACTAAGTTCATACAAGTTCCCCTTGAGCTTCTTCCATCCACATTTTAAATAAAGGTGTAGATGTCATGAAACTGTAATACTCCACAGCCCTTTGTTTTTTTAAAGGTAAAGTGTAGCTACGTATTCGAGAAAGAACAGGCATAAAAAAGGCATCCGCAACACTGAAAGAACCAAATAAATAGGGTCCCTTGCTGTGATTTGCCTCACGACATTCATGAAAAATGCTGTCGATGCGCTGAATGTCTCGCAACAAGTTGTCAGAAAAATCTCTTTTATCCGTTTTAATTTCTAGCAATGTCATAGGGCACGTGCCTCTAAGAGTAGAAAAACCTGAGTGCATCTCTGCACAAAGCGAGCGTGCCCAAGCACGTAATTTTGTAGAATCTGGCCAAATGTTAAGACGTGGAAACTTTTCCGCAAGATATTCACATATAGCTAAGCTGTCCCACACCGCTAAGTCGTGATCCACCAAAACAGGAACACGTTCCGTAGGCGATACTTTTTCAATTTCTTTTTTTGTCGTCGCAATATCTAAACGAATGAGTTGCTCTTGAAAGGGAATATCAAAAGCTTTCATCAATAACCAAGGCCGCATAGACCAAGAAGATAGATGTTTGTCTCCTATAAAAAGAGTCATTTGTTGTTTATCCATGATCTAGCTCCTTCCAACATAAAACATACGCCGACACTACCGCCGTGGGAACTCTTAAAACATATGGACCTAGGGAAAAGATTTGAGTTTTAGATTTTAATACTTCTCGCTCTTTCTCGCTCCAACCACCTTCAGGTCCCACCCAAATAGCTAAATTTTTAGAAGCAGGCGAAAGAGTGCCTTTTAATGAGCCCCATTTAACTTGTGCAGATGCTTCGTCTGCACAGACCGATAAGTAATTTCCTGCTGTTTCAATATTTTCTTCAAAAGTTAAAAGCTCCTCGTGCAAAACGGGCTCCCACAAACGAGCACACTGCTTACAACTTGAGTGAATAATACGTTTTAAACGAGCGTAAGGAAGTGTTTTACCTTTGGGAACTTGAACATGCTCTGAACGCACAAAGTGAATTTCATCATAACCAATCTCAGTTGCCTGCTCCACCGCTTGCTCAAGAGCTGAATCCGAAGGGGGCGCAATAAAAAGATGCGTCTTAACTTTAGGCAGTTCAGCTTCTAAAATTCTTTCATAATCCAAGATGAAAGGTTTTATATTTTTAACTGCGTAAACGGCAGCCTTACCCTTGAGATTCATGAAAGCAACTTCTTCGCCCAAATCAGGACGCAAGGCGCGAAGGTGTTTAAGGTTATCTGGATTTAAATCATCAGATTCTAGTTCCGCTGCTAAATTTTCAAAATTTAACAACGTATCAATCAGATAAATCACTTTAAGATTTGTCCTTTTTTATCACGTTTTACTTGTAGCAAAAGGGAATCAGCAATCGCAACTAAATCACGCTCTGATTTAGCTGGAGGAGCTGAAGCTACCCCACCACTCAATGAAATTCCTGAATCCTTAAAAACCTTTTCCCTCAAGCGCAAAGCAACTTGGTAAGCTCCTTCTACGTCTATTTCAGGAAGGACAAGAGCAAACTCATCTCCGCCATAACGTGCAATAATATCCATTTGACGAGTTTCTTTAACCAACAAATCAGCTATGAATTTCAAAGCTTGATCGCCTTCTAAGTGCCCCTTTTTATCATTGATATCTTTAAACAAATCCACATCAAAAATCACAAGCGAAAGCGGGCGCGCAAATCTATGGGCGCGACTAAACTCTGCACGCAAGCGATCCCAAAAATAACGTTGATTAGATATTCCAGTAAGTGAATCCGTAAGCGCTAACTTTCGAAGTTTTTCATTTTCTTCTTCCATTACGCTTTCAAAAATTGCGTTTTCAACAACTTCAATCATTTCTTCTGGAGTAAAAGGCTTTGCCAATACTCTATGAACCTTTGCCTGATTCCAAAGCTCTTCATTTTTCATTAGATCTGTAAACGCAGTCACTAAAATACGTTTAGCTTGTGGGCGATATTCTAAACTCTTTTTTAAAAATTCTACGCCATTCATTTGAGGCATTTGATAATCGCTTAAAATAATATGAAAGTTTTTTTTACTTAAAAGATCTAGGGCCTCAACCGGATTTGAAACCGTTTCTATTTGATACGATTTAAGAACTGCCCGTGCGTTCACCAACATATCCAGATCATCATCAACTACTAATATCCAATGCCTAGATTCTATCTCCGCTGAGCTATCGATAAAAGCGTTCATTCCTAATGAGTATACTTACGAGATTGCAAAAGATCACGCCAGAACCCGTCGAGGCTATGTTGAACTTTAAGCTTCTTGGAGGCTACAAGCTCTTTGTAGCTAAAGAAAAGTGGAATAAGATGAACTTCTTCAAAAATACGGGCCTCAAGGGTGTTCAAAATGCTCAAGAGTTCGGCCTTGTTTTCCCCTTCGGCATACTTTTTAAATGAGCTATCAAAAACGGGATCCTGGATTTCTAATCGATTGCCTCGAGAATGGAATAAAGCCTCTAAA
>CAZIFW010000075.1:0-12417 GCA_964538275.1 uncultured Bacteriovoracaceae bacterium
TGAATGAAAAACGCTGGGAAGACGCTCAAGAAATTTATTCTAAAGCTTTATTAATGGACCCTAAAAACGAAAAAGCCACTCGTGGACAATATGCTGCACAAGCCAAAGACATTTCTGCTTTAGGAAAAGAATTAGCAATTGAACGAGACTTAGCTAAAGAAAAGGCCCCCGAAGCACCCGTAGCCCCTCAACCTGAACCAGATTATGGATCTATGGAATTGATTAGCCAAGAATACCAAGCTGCTAAACAAAAAATTCAAGAAGGATCCTTCCGTGAAGCGCTTCCAGTTTTGAATCAAATGAAAATTCAGATAGAGCGTTTAATTGCGGATGAAGAGTCCAATCGCAGTCCCGCAGCAGCACTGTCCGAAGACAAACGAAATATGCGATCTAAAATTATTGAAAGCTTAGATCTCATCAATGATCAGTTCGTACTCGAATACAAAACCCAAATGGACGATGCTCAGCAGTCGATAGCCAACCAAAAATACGTAGAAGCCCGTGCTATTTATGACACGATTATTAAACGCGAACCTCTCTTTGAAGAACCTCGAATTGAGCGAGAAAAATTGTATAAAAAAATGATTTCTGATGGCCAGACTGCCTACAGAGAAGGCTTGGTATCTGAAAGCGTTGGAGATTTAAGCTCAGCTCTTGAACTCTATGAAAAAGCCAAGAGCTATTTTGAAAGTATCAATCGTCGAGAAGCTGAAGAGTATTACTCTATTCTAGACAAAAAACTGCGGGTACTTAAAAAATGATTCTTTCAGCTTCGTACTATAATGTTATGGGTCGCAAAGGTCTTTTACTTTTTCATCAAAAATGTGAAAATGCATCAAGCCACCTTTTCTCACAAAGAATTTTTAGTATTTTTGAAGCTTGCTACGCTGAAGTTTTAAAAGACCAAGACTCTACTAGAATTCCATCTTCTGATGATATGGATGAACCTGAAATTCAACTTCTAGAAAATGCAAAATCAAGGGCACTTAAATCCCTTCCTCAAAGCTCTCTTTATTGGGGAAGCGACCTCTATCATATCCACATGAACGTTGAGAATGTTTTTGCTAAGCTTCCACTTTGGTTTAGACTTCACAGAATAAGAGACAAAGAATGTGAAATACTTGACCTCGATACAAGTTGGACCAAACTCGCTAGAAACAAAGATGAATCCTATATCGTAAGTCCAAAGCTTTCTAACATTGAAGCAAGACGCATATTAGGAGAAAGCGACATTAAAACTAGTATTAGTTTTCGTATAGCGAATTTTATTAGCTCTCCACTTCTCAATATCCCACCCTCATTTTCTATAGATAGTCATTTCATGGGAGAAACATGAAAAAACGCTATCTAAGCCTTATTGCCACGCTAAGCTTCCTCGCGATTTTATTAATCATCAGTGACAAAGAAAAAGAAGACCAGAATAAAAAAGTTGAAGAAGTTTCGCAAACAGCTCAGCGCATACCCAATTCTGATGAACAACCTGTCGAAACTCTTCCTGAGGATGACACCAAACCTATCAACCCCCTACCCTCACTTGTGCAAAAACATATTCCAGCTAAGGTTCCTAAGAATTTAAAAGAAAGATTCACCCATACATCAAATTTTGAAGATGATCTTTATATCGACACAAGGATAAATCTAGATGGTTATCCTATTGAAGGTTATTTCTTTAAATGGAGAAAAGATGATTCAGGCGCTGCAAGTGAACTTGTAGCAGGAACTCTGCCAAATATTGAACGCGTCAATGGATCGTTTCCCGCTGATATAGAAGTCAAAGATATAGTCAATCAGGCTGTGGGCGCTGAAGGCGAAATTCTATCCACTGAAAAACTTTGGAGTTTAAATTCTGAACGAGTCTTAAGCCCTCAAGCTAAAGTTCATGTTCAAACCCAAAGCCGCAGTCAAAGAAGCTCTGGCAGTGAATATTGGTTTATAAGTCTTAATACTGGCAAAATCTTGAAACGTGTTGAAGCCGACAGAAATTAGTCACCGTCATCCTTACTCTCAAGCTTTGATCTAAACATGTCGAAACAACTGTGAGCCAAGTTATCGAAATCAATAGGGCTCTTGGGAGTATAGAGATGAGTAAACATCTAAGAATTATAAAAGAACGTACAGAAAATATAACGCCTCATGTAGATTTGAGAGGACTTGGGAATGAAAAAGTTTTTAAACATTTTTATCCTAAAAGTGTTCTTACAGAAAAACATACCCATGAGCACACTCCAGAATTTTTGAATGATTGTAAAAAACTTGGTGTTCACATTGAATCCTCAAGTGACAACAAACACCATCATTACACTTGTATTTCAAAATCGATGACTCATAAAGAACAAGCGGTTACACTTTTTCTACTTGCGCTTAAACATTCTCAGAATATAGATAAGCCCACCCCTTCTCGTTTTTCCCTATGGGAAGCTCCTATTTTCAAAACATTGATGCAGTTTGCAATCGATGGACATCCAGAAAAAGAAATACCGAGCTCTCATGAGTTTTGGTCCGAACTTAAAAAAGAGCATAAGCAGCATGTATGGCTTGATGCCTCTATTGCACTTCACTTAAAACAAGCCGGCTTTGATATATCGGATGCTACTGAGCACGGATTAGAACTTAGCCATGAAAACTGCCAGCACATATACAAAAGCGAAATAAAAAAACTTCATGCACAACATGAACACGAGAAAAACTCTAATCGAAAGGTAGCTTCAAAATGATTTCTTTTCTTATTCCCACATTTTATTTTTTAATCTACGGCTCAGCTACTTTAGTTGCCGTAGCTCCCATCATTTACAGTGAAACAAAAAACATGCAACTCATGATGACACTCGTTGCTCCTGTGTCCTTTGCTCTTACATTTATTATAGTTGCAGGACTACTAAGTCGTTTTGGAAAACCTGCCATTATCCAAGGCTCTTTTGAAAGAAGTCTTAAAGATAAAGTTTATGGACCACGAAGGCTCTATGGAGCTTGTTG
Source organism: uncultured Bacteriovoracaceae bacterium (assembly GCA_964538275.1). Classification (GTDB taxonomy): domain Bacteria; phylum Bdellovibrionota; class UBA2428; order UBA2428; family UBA2428; genus CANIGN01. The sequence goes on from CAZIFW010000075.1 coordinate 2,974, forward strand.
GACTGCGCTTTATTACTTCTCGCCCCTTTATACTGTTTGCTTAGCTCTACCTCCTTTAAAAAAACTTGTCTTTAGACTTTTTGGTTATACTGGTTCGACAGACTTTATTGTTTATCCAGATTCTTGGATCAGAGATCTCCCGTGTCTGCTTTTTGAAGAAGGTGTTTATATAGCTAACAAATCTACTATTGGAACTAACATGTGTTTGATAGATGGAAAAATTCTAGTGGACCGCGTGAAGATGAGTAAAAAAGCAATGCTAGGTCATATGGCTGTTATAGGACCGGGAGCAAAAGTTAGAGAAAATGTAGAAATTGGTTTGGGAGTAACTTCAGGTATTCGTGTTCAATTTAAAAAGAATTCAAAGATTGGACCTTGTGCTGGTGTAAATCACGGATCAATTGTCGGAGAAAATTCTGTAATAGGTCCGCGTTCTTATATAGGGCTCAAAGCTGTCATTGGTGATAATATTATTGTTCCTGCTGGCGCAAACATTCCTGCGGGTGCAACTCTTCACAGCCAAGAAGATGTCGACAAATATTACTCCTCTGAAAGTGTTCAGCTTCATAACAAAAAACAAGATGTTATGCATCTACTTACACAGGAGGAGCCACTTAACAAAGTCGGCTTATAGTTTTGAAAGAAGAGATCTCTAAGGTTCAAGCTGAAATTCATAGGCTAGCCGAAAGGGATCTCTACGCTCAAACCGTACAACGTTGTTATTACATTTCATTAGTAGGTTTTGTAAGTTTTCTATTTCTTGCAGTTTGTACTTACAGTTACCTACATTCATTTGATCCCAGTATCACTATTTGGAACAATACATGGCCGCGTTTAATCTTCAGTTGTATTCCCTGGTTAGTCGTGGCCTACATTATGAAAAAAATGAAAGCAGAGCCCAAGAAAAAAATTCTATTTTGGGCAATAGCAAATGGAATGATTTTTAATCTGACAGGTTGGATACATATTTGGCCCCAAGCCTTGAATGGCCACCCAGAAACCTTGCTTTTTATCAGCGGTCAAAACGGAGCCTATTTCTTTGGAACCTGGGTCATGTTAGCAGTTCCTGCTCGCATGATTCTTCCCTGTCTCTTAATTGCATTTTCCACTCTGTGGGGACCTCTTTTTCTGGTTGCTTCTCGAACAAACGACAACATCATCTTTCTTACTGCTATCAACGACACAGCAAGTCTTCTTCTTTTAGGCTTTATCGGTGGTTATTTTGTAAGTAAACTTTATAAAGAAATTGCTTTTTTAAAAGCAGAAAAGCAAGTTGAAGCTGCAAAGTTTTTAGGTACCGAAGTTTACAGTGCAATTTTTGAAGACAAAAAAGAACTCTTTAAAGAAGAAAGTAGAACAGGATATGTGCTTTATATAGATATTCGTAATTCTACTTTTATGACCAATAATCATAAACAAAGATGGGAAGAATTTGGTAGAGCATGGATAGCAGCAGCATCTGAAATAGTTCCGCGTAACCGAGGTAATTTACTCAAAACAGGTGGAGATTCTTTGCTTATTACCTTTGGTGTGTTTGATGAAGCTCTTCCTGATCTTTCAGATATTCCCGGTATAGAACGTGAAGAAATTTCTGCAGAAAATCAACGATGGAAAGAACTCACTTATCATTGCTTTACGTGCACTCATAAACTCATTGAGAAATTCCAAGAGCTTTCCAAGATTCACTTTCCCGAAATTCCAATGAAGCTTGGTGCAGGTATAGATCGCGGCCCTATCAATAGAGGCATAAGAGGAAGTGATCACAAAATGGAACTTGATATTTGGGGAGACCGAGTAAACTGCGCTTCCCGTCTTCAAACTTATTCTAAAAATCTAATGAGCAATTTTGAAAAAGATTCTTCTTTGCTTGTGGTGTCTCCATTTGCGGGTGACTACCTAGAAGATCAAACAGATTTTAAAACTCATCTAATTTCGGATGAGGGAATCAAGGATTTTGCAGGTATTAAATGGGTTATGGTTAAGGAATACCCGTACTATATAAAAGCCACTCAAACTGATCTGAAGGCTGCTTAACCTTTAATGGTATTCTTTTTGCCGTCGTCGATACGCTTTTTGAGCTCTTTACCGACTTTAAAGAAAGGAAGTCTTTTCTCGCTTACTTTGACAGTGCTCCCTGTTTTAGGGTTTCTTCCAGTGTAGGATTTGTACTCTTTGACATACCAAGAGCCAAAGCCCCTGATCTCAATTCGGTCTCCGTTTACGAGAGCCTCGAAAAGAGAGTCCAAGACGCAATTGACTATCTGCTCAATGCGTTTCTTGGGAAGATTTGTCCTAGAAACAAGTATTTCTATCAAATCTGACTTGGTCATATTAAAATTGTCTTCTACTGGAAGAGAAAATGAAAGGAATCAGTATCTTAAGAATATTACCCGTCGCGTTAGTGATCTTTTCATCCATAATGCCCTCGCAAGCAGGCTTCAAAGAGTGGGTCTCGAGCAAACTTCCATACAAGTTGCCGCCCGAAAAGCTACAGTTCGCCTCTCTTAGGCCCGAAAGTGCCGTTGAGGTCCTTGATCGCAACAATGAACGCCTCTTTTACCTAAGTGGCCCCAAGCTAAGATTTTACAGAAACCTTTCTGAAATTTCTGAAAAGCTCCAAAATTTTGTCGTTTTATCTGAAGATGCAAAATTTTTTGGTCATGAAGGCTTTGATGTCGAAGAAATTGAAAACTCCTTAAAGAAGAATCTCTCCAAAGGTAAAGTTAAGCGTGGTGGAAGCACGATCACACAACAATTAGCAAAAAACGTTTTTCTTGATAAAAAACGAAGCGTAACTCGTAAGCTTTTTGAAGTTCCTTGGACTATGCAAATTGAAAGAGATTTAAGTAAAAAACAAATACTTGAGCTTTACTTAAATGTTATCGAGTGGGGACCTGGTATTTATGGAGCAGAAGCCGCAAGCCGACACTTCTTTGATAAGAGCGCTGCCGAACTTGATGCCCGTGAAGCGCTGTATCTAGCTATGATAGTTCCTAACCCACCCCGTTTTGATGCCTTTGCAAGTTCTAAGGCCAAAGATTTTATTTGGAGCAAAAGTAAAACTTTTACTGAGAGAATTTATGGTGAGAAAAAAATCACACTTGATGAAAGAAATCTCATGCTTTCAGGTCAAGCTCCCTTTGCCCCTCTTAACCAAAAACTCCGCAAATATCCCTTACAGCACATCTCGCGTTACACAGGTTCTGCAAAAGAATTTGCTGAAAAATGGCAAGACCTTGCTAACTATATTCGCAAGTCTCCTCACGGAAAAAACAATCCCGTGAATACCTTTTTAGATAAAAATTTTGATGAGACGATTTGGCCCACTACACTCATTCAAGGTGGAATAAAGGATAAAAAAACCCCAACACCTTACTTAGTTTTTCGGGACGAAAAAGGAATAGCTGGATTTAAAAAACTCCCAAAGGGCTCTAGAATTCCTGAAGGAAGCTCCTTAAGCAATGGACTTAGCCTCGAAAATGATTTTTCCTTAGAAGAGATATTTTATGGCCGACCTCCTCAAGATTCATCTTCTTCAAGCGAAACAATGGAGAGCAGCGGAGACGAGTCTTCTTCAGTGGGATCGGAATCTATCTGATTCAGCCAAATCCGTTTGTCCTACAGGTTCTACTTGCGAAACTTTTATAAAATACCTGACTGAAACAATCAGCCTACAAGTGCTCTTTGGAATCGCGCTTGCGGCACTTTCATGGCGACTAAGTCAGCACTTAGGGAAAAGCAAACAGATCAAATTATTTTCATTTCTTATACTCTTTTTCATACTGGGGGATTTTATCTCCAATCAGCTCAAATACATTTTTCAACGTATGCGACCGGATCATGCTGAATACTTCTTAGACTTAGGAGCCGTTGCCAATTTTAACCCGTCTTTCAGCCTGCCCTCTAATCATGCCTTCAATCTCTTTGCACTCGCTGCTATTTTTTGTCTTCTCAAACGCAAGAAGTACTTCTTGGGAGTCAATTTTCCGATAGCCCTTTACGCGCTTGCTATAGCTGTAGGAATTTCTCGTGTTTTTGTCTGGAGGCATTATCCGCTCGATATTGTTGCAGGTATGCTTTTTGGAAGTCTTTACGCATGCGCTTTTGAACCTTTAATCTATAAATTCGTGCACACGTCCACTCGCACTGATAAACTGTAGACAACATATGTCTCAACTGAGAAAGCTACAAAATCGAATTCAGGACTTTGGATATCAGGTCTACTACGGCTTCAAAAAAATGGGCGCAAAACAACGCCTTGCTCTAGCTGTGTTAGTCGTTGGTTGTGCATCTATCTTTATGTTGCTCTTTGTAGGACTCAACGCCCTCAACTTACCGAAGATAGATGCTCTCATTACGTATGAACCGCGTGTGGTAACTGTGCTTTATGATCAAAAAGACAAAGTCATTGCTGAATTTTCTACAGAACAACGCATAGAACTTAAAGAAAATGAAATACCTGAAATCATAAAAAAAGCATTTATCGCTGCTGAAGATGGCGATTTTTATGAACATGGCGGAGTCAACCCATTCACTCTTTTGCGAGCAGCTGTAAAAAACTTTTTGGCAGGAGCTAAAGTTCAAGGTGGATCAACTATCACTCAACAAGTTGCTAAAACTTTCTTTTTAACACCCGAAAAATCATATTCTCGTAAAATAAAAGAACTCTTTCTAGCCTTAGAAATTGAAAAAAAACTTAGCAAAGATCAAATCCTAAGCCGTTATCTTAACCAAATTTATCTAGGCCAAGGTGCTTATGGAATTGAAGCTGCGTCTTTTGTTTATTTTGGCAAAAGCGCAAAAGACTTAAGTATTGGTGAAGCCGCTATTATTGCGGGTCTTCCCCGTGCTCCTTCTCGCGAAAATCCCATTACTAATCCCGCAGCATCCAAAGCTCGACAAAAATATGTGCTTCGTCGAATGAAAGAAATTCAAGCTATCTCTGCCATAGAACACGAAAAAGCCCTCAACGAAGAGATTCAAGTTAAAAACAAAGTACAAGAAGTAAAATGGCCTACACCTTATTTCTCCGAACACGTTAGAAGATACCTTCTTGAGAAATATGGAAAAACTTCACTCTATGAGGAAGGCCTCAAGGTTTACACAACCGTAGATACTGAAGCTCAAAAAGCAGGACAAAAAGCTTTAGATAGTGGACTTGAATCAATCGATAAACGTTTAGGCCTTCGTCCTCCTGAACAAAATTTTCCCAGCGAAGTAACACGTCAAGCCTTCTTATCTGAAAGTCACAGACAAATTGTTGAAGCCACTTATGACTTTAAGCTTTTAACACCCGAAGGGACACTGAAATCACCTGTAGAGCTGAGTGAACCTACTCCACTAAAAGCTGGAGAAATATATCCTGCCCTTGTTATTGGGAAAGACAACGCTCGTAAATCTATACTTATACAAGTTGGAAATCGAAGCGGCGCTATCCGTAGCAACAACTATCAATGGGCTCGCGAAGCCAATCCTACAGAAATTTATCGCGATAAAGTTATTCGCGATCCCTTTAAGCAACTTCAAATAGGTGACTTGATTGAAACAAGCTACATAGGAAAAGACGACTTTAAACTTGATCAAAAACCTATCGTACAAGGTGCACTTTTAAGTTACAGACTTCCTGATGGTGCTATCAATAGCATGATCGGGGGCTATGATTTTTATAAAACTCGCTCAGAATTTAACCGCGCTGTTCAAGCTGTAAGGCAACCAGGCTCCACATTTAAACCTATCATTTACGGAGCTGCGATTGAAAAAGGAGTAACTCCAGCCAGTATCATCGTAGATTCTCCAATAGTTTACAGAGATCATAGTGAAAAAGATGAAATTGAAAAAATCTGGAAACCTGACAACTACAGTTCAGTTTCATATGGCGATACAACTCTGCGCTCAGCCCTAGCTTTCTCGCGCAATATTCCCACTATTAAACTTCTCCAATACATCAAAATCCCTGAAGCTATTGAGTTTGCAAAAAAAGTTGGAATCACGTCAAAGCTAAGCGAAGACCTTTCCCTAGCATTAGGCAGCAGTGGAATTACTCTTCCAGAACTCACCACGAGTGTAGGTGTTTTTGCCAATCAAGGTAAAAAAATCACACCCTATTTCATTCGAAAAATCGAAAATCGCAATGGAGAGATTCTTGAAGAACATCAAGATTTAAATGCTGAACAAGCCATCTCACCTCAAGTAGCGTTCATTACAACTTCGCTTATGCGATCAGTTGTTGATTTCGGTACAGGCACAGTAGTGAGTGCTCTTGGAAGACCTGTTGCCGGAAAAACTGGAACCACCAGTGACTATAAAGATGCTCTTTTTGTAGGTTATATTCCCCAAATGATTAGTAGCGTTTGGGTTGGTTTTGATGAAAACCAACAAGTTGGCCCTGCAGAAACAGGAACTCGAGCCGCTGCTCCTATTTGGTTAGAGTATATGAAAGTTGCAACCAAGGACTTAGAAGTTCGTGACTTTGCTGTTCCTCCTGGCGTTTCTCAAATAACTATTGATGCTGAAACCGGAGACGTTCCAACTTCTCGAACTAAAAAAATGATTGCTGAATACTTTATTGATGGAACAGCTCCAGGACAAACTCGAAGACTTCCTTCGGGCGAACTAGCTGCAAGTGTGAATCGTCCCATTGTCATAACAGGCTATGGGCAAGGCATTTCCGACGGAAAGCATTCCACAGTTGATAGTGCTCCTTCCACCATGGGTGAAGAAATAGAAACCGAAGGTGCAGGCGATGCACTTAGAAATGATTTTTAATTACTTAGGCTTTCTAGAAAGTTCATTGAGTATATTAAAAACTGAATTTTTGTGAGGCTCTTCGCCCAAGCCAAAGCCATAAATAATATGGCGCAAGTTAATGAATTGCGTTTCCAAAGTTGGCCTTAGTCTTGTGGGTTTTTCTCTAAGTTCTAGGGCTCTTGGCAAAACAAAGTATTGCTCAGCTTCCCACATTGATTGAAGCATATTTAGTTTTTCCTCAGGAGATTTTCCACGACCCGCTGCCCATGTGTAATAGTAGTTCCCAGGAATAAGTACGCCGCCATTGTATACTCTCTGAAAATCAAGAGAGTTCGTTAAGTAACCTTGGCCTCTGTTATAAATGGCCAATATAAAGCGCATTTGATCTGAGGTTCTAACCGAATACTTATCTCCAAAAAGATGAGGGCCAGCCTTTTTTCCACCCATAAGCGAGTAATGTTGTTTTTCGATCGCAAAGAGATGATCTGCAAAACGTTGTATTGCATAATAAGGACTCCAAACAGATTTGGGAGACTTTTCTGCTAAGCGTATCCATTCTTGAATTTTGAGAATACTTTTTCTACGAACTTCTACTTTGTCATTAAGAGCTTTAAGTTGTTCAGCGTTTAACTGCTTCCAATTGTTTTCTTTAAGTAAAACTTCTACTTCTTGTGTGTAATCAGTAACAACAAAATCACTTTCAGATAAAATATTTTTATTAATAAGATCCCGAACTAACTGAGCAGACTCACTCTTGTTATCCGTTTCTTCTATATAATCGCCATAAGCGATAGGCTGCTGAGGATAATCTATTAACTCAGCATCCTTAAAATTATAAAACTCCTCCAAAGACATGAATGATTCTGCAGGACTGAGCTGAGCAAGTCCCTTACCCCAAACATCTCCACTTAACTCGAAACTTCCTTTTCGTTCTCGCTTTTCTTTAGTGTTTTCACTTAAAGGATCAAAGCTAGATTCAAGGTAAAGGCTTGTTTCGATTACAACAGAAGGAATACCCGTCCTTTGAGATGCGTTTTGAAGAGCTCTTTCATAGCCTAAACGCGTTGCCTCGGTGAGTTCTAAATTAATGTCACCCCTATCATCAAAAACTGTGTAAAGGCGTCTACGTGCCTTATCCAAGCCATTTGTTTTCTCTAAAATAACTTCTTCTAAAGATTTTCCATTATTTAAGTCTTTGAGAATGGCTTCAACAAATTTGCCATCTGATAAAGATTCCTGAGCTGCATCAATTCGACTCTTTCTTTTGGCATCAAAATCATTTCTATAAAAAGGGAGCAACTTCAGCTTTTCTGGCTGAAAATATAATGCCTCTTGTGGAGTTATTGATTTTTGAACTCCCAATAAAGTTTTTAAAACGCTTCTTTGATATTTAAGTTTACCCTCTGAATATTCCAAAGCAGGTACAGACTGCGCATTGCTTAAAATATCTGCCGCTAGAACAAGAAATTTTTTATTCCCATTTTCAAATAAAACAGAACACGCCTTCTCTAAGCCCACGAGCTGATATTTTTTTACGCTCATTGTTCTTACTCTTTTGGGAGTATATTGATAAATTTCAAAGGCATAATTTGCTTTAGTATTTATCTGCACAATAGACTCATTGTGAAAAAGACCTATTTGCTTTGAAGAAACTTGTGTTGGATTATCACCCAATAGAAAGTCTCCCAGTAAATAAAGACTCGATTGAGATAATCGCTCGAGGGATTTTTGATTAACTAAATGTTTATTATAGCTCTCTGAAGCTAAAATTCTGGCTTTAACAAAGGCTTTACGAGCATCCTCAATAGACACAGCTCCTTTACCTTTAGCAAGGGTAGAAAGTTCAGAATTAAGTGCTGCTAGGTAAAATCTATATGCAAAATAAAGTGCTTCAAATTGATCAGGATCAGTTTTTTGATTCACAGAAAGTACTTTATTTTTAAAGTTAGACTGAAGCATGATTTCAACAAATCGAGGAAGTGAATCATCTTTTATAGGATAAAGATCTTTTTGCTTCTTAAGAAAATCATCCCAATTAACTGAACTCGCTACTGCTGAATATTTGGAAATAAAAGAGCCGGTAAAATTTAAAACTCTTTGATTAAAATCTAATACTTTTGAATCTGCCATCTTTAATGGAAGATCATTGATTAACAAATCAACAAGTTGCTCATGTCCAAGAATAAGTTTTTTTACAACTACAGTTTTTTTATCAGGAGCTGTACTTTTCTTTTTAGTAGCAGGAGCTTTTGCCTCTACATTGACTTTGCTAAAAGCTAAAAAAAAGAAAACTATATAATTACGCATTCATTAAACATTTAACCCATTTGGAGCTGGTTTCTTTTTGGGTTTCAAACTTTCTTTCTTTTCTTGAGGCTCACTAGGATTATCAGCTTTTGGCTGAGGGAGTTTTATCGTCTTGGGTGTTTCACAGATATAGAGCCGATCCAAATCATAACTTAATCGTTCATTTTTTTGAACTTCAGGAATTTCTGAAAGGTAAAAAATAGAATTCGCACGGCTAAGGTGTTCTTCTATTTCTGATGAAAGATTAAATAATGCTATCTCGGCGTCCGAAAGTGTTTTCTCTTCAAGATCTTCTATTGATTTTTCTATTCGTGAAGATTGTTCTTCTTTACTCTCAGTTTTTGATTCAGGAAGTATACCTTGTAAATATTCCTTTTGCTCCTGATTCAG
>CAZIFW010000076.1:0-11322 GCA_964538275.1 uncultured Bacteriovoracaceae bacterium
AAAAGATGCAGGGGGGCTAATTCTTTGAAATTAAAGCGAATGTCCGAAGTAGGCGAGCTTCGCTCGACAAGCATTGTCGGAATCATAGCTAGGCATTCGTCTGTTTAATCTATTTGGAAAATCATGAGAGAGTCCAATCTTGAGGTGTGGGTATCGCTTGTAAATTGCGGTGATGAGTTCGGCACCACTTGCGTGTAGGACATGTATTTTTTTGGGATCAGTGTCTTCTCTATCTGTGAGGAAATGAAAGTTGAACAAACCTTTGTATAATCTTGCAGGTCCTATGTAGGCTTGCAAAATAAAGCGAGTATTTTTATGGCCTCCGTTTTGGACAAAGTCTAGAAGTTGCGCAGCCCAAACCTCCGTGTTGATAGGAGAATCTTTTTGTCCACGAAGTTCTGGATCTATGGCAAGTCCCCGAACTTCTATGAGTTCATCGTCTGGGAACTTTTCTCGTATTTTAAGATCTCTGTTACGTTTTTCTACAGGTAACTCATAATAGTCGTTTGAAACTTTGCCCCCATCAATAAAGGAAACTGTTTGAAGGGCTTTTTCTTCGGTAAAATTTTCCAAGACATAAAAAAAGAGTCTCGATAGGTCGAGCTCGCGAGTTTTTTCTTTCATCGCCCGAATAGTTTCCTCGCTTAAGGATTCACCATTTTGGTTCAACTGGTCAAAGAAAGCACGGAAGCTTAGTTCAACTGCATCTTCCGCCGTGACTCCCCATGAAATGAGGAGTGATTTGTGGCTTTCAGAAAAAAACTCAGACATGCGTACATCCGAGAAAAACTGGACAGGAGGGGGAATATATTTTGGGGTGAATGGAGTCACTATGTCTCCCGCAACGAGATGAGCGTAACGATCGGGCACTAGGGGTTCGATGATTGATTCAATAGATGGCCCAGCAGGATCTCTCGGTCCAGGATTTATTTTAGGCCCTCTTCTTCGCATCACACCAAAACGTCTGAGAACGAGCGTTGGCGTTGATTCTGAATCGGTGTTTTTTACTCCTGCCATAGCGAAAAGCGTCTCTAATGGAAAATATTCTAATGCCTCTACAATAGACATGGTTCGAACGAAACCCAGTATTTCGTACAGTTCACTGATCAATTTTAGAGTCTCTTCGCTGGGAATGGGCTGCATTTTTATTTTCGAGATAAGCTCTCTAGCCCTTGCTGCAGCAGGGTTGTCTTGCGCAGGAGCTTTTTCTTTTAAATAAGCTTCATATTCTTGATAACTGACATTAAAGAGCCAATGAGTGTCACTTCGCCCTGGAGCCTCTTCAATTTGAAAACTAACACTTACAGTATCTTCATCGAAAACATGTTGAGAGTGAGAAGGGATTTCACTAAGCCTCGCAAGCGGCGTTACGATGTATTTATAACGTGGGTAGTCCGCATATAAATTTGTTAGATGCAAAGCAACTGAAGCACCCATAAGTATTAATGAAAAAAGCTTACGGTTGAATATGATCATGCTTCCAAAAGATAATTGAGTGTTCGTTGAATGTTTTTTCTGTAGCTTTGATGGTTTCTAATATCGTCTAATGTCAGCATTTCAATAATGGCTGCAGTAATACAGTGGTGAAGGGTTCTTGCTATTATTTCCGAGTTTTTTTTGATTGTTTTAGAAGAGGCTTCTTCAAGAATTTTTTCTAGGCGAACTTTTGCATAAGACATAATCTTTTCATTTAGTGTTCTAACTTCTGGGTCAACAGTTGACCGGTGGTACATGAAAATCATAAATTTTCCAAAGTCAGGATAGGCCACAAACCAATCAAAATTAGCCTCACACCAATTTCGTAGTTTTGCTGCATAGTTTTCTGAGTCATCGACTTTCGTTTTGATGTACTGACTTCCGTTTTCTACAATAATTTGAAAGAGCTCTAGGGCGGCCTGGTCTAAATCCGGCAGGTGATAGCGTACGAGTTGTTTGGAAATCTTCAATTCATCTGCAAGTCTTGTAAGCGAAAGAGCCGTGCTACCTTCACGAACGGCTATTTTTAAGTAAGCTTCTAAGATCTGTGCGCGTGTTGAGTTTACAGTGCTAATTGCGGAGAGTGCTTCAGCAATAACCTCTTGATTTTTAGAGTGAATATGAAGCGCCACGGGATAAAAAGTACCAAAAAATACACGGCGCGTCAATCCTGTGGAGGGGCAAATTTTTACAGAGTAAAGGAGGCTTTCGGGCTATATTTCGAAGTAAAAGTGGGTGTGGAGGCCTTTCACGGGCCTGCTACTTTATTCCGATCATTGCCTTGATATTATTAAATGAACATGGCATCTTAAACCCCTAATTTATAAGGTTTAGAAAAATACAGATATGCCAAAACTAAAATCACATTCTGGAGCAAAAAAACGTTTTAGCACAACAGCGAGTGGCAAAATTAAGCGCGGTAAGCGCAATGCACGCCACTTGTTGATTGGTAAAGGTAACAGCAGACTTCGCAGATTGCATGAATCTGCTTACGTTGACGCGAGTCTCGAACACAGAATCGCAAGACTCATTCCATATTTATAAGGTTCTATAAGGAGTACTCATGGCACGCGCACGTGGTGGATTTAAAACAAGAAGAAGACATAAAAAAGTTCTCAAAGCGACAGAGGGTTTCAGAAACTCAGCAAGTCGTTCATTTTCAAAAGCATATGAAGCTTACACAAGAGCTCTCAAGTATGCTTTTCGCGATAGAAAAGTAAAGAAGCAAGACTTCCGTGGTCTTTGGATTCAGCGTATTTCTGCTGCATGCAAAAACGAAGGTACTTCTTACTCTAAGTTAATCGGCGCTCTTATTAAGAACGGCGTTGGCTTGGATAGAAAAGTACTTGCTGAAATTGCACTTCGCGATCCTGCAAGCTTCAAAGCAATTCTTGATTCAGTAAAAGCTTCTTTGAACTAGTTTAACTCTTACATAAAGAGAGAATTTAGTTATCATGGGGGATATGCAGCTCGAAGAGCTTTCCAAACTATTTGATTCTCAATTGGCTGTGGCAGAAGATCTGCCTGCCATTGAGAATTTGCGCGTGGAATGGATGGGCAAAAAAGGCCACATCCCTGCCAAACTTAAAACCTTAGGATCTGTGCCAGATACAGAACGCAAGGCTCTGGGCGCTAAAATTAATGAACTCAAAACAAAAGTAGAAGCAAGCTTAGAAACTAAGCATCAAACTTTGCTTAAAAAGTCGCTCGATGAGCAACTTCTCAAAGAACGCATTGATGTTACTCTTCCAGGTGTAAAAGTCGTTCAAGGCTATGAACATCCCGTATGGAAAGTTCAAAAAGAGCTCGTCGAAATTTTTTCTAAATGTGGTTTTGTTGTAGAGATGGGTCCAGAAGTAGAGCACGAGTTTTTTAACTTCGATGCACTCAATATGCCTAAAAACCATCCTGCGCGCGCCATGCAAGATACATTCTATATCGCAGGCGAAAAAGAACTTGTCATGCGCACGCACACATCACCCGTGCAAATCCGCACTATGCTTTTACAAAAACCGCCTATTCGCATGATTTGCCCTGGGCGCGTTTATCGCAGTGATTACGATCCCACGCATTCACCCATGTTTCACCAGATCGAGGGATTGCTCGTAGATAAAGATGTTGTGATGGGAGACCTTAAGGGACTTCTGGATCACATGGTTAAAGAATTTTTTGGCGCTAGCTTAGGCGTTAGATTACGCCCTTCGTTCTTCCCTTTCACAGAACCTTCTGCAGAAGTGGATATGGCCTGTGTGTTTTGTAACCAAAAAGGTTGCCGCACATGCAAGAACACGGGTTGGATTGAAATTGGCGGTTGCGGAATGGTGGACCCTGAAGTTTTTAAAGCCGTAGACCTCAATCCTGAAGAGTGGTCAGGCTTTGCTTTTGGAATGGGCCTAGAGCGAATGACAATGCTCAAGTACGGCGTGAATGATTTGCGTGCGTTTTTTGAAAGTGATCAAAGATTTTTAAGGGAATTCACATGAAGATTTCATGGAAGTGGCTCTTTGAAATTTACAACATCAGTCCAACAGCTGCAGAGTGGAAACGCGTAGAAGAATTGCGTGCACTTTTGCCATTGTCTGGAATTGAAATAGCAAAAATTGATAAACGGGGTGATGGCATTGATGACATCCTCATTGCAAAAGTTTTAGAAACTTCAAAGCATCCCCAAGCGGATCGTTTGAATGTTTGCAAAGTAAACAACGGCACAGAAACTTTGCAGATTGTTTGTGGCGCTGCCAATGTGCGCGCAGGTCTTACAATTGCCTTAGCTCCTGTGGGAGCTAAGTTACCAGGTGGACTTGAAATTAAAGCTGCAAAAATTCGTGGAGTAGATTCGTTTGGAATGATCTGCAGTGAAAGCGAGCTTGGTTTGGCGACTGAGTCTGCAGGTATTTTAGAACTTCCGGAGGCTTTGGTAGCAGGTCAAAAGTTTTTAGATGCTGTCGAAGTGCGCGATGAAGTTTGGGAACTCGAACTCACTCCGGATAGATCAGACTGTTTGTCTGTTATTGGAATGGCTCGTGAATTGCGACGTTTCTTTGGGACCGCTCAGAATTGGCCCGAAGTTCGTATGCCTGATCGTGAAGAAATTGAAAAAGAACAACAGGCCGATGTGCCTGTGGTACGTGTAGAAGTACAAGCTCCCAAAGCGTGTCCTTTGTATGGCGCGCAGTTATTCGAAGGTTTTTCTAAAACCTCTTATTCAAGATTATTGGTAGATAGATTAAAGGCTTTGGGAATTGAGCGTTTGCACAATCCCGTAGTGGATTTAGCAAACTATGTATTGTTCGAACTTGGTCATCCAACTCATACCTTTGATGCTGATAATATTGTAGGTTCTAAAATTGTTGTTCGCTTTGCTAAAGCCGGCGAAAAGATGACAACTATTGATGGGGTGGAGCGAGAACTTCATCCAGAAGATTTAATTATTGCAGATATGGAAAAGCCCATCGCCCTTGCGGGTGTGATGGGGTCTAAAGACAGCGGTGTGACAGAAAAAACTACGCGTGTTGTTTTAGAGTCGGCTTATTTTGATCCAGAAGTGGTTAGGGCTACAGCAAAAAGACATAAAATCGTAAGCGATGCCGCCTATAGATTTGAGCGCGGAGTAAATCCGTGTGGTGTGATAGATGCTGCTGGTCGATTAAGTTCATTGTTTAAATCTCAGCTTGGAGCCCGTCGTAGAGGGTCTTTTGTTTTGGTTAAAGCAGAAAAAGCTGAAAAGCTATTTGATTCTAAGGCTATCAACTTAGATCTTAGAAAAGTTCAGCGCACTTTGGGGTTTGAAATCCCAAGTGAAAAAGCAAGTGAAGCCCTTCAATCTACTGGGATTCACTGTCACCCTAAGACTTCAAATGTACTCACTGTGGAAGTGCCCCCTTATCGTTGGGACCTCTCGCGTGAGATTGACTTGGTAGAAGAAATTGCGCGTGTTTATGGATACGAAAAAATTCCATCGCGTTATCCCACTCAAAAAAGTTCTTTTGCCGGAATAGTGTCACCGCTTTTTGAAAGTATTCAAGAATTGCGCTCTGTAGGCGTTCAGTCTTCTTTTGTTGAAGTAGCGCCCTATGCATTTGTGTCTGAAGCTGAGAAAAAAGTTTTCTCTCCTAAGTGTGATCTTCAACAATTAGAAAATCCCATTTCTGAAGATTGGAAATATCTTCGTCCTTCTTTGGTTTCTGGCATCATTAAGAATCTTTCCAGACATGGAAGTTTGCGCCAGAAACGCGTTCAGGTTTTTGAAGTAGGAACTGCTTTTGAAAAAGCTACAGCTAATTCTTTTGCAGGGCTAAAAGAGAAGCAACTTAAAACAAAAGAATCTCTGCATGTATCTTGGGGCTTAATGGGACATCGAGAAGATGCTACATGGTTACAAGATAAGGCTTCCGCCAATCGTGAAGAATACCGTGGATACTTTGATGCGAAATCACTGTGGGAGCTCTTGCACCTCAAGCTCATCAAGAATGATGGGCGTTGGAAGAATGTAGAGTTAACTGCACTTTGGAGTCTCAACGATGAAGCTCTTAAGAAAGTACCTTCTTGGATTCCAGTAGAAGCACTTCACCCTGGAAGATCGGCTTTGATTTCAGTCCCTGCTCTTAGAGGTTTTAGGGGTTTTATTGGTGAACTTCACCCAAGTCTTGTGGGTGATATTATGAATTTCCCTGCAGGTTGGAAATTTCCGGTCGCACTGGGCGAAGTCCGAGTTTTTGAAGATATGTGGAGTTGGAAAGCTCCACAGGAATTATTACAAAAATTGGGGACTAAGCCTCGTTTACAGGTACAGGCTCCTGCTTTAACACCCGTTGTGGAACGCGATTTGTCGTTTACGGTTAATACATCTGTTAAACACGACGATATGGTGAAGATCATTAAGAAAACAGCTCCCGATCTCAAAGAGCTTTCATGCATCGACCTATATAAGAAAGATGCTGCCGATGAAACACTCTCTATCACTTTCCGTCTTCTCTTACAGGCAAATGATCGCACTTTAGGTGAAGAGGATGTTCAAAAAAATATAGAAGGCGTTATCAAAGAGCTTGCTAAAGTAGGCGCAACACTTCGATAACAATGCGAGTGTTGTGATGCATGATTCAAACGTTCATTTAAAATACAGAGCAGATGTAGATGGTCTAAGGGCTGTCGCGGTTCTTGCAGTTTTTGTTTTTCACCTTTTCCCTAAACTACTTCCAGGTGGTTATGTAGGCGTAGATGTTTTTTTTGTTATATCTGGTTATTTAATTTCTGGAATTATTTTACGTTCTTTAGAAAAAGGTTCATTTAGTTTTGCCGACTTTTACATCAAGCGAGCCAATCGTATTTTTCCGTCACTTTTATTGGTTCTAAGTTGTACCTTTGCTTTTGGCTGGTATTACCTTTTGCAAGATGAATTTGAAAGTTTAGGCAAACACATTCATAAGGCCACTGCCTTTTTTGCCAATATTGCTTACTACAAAGAAGCGGGATACTTCGATGCAGCAGCAGAACTCAAACCACTTCTTCACATGTGGTCTTTGGGCATTGAAGAACAATTTTACTTTATTTGGCCTTTAATGCTTTTTGCCTTTTGGAAATTTTCAAAAGTACGAACTGTGCGTAACGTTGGTATCTTGCTGGGGCTTTCATGGCTTGTTTCTTTTTTGCTTAGTCTGTACATAGTAAGGCGCGATGTAGGCGCAGCATTTTATCTTCCCCACTATAGATTCTGGGAACTCTTGACGGGTGCTGCTTTAGCTTATTCTGAAACATTTTATAAAAATTCAAAAATCAACAAATTATTCCCTGCGGAGCTTAAGTCAGTTGTAGGGCTTTTATTTATCCTTGGGAGCATTTTTACTTTTGATGGTCAAATGGGTTTTCCGGGTTTTTGGGCACTCTTTCCAACAGTGGGTGCGCTCTTGATGATTTCTGCTGGAGCAAAAACCAAAATAAATCATTTTATCTTAGCTAATCCAGTTATGGTTTGGATTGGGCTTATAAGTTACCCACTTTACTTGTGGCATTGGCCTCTATTTTCAATGGGTCGAATCATAAAGGGTGGTGAGCCAGACCTTTATGTAAAGCTCATCTTGGGTGTGCTGTCTTTTGTCCTAGCCTGGTTAACATTTAAGTTTTTAGAAAAACCACTCAAGACGGATTCAAAAATAAAACGCTTAAATTATGCTTACGTGCTCTCAGCTCTCATGATTGTTCTTTCTGTAACGGGTGTTATCGTTAGAAAGAAAATTATCGTAGCAAGAGCGAATCAAGGTGAGTTGCAAAAAATCCTTGATGCTTTTTATGACTGGCAATATCCCAGTGTGCGCGTTGAGAGACGCGAAGTTGCTCCAGGAGTGACTGGATTTTTTCAGGGAGCGGCCGAAGAAAAAGTGCTCTTCATGGGAGATAGTAACATTGAACAGTATTATCCCCGTGTAGATCATCTGCTAACAAATAATCCATCAGTTAAGAGATCTGCAGTATTTATCACCACGGGTGGTTGTGTGCCGATTGCTGAAGCTCGAAATCAAATATTCAATTGTCCTGCAGTTATTGCGGCCGCAAAAAAATATGCCGAAGATCCCAGTGTATCTACAGTCGTCTTGGGTGCACAATGGATGGGCTATCTCCATAAAAACGGATTTGCCCGCTTCGAAAAAGACGGCAAAGAAATTCCCATGGATTTTCAAAGCGAAGGTTACTATGCGGCCTTGAAATCTATATCTACAATGATTCAGAACTTTGTCGCTAAAGGTAAAAAGGTTCATTTCATATTAAATATTCCAGTTGATATGGCTTTCAATCCAAGGAGTATGATTCAACGGGATTTTCCTTCGGGTAAATTTCAAATCATTGCAACGAGCTTTGACAAAGAAAGCTTTGATAAAAAGTATTTGCCCATCAAAAATGATTTAGAACAAATGGCGCAAAAGGCAGGCGCTAATGTCTTTGATCCAATGCCGCTCTTTTGCGATTCAAACACGTGTCCCACGGTAGATGCGCGCAATGAGCCAATCTACAAAGATGAGGGCCATGTACGTCCCTTCGCAATCATTGAGAGAGCTACGTTCTTAGATCCTTTGTTTCTTTGATACTCACTCACTATCGGCGTTGAGAGCAGAATAGATGCTTTAACTTTGGGCCTAGAGGCGCTGTCATAGCAAATAGGATTGGAACAGTAATAGGAAAGCTGGCAATAACTATGACTGATGAAGGAAAAAGCTCGCCGGGCGGGTGTTCGATGAGTGTTGCATCCACGAAGAAAAAAATAGGAAACATGAATATTAAAATTAGACATGTCAGATGGTGATAAAAACTTTCAGCGTCGGATTTGGCCGTGAAAATACTTATTCCTGCCCACATCACGAAAGGAAGACTGAATAAAACGGTCCGTATGAATAACATGCTTAGGACCCCTGATTCGGGAAGGCCGGAAATTGTCTCAAATACTATAATGAAATTTGTGAGGGCCCCTAATAGCACTCCACTCAATCTTAAAATCGAAAAATTCAACCCAACATCTTTCATCTCTGAAAGAATAAACCTCTTCATATCCGTAGATGCGCCCAATATTTGACGCATAAAACCGTCAAAAAACTCTAAAAAGGCGTCAAAATAGAGGTATGGCGTACTACCGAATCAAAGATGCAGCTGAAAAAATTGGAGTTCCTGCTCATGTGTTGAGATTTTGGGAATCGCAATTTCCTCAGCTTAAACCAAATAAAACGGGTCGCGGTCAAAGACTCTTTGACGACGAAGATGTGAAGAACTTTCTCAAAATTAAGCACCTTCTTTATGTAGAAGGATATTCAATACCAGGCGCAAAGAAATACTTAAAAGAAGAGGGAAGCGCTACAGCGGGTACTCAGCTTACAATGGAAGGCGTTCAAAAAGTGTTCTTGAACGATGCCAAAAAAGAACTGCAAAAGCTTTTGCAGTTTGCTCGCGAGATATAGTTTCGCTCGCAAGGTGTGTTAAAAGTAAGGAGTGTCCGTTAATCAGGGAGCTCCCAATCTCTTAGATTTTTGTCTAAGCATGTTTCGTATTGGGGCACTTGGCTTTGGTGGGCCTTTGGTGACACTCAACCTCATGCGTGAGGCCTACGTAAAAAAACATCAATGGCTTAGCGAAAAAGAATTCCTTGAGCGTATGGGTATGCTCAAGCTCCTGCCCGGACCAGTATCCTCTTTGATGGCAGTCGCGTTGGGACGCAAATTCTTTGGGTGGGGCGGCTCCCTCTTGGCAATTCTTTTCTATATTCTCCCAGCATTTTTGCTGATTATGTTTTGGAACTTTGGCGAAGCCAGTTTTAAGAATCTAGTACCTGAGCTTTTCTCCTCGTTACTCGTATGGATTTTTAAATTCTACATCGCGTATTTAATCTTAAGGGCTTCTTTTAAATTACTCAAAGAAGCCTGGACAAACTTTCCCGTCGCCCAAAAGTGGAAGTTAATAATTTTTGTTACGATTATGTGTTTTGCTTTGCTATTTGTTTATTTTGAACGCAAGGAAGTGGAGATGTTGGGCTTTTCACTTCTGCTGGGTTTGCTCTTTCATAACTTAATGCCGAAGTCTGATCGTTTCTATTCGTTTACCATACTCGGAGTTTTTATTTTGTTCTTCACCGCAAGTTTAATGGTCTTCGGTACGGGCTACATGCTTTTTCCTTATATCGAGCGGGAGTTGGTAAGCACTGGTTTTCTTTCTCAAGAAGCCTTTAATACTGGAATACTTCTTGGGAATTTAAGCCCCGGGCCAGTCGTTATCGGAGCGACTTACTACGGATGGAAAATGGCCGGAGTGGGTGGGGCCATTGCAGCCAGCGTTGGAATTTTCTTTGGGCCTTTTATGCTTATGAATGTGCTTTATAAGAGTTTAGAGAAGCTTCGTTCTCGAGCAATCGTTCAGTATTTGTCTTTGTGTATGATTCCTGCCGTGGTGGTGGTTTTGTTGGAGTTCAATCTAACTCTGCTTAAGTCTCAGTACCCTGAGGCTATAAGGCTTTATTACGCATTTAAAACGCTCTGGTGACAGCCTTTGTAATGTTTTTCTCTTAGACATAAATTTGAGTAAATATAAATATAGTGGCTAATGCGTAGAGGAATACGTTGCTGGGTAAAAGCAAGATATCTCGTAGCTGCAATTGTTCTAGTTTTTCCTTTTCATCTGCAAGCAGCAGGTATCTTAAAGGGTCCCGTAAGTAAGCTTGTGTGCAAAATTGCGCTCACCATTCGTAAGCCGCTATTTATGGACCAGAGCCAGCTCGCAACAAAGCCCGTAGTAGAAATCAAAGGAACTCAGGAGGGACCTAGAGGGGCAACAGTTTGGGTTCTTGAAAAAACAAATCCCGCGCAAGGTTGGGAGTCCTCTTTTCAAAGTCACGACGGGGCAGTTCAAGGTAATCCCAACTGGATCACCACACTTTTGAACAAAAGAGCGGCGAGCTTTATTGGATTTCGTAGACTGAATGAAACGACACTTCTCATTCCTGGAGTGGATGCTGTTAATTCCGCCCTACTTCTAATCAACCAAGTCATTCGTGAGCATAAGTTGGGCGCTGAGTTCCCCTTGTCTTATTTTAAGGAACCCAAAGACAGATCACGTTTATTGGAATACCTGTCTGAGTTTGGATATCATTTAAGACTTCCTATTTCTGAAGGGCATCTCTCTATGGTGCATGATATTTCGTATCACCTAGCAGCTATTTTTTATCCACATAAGATACTGAGACATGCGCAAGCGCAAACTCGGGTGCTCTTGGAATTTACGGAAAAACTTCGGCAAGAAGTTTCTCCTGAATACAGGGCTCAAGCTGAAATATTTATCGAAGCTCTATTGATGAAAAAAATGACTGAGATCGAT
>CAZIFW010000077.1:0-11222 GCA_964538275.1 uncultured Bacteriovoracaceae bacterium
GTTCTTACTCGCGTCAGTTTTTAGAGAAACACGAAAAGCCCGATGTAGATGCCATTCGCAACTTAAGCCCTACAGTGGCACTCGAGCAAAAAAATTACACAAAAAACTCTCGTTCAACTGTGGGCACAAGTACAGAAATTTACGATTACTTTCGCCTACTTTTTTCGAAAATAGGCCAGATGGTGGATCCCAAAACGGGACGTGTTGTTAAAAAAGATTTACCTCACGAAATTTCTGCAGAAGCTTGGCAAAAAAAAGGCGATCGAGTTTTTGTGTTCTACCCATTTCTTCCTCCTGCTAAGAGCGAAAAAACTTTTGATCCACGTGCCTTTCTTCTAGAAAAAGGCTTTTCAAAAATGCTTTCACCCCTAGAAGATTTTGAATTAGTTGAGATTGAAGATCCCAGCACTTCTAAGTTTTTTAAAACTCCAGAACTTTGGGTGATGGTTGATCGACTCGCCCTTGAAGAAGGCGAACAAAGTCGCTGTAACGAAGCAATCTCTACGGCGTACCACTATGGTGCAGGTCGTGCGAAGATTGTTGTCTTAAAAGGTGAAAAAGTTGTTTGGGACCACACGTGTTCAGAATTTCCATCAGTAGATGGTGGAAGAACGCGTTTTCCTGAAAGCTCTCCGCTACTTTTCTCTTTCAATTCACCCGCAGGCGCGTGCCCTCACTGTAAAGGCTTTGGTCATAATTTAAAAATCGACCCTCTCTTGGTTATTCCGCGCCCTCATTTGTCTATTTCTCAAGGCGCCATTGAACCCCTCACTAAACCCTCTGCCAAAGAATGGTATCGCGAGATGGTGAGCTTTTGTCAGAAAAAGAAAATTTCCATACATCTTCCATGGGAAAATCTCAGTGAATCTACGCGAGATCTTATTTGGAAAGGCGATAAAACCTTTCAGGGTGTGGAAGGAATTTTTGCTGAATTAGATGATCAAAAATACAAGATGCAGGTGCGCGTGTTTCTTTCGCGCTATCGCAGTCCGTTCTTATGCACCGAATGTAAAGGTGCGCGGTTAAAATCCGAAGCACTTAATGTTTTTATTCATAACAAAAACATTTGGGATCTTGCTCAACTTTCAATTTCTGACATCCAAGAGTGGTTTGAGAAAACTCCCTTTACCACCTATCAAAAAGCAGTTGCTGGAGAAATTTTTCAACAAATCAAAGCTCGACTAGATTTCTTGATGCGTGTGGGACTTGATTACCTTACACTCGCGCGACTCACTAAAACTCTCTCGGGCGGAGAAGCTCAACGTATTGCCTTAGCTAACCAGTTAGGTGCCCGCCTAACACAAACATGCTACGTGCTGGATGAGCCAAGTATTGGTCTTCACGCACATGATACCGAAAAGCTTATTGGAATTTTGCGCGATTTAGCTGCACTCAGAAATACGGTTGTAGTGGTTGAACACGATCCAGATATTATACGTGCCGCTGAGCACTTAATTGACTTGGGTCCTGCCGCTGGAGAAAAAGGCGGAGAACTTTTGTATTCTGGTCCTGCTAAAGATTTTGAAAAACTAGCCCCTAAGAGCAGCCCTACTCTAGCGTTCTTTAATGGCACAGATTGTATTCCTGTTCCCTTAAGACGACGTTTGCAGCGACAAAAAGAAATGAATCGCGAAACACAGTGGCTAAAAATCAGTGGCTGCACCACTCATAACCTAAAAAATGTAGATGTAAAAATTCCCCTCAACACTCTTACATGTATTACGGGTGTTTCTGGATCTGGAAAATCTACAGCGATTCGTAAAACGCTTTATCCGGCTCTTGCTAAACTTTTACAACAAAGCACAGACACCGTGGGACAATACGAAAAGATATCAGGCTTTGAGCCCATCAAAGATATAGTTTTGATTGATCAAGGCCCCATTGGAAGTAGCCCTCGTTCTAATCCCGTTACCTATATTCGTGCTTTTGATGAAATCAGAAATTTATTCTCCCTTACTAAAGAGGCACAAAGGCAAAAACTTCATGCAGGATATTTTTCGTTCAACGTTCCAGGCGGACGCTGTGAAAACTGTGAAGGCGCGGGTTACAACAAAGTAGAAATGGTCTTTATGGAAGACCTTTTTGTTTTATGTGATCACTGTGAAGGAAAACGCTTTAAGCCTGAAGTGCTTAAAGTTACCTATAGAGATAAAAACATCATTGATGTTTTAAATCTCACGGTTACTGAAGCTCAAGAATTTTTTGCAGATTCACGCAAACTCAATCGCATGTTAGGCGTCTTGGTTAAAGTAGGCTTAGGTTATTTACGCCTTGGCCAAGCAGCCACCACACTTTCGGGTGGTGAATCACAGCGACTTAAAATTGCGCGCGAACTCATGGACGCAGATCGCTCGAACTTATTCTACGTTTTAGATGAACCCACAACGGGCTTGCACATGAAAGACATCAAAACACTTCACCGGGTTTTGCATCACCTTGTTGAAAACGGAAACACTGTTTGCGTGATTGAACACAACTTAGAGCTTATTAAAACTGCCGACTGGGTTTTAGATTTTGGCCCTGGTGGCGGCAAACACGGTGGCGAAATCGTAGCCGAAGGCACTCCTGAAGAGATTGTGAAAGTTAAAAATTCTCTTACCGGAAAACACTTGAAAGCTGTGCTCAAAGCATCGCCGCAACTTCCTTGGAAAGAAATCTTAGAAGCCGAAGCTAAGCCATAAAGTCGAAAAGGTTCAGAAGAGGGCCACTCCTCTTCTGAATTGTCATTTAGGCGTCAGAGACCTTTTTGACTACCCTCCGCTACCTTTCCGACATTCAATAAATTTCTAAAGCCACTCAAAGTGAGACGTAAAATGCGGAAGAACTGCGGGACGATGACTAAACTTCATTCCACGAATTTCCTCTTTGCGCTCTACAACACGTTGAAAAACTTCAAGTACATAATCAAAATGTGATTGTGTATAAACGCGGCGTGGAATTGCCAAGCGAACTAGATCAAAAGTGTGCGGCTTAAGTTCTCCATCCACTATTTTACCAAACATTACACTGCCAATTTCGCAGCTACGAATACCGCCCAACTCATAAAGAGTAGCAGCGAGTGCTTGTCCTGGTAACTTTGAAGGTTCAATGTGACTTAAAAATTTTCGTGCATCTACATAAATTGCATGGCCGCCGGGTGGTTCCACCACTGGAACACCTAACTTTCGCAAACCTTCGCACATGTATTCAATACAACTCGTGCGATAGCCGAGATAATCTTCATCCAATGCTTCGTTTAATCCAATGGCGATAGCCTCTAAGTCTCTACCTGCAAGACCACCATAGGTAGGAAAGCCTTCTGTGAGAATTAAGTTATTGCGCATTTTATCTGCCCAAGTGTCATTCTTGGTGCAAATAAATCCACCGATATTAGAAATACCATCTTTTTTTGCAGAAACTGAAATCACATCTGCAAGTTCAAAGAGTCTGCGTGCGATTTCGTTAGTTGTTAACTTGTGCGAAGCTGGGTCCCTCTTCTTAATAAGGTACGCATTCTCAGCAAAACGGCAGCCATCAATCATAAATGGAATTCCGTGTGCTTTACAAAGACGTGCAACAGCTCCCACGTTTTCTGGATCTGCTGGTTGGCCGCCTCCAGAATTATTTGTGAGAGTCATTACAACTAGGCCAACTTTAATTCCGGGCTCTTTAATTTTACTCTCAAAGAGCGCCAGATTCATGTTGCCTTTAAAAGGAAAAGGCGACTGAGTATCTTTGGATTCCGCACAGGGAAGATCTAGAACTTGGCAACCTGCACCTTCTGCATTGGCGCGAGTGGTATCAAAAAGTGTATTTGAAATTACAAGTTGCCCGGGCTCAGTAAGACTTTGAATAATGATTCGCTCAGAAGCGCGACCCTGGTGAGTGGGAATTACAACTTTGTGACCAGTAATTTGTTGTATAGCTTTTTCGAAACGCAAAAAGCTAGGACTTCCCGCATAGCTTTCATCCCCTCGCATAATGCCAGCCCACTGCTCGGCACTCATGGCATTGGTTCCAGAATCAGTGAGTAAGTCGATCATCACATCTTCGCTTTTGAGTAAGAAAAGATTGTGATGCGCTTCTTTTACGAGCTTTAGTCTTTCTGCACGCGATGTTTTTTTAATGGGCTCTACAACCTTGATCCTAAACGGTTCAATAATTGTTTTGAATTTGTCTAAGCATAAAAGTTCCCCCATAGACCCTCCGAGCCTCCAACACTAAAGCGTCCCGCTAAGCCTTGTCAAAAAGGTCGCGGAGGTATGTCGAAAAGGTCTCTGACGCCTAAATGAAAAGCTTTTGGGGTCCCTATAGGGAGATGCGTTGGCATTGTTTTTGTATGGGCAGGGTGATGAGTTTTATAGAAATAAGCAGTTTTCAGCACCAAGGTCTTGAGAAAAAAGAAATTCTCGTTCAGGGAATTAAGACAAGAGGAATCAGCCAACTTTCACTGAGCGGCAATCTCAGTTCCTCCCTCAGAGATTCACGCGATAAAATTAAAGCTGTCGTTGCACAGCTAGTTCCTTGGGGGCCTGTCGATAAAATACTTTTGAATTTACTACCTTCGGATCTATCAAAATTTAGTCCCTTGCTTGAAGTCCCCATGGCACTGGCAAGTATTGCTCTATTGTGGCCCGAAACTCTCAACCCAGATCAGCGCGAACGTATAAGTCATTTTTCCTTTACGGGATCCCTCTCTTTGTCGGGCAACATTCATCATTTTGAAATGCATCTCAAACATTCAGAACAAAAGCTTATGCGCTTTAAAAATATTACGGAATTATGGGCTTTTATACTGAGCGGAGAAATTCCACTCCTCGAAGAAAAAATTAAAAAAAGCTACATCGAAACTCCTTTCAAAGAAGCCAAAGGAAGAGATTATGAAAAATTTTGGCTACAAATTGCAGCAGATGCAAAGCTTCCCGTACTCATGATTGGTCCTCCCGGAGTTGGAAAAAGTCATTTAGCCCAGTGGGCATTGAGTTGCCTCAAAGAAGCCTCTTCAAATCAACGAGAAGAAATTGATCGCATCTGGTCTCTCGCGGGCAAAGAAGAAGTTCCACGAATTCCTTTTCAAAATCCACACTCGCGTACGCATTTATCAGAATTTGTAGGAGTGGCTCGTCACGAGATTCCTCGGCCAGGTGTTTTTTCACTCTCGCACGGAGGCCTTCTGGTATTAGATGAATTTCCTGAACTCGCTAGAGATAGTCGCGAAATACTCCGCAATATCTTGGACGAGAAAAAAGTTGTTAAAAACACAAAAGCCGGTTTTTGCAGTTGGCCTGCCGACTTTTGGCTCATACTCACGGCCAACCCCTGCCCTTGTGGCTACGCACGTGGCAATGATCTCTCCCGTTGTCGTTGCCAAGAGAGCGTAAGACAAAAATACATTGCCAGACTCAGCGGTCCGCTCTTAGACCGCATGGGTGTTAAATTGTTTTTAAAAGAAAAATCTCCCCTTGAAGAAATTCCCAAGATTTCTTCTGAGACTTTAAATAACTCAATAGCTTCGCTCCCTATTCGACATGATTTAAGTCCTAGAGAAGAAAAAATATTCACTCAATTATGGGAGGCATATTGCAAACGAATAGAATTAAATTCTCAAAATAAAGAATTCTTTGAACGTTTTATTAACGAACAAAAAAACTTTTCAAAAGAATGGCTGGTGCATGTTTACGTCTAAATTTGATGCAAACAATTGTCCCTGTTGGCAAAATCTTTTGAGCGCTCAACTTTGCAAAAATTGCTTACAGCAACTTCAAGGATCACTCCTTCCTAGAAGTTTAAGTTATGAAATAGATTTCTCACTGGAAGTCTTTGCAATGAGCCACTACAGCCCAAAGATGAAAGATTTTATCTATAGCTGTAAAAGTGCAGCCTTTAATGGACTTATGCCCTCACAAAAAAACCTCATTAAGGAACTCTGTGCTTTCTGGTCACAAGAACTTAAGACAAAGAATATAGATGCTTTTGTACCCATCCCCGCTCACCCCATACGCAGTATTTTACAAAGTGATTTGGCGTGGTTTATAGCGCGCTATCTTTCCAGAGAGCTCTCCAAAGGAGAGCCGCTTTCTGTCTTAAAACGTAAATTTTTTGTATCCAATCATCTTTACTCTGCACAAAAAAATCTAAATCGCGCTTTGAGAAAAGAAAAAATCAAAGAGCAGTATTATGTACCCGTCTCAAAGGCAGCAAAAATGCGGATTTGTCTTGTAGATGATGTTTGCACCACAGGATCCACCCTAAGCCTATGCAAAAATTTACTTGAAAAAGCTGGGCATCATGTTGAAAGTGCGATTGTTTTATCAAAAGTATCCTAATTAAAAATGTAAAAGCCAGAAGACCTTAAGGTGTCTTCTGGCTTTTATCCTAAGAATAATTTTTGGTGGCGTCGAGCTACTGGTCTGCTGGCTGCTTAATACCGGACACAACTTTGGCAACATTCAATCTGTTTAATCCCAAAACTTGCCCACTTAAATTCTGAACATCATCCCCACTCGATAGCAGCAATTTTCTAAGGTCATCTGTTTTAATACGGTTACTGTGCGTTTTAGCTAAAGTTACAGCAGCTGCAACATGTGCGGCAGCTATGAAAGAACCTTTAGCATCTGCATATTGATTTCCTGGTGCAGTAGAAAGAATGTTTACACCTGGAGCTGCCGTTACAACAGTCTTAGGACTGAAGTTAGCAAGTTCAGGTTTTACATCTTTCTCATCTACGCTTGTAATCAAAATGACGTTTTTCTTAGAAGCAAGTGCTTTAACTACGCCCTTGCTCTCTTCAACTGTAGTACGGCGATTTCCTGCGTTGGCAATAACTGGAATGTCGTCTGCTTCCAATTTGCTGAGTTCTTTCGCAAGCATTTGCTCTTGAGACAAACTTTCAGCAACTTCACCAGGGAAAAATCCTTCTGCGCCCAGAGCCGCGTTTTCTGTAAAATCAACGTTTGCAACTTGAAGTAAAACTACATCTACTTTTTTCTTAAGCGCGTTTACATAACGAAGAGAATCAATCAATTTATCTACGCTAGATGCGCCCGCTGAATCAATGTAGCGAACCGGAATGATTGAAACTTCACCCAAAACACCTTTAATGCCCACTCCATTGTTATGAAGCGCACCTACAACACCAGCTGCCGCTGTGCCGTCGCCTAAAAGGTCGAAAGGAAATCCGTCGTTATCAACTGCATCCCAACCTACCAAGTCATCTACATAGCCATTTCCATCGCTATCTTTTTTATCCGTTGGTTTAGGCTTGAGCTGATCGCCACCCGTATTCTCTGCATCATTAAACGCAATGTTCGCTTGGAGATCTTCGTGGTTATAATCCACACCACTGCTGATGATCGCAACGCGCATACGACGCACGCCTACTCCACCTGCAGTCCAAGCTTCGGGTGCTGAAATCTTTTTCAGCGCCCATTGTTTTTCTTCTAAAGGATCAGCACCTTGCTTAGCTTCGAGCTTAGCAATTGGCGGATCAATTGTTACTTTTGGAGACTCAACAACTGTCTTCATATCTCCACATGAAGCAAGGAGTAAGAGGCATCCTAAAGCGTATATGTTATTTTGCACCGTTTTCATTTTCATTTACTCCATTCCACTTATTTAAGAACTTTAATCTTATCGACTACGAAACCTTCGCTGATGTCGTTGCCGTAAGGATCAGTGGGTTCGTTCATGATTGTACATTCGTTCAACGCTTCACCGTCGTCGTTAGTATTTCCTGTAGGGAAACAAGTAACATCGCCTGTGAGTTCTAGCATTTCAGTGTCTGTAACAATTTTCTTTTCTTTAACTGTTGTAAGAGTCACAAGTGAGTTCGCAAAACGTAAACTTACAGATTCTCCGTAAACAATGGGTGTCCAGTAATCAATATTTCTGTGCAACATTGTCGCTAGATCACTTGGAATGAAAGAAACCAGTCTGAAAGCGCCATCATAGATAGCCGCTAAGTCGATGGAGTCCATCATGCTGTAAGAGATGTGAGCTTGAATAGCTTTAGCACCTTTGTGAGTAATGGTGTGCAATTGATCAACATGCGAACCGGGAACGGATTCCGAAGCCCACTTGTAATCAACTTCTTGCCACTGTTTCTCTTCTAAGAAGTTCACAACGTCACCCGCAAGAGCACGTGCTACGTTCAAACGTCCACCAGATCTTACACGACCCGCAAGTTGTGGCTTCCAATCAGAACTTTCCATAAGGAGTTTTTTAAGAGCTTTAGGATTTCCGCGAAGCTCTGGTTTGTCTGAAAGTACAAGTGCCGCTGCCCCTACTACGTGAGGAGTTGCCATAGAAGTTCCAGAGAATACTCTGTAAGGGTTATCTGGAGTGCCTTCGTTAATAGCAAGTTGGCGTGGGTATGTGCTTACAGTGTTTACACCGGGAGCTGCTATGTCCACCTTTTGGTAACCATAGTTACTAAATTCAGCCAATTGATCGCGGTTATCTGTAGCAGCAACAGAGAGAATACCGTCTACTTCATAGGAAGCGGGGAAACTTTCTTGTTGATCTGAATCCTGCGCGTCGTTACCGGCAGCAGCTACGAAAAGAACTCCTGCTTTTTCGGCTTGCTCAAGAGCAGCCAAGAAAGTCTGAGATTTTCCACCCCCACCAAAGCTAGCATTAACTACGTGAACTTTTTTCAAAGCTGCGTAACGAACTGCTCTAATGATATCGCTGGTACTTCCAGAGCCCTCATCACTCAATACTTTGAGTGCTATCATTTTAACTTTGTGGTTAATACCCACTACACCTTCACCATTGTTCGCCATTGCGCCAATTGTTCCAGCAACGTGAGTTCCGTGACCATTCCCATCCATGGGATCTGGCTTACCTAGAATTTTTTCTACGTAAGGAGCAGATAAATTACTTGTTACGAAGTTCCAACCATAAACATCGTCCGCGTAACAGTATTTTTTCTCTGCATCTACACAGATTTTCTCAGCAGCAGGTTTATCATCTTTTTTGTTCGTGCTGTTTCCTTCAGGAAACTCATGTGGATTGATATAAATGTTATCTTTCAAATCTGGGTGGAGGTAATCAATACCTGTATCCATAACAGCTACAAGAACTTCATTACTTCCGATTGATTTCTTTTGGGCCGCAAGCATTTTCCATGCTTTCGCTGCACCCATATCGGCACCTTCTTTACCTTCGGTTCCTTTAGGAGCGTCTTGTCCTTCGTTGTTTAGACCCCAAAGATCGAACCAAAGAGGATCTTTAGTTCTTACTGGTTTGTCCTGCTCAGGCACCGCTGCCTGATTTTGCTGAGCAAGAGAAACGATGTAGTTAGGTTCGGCAACTTCAGCCAAGCCCTTTTTCACAATTTCTTCTGCAAACTTAGCTTCTTTGCCGTTCAATGATTTTCCAGAAACAGCATACATGTTGAGTTCTACCCAAACAGGCTCTGCTTTTAATCCAGATGCTTCATTTAAAACGGCATCAATATCTTTTGCTTGAACGATCACTTCTCCATTGCGGAAGCTTTGACCGACATTTGCCTCTTCTTGTTTGTTTGATTTAGAACAGGAAGCCGCGAGGACAACGCACGCTCCTGCCAATAAAGATTTCCAATTGCACCTTTTCATCTTATTCGTGACCTTTCCTTAGAGATTAGAAAACGCTGTTTTAGAAACTTGCGCGGCCCACAATGCCATGGAGTGCTTCAAGTTCGTCATAGTCATTCTGTCTTGTTCTGCATTAGCTTTTGTACGGAAGTAACGAAGATAATCTTCGACTCCATTCTGAATAGCTGGAGTATTGAATTCCCACTCAACTTTAGAAGCATAACTGTCAGCCCCAAAACTTGATGTATTGTTTGTAAACTTAATATCAGCCTTCAAAACATGTAACGACTTTGGAAACGCTCCAAAATCATTTAAATCGCGAACAGTACGACTTGGACCAGAAATTCCCAATTCAAGTTCTTGTTGGCAATGCTGTACTGAGCCTTCACACACTTTCCACTTTTCTGTTACTTGAAAGTGCATAGTGGGCACTAAATCCGCTCTTGCAAAATTAACGGCTACAGTATGAACACGTTTTTCGTTCCATGAAGAATAATGGTAGGTCTCATTTTCATAGAAAGAGTCTTTCACTTTTGGGCTTGTCGCAACGATCGAAGCACCTTGAGCCATAGGAAGTTTTTCAAGAATGCGTTTAATAAGTTTGTCGTTTTCTTCTCTTGAAAAAGAAAAAGTTTTATCGTGATTGTATTCAGCTTCTACGACGCCATCTTTAATTTCACTCAAAAATCTAGGCTTCGCATCTGCGATTGTGCTCAGTGCAAAAACCGAGCAGGCACATATCATGGTGGACCAATAAGAACGTTTATTTTTTAACAGTTTGTCAGTGAGTTGCACCCCACACCTCCTTTTTTTAGGTAAGTGCGAAAATATTGCGAGACGCAACAAAAAGATATCTCTGTCTAAATTATTAAGATCAATTAAGCTTTTACAGGAACAAGATGTTTAGCAACTTCTGCTACCAACTACAAAGTGGTGGCATTGAACACAGAATCGCTTCGTGATTGCCACCCGACTGAAAACCGAATTTTGTTCCGCGGTCATAGAGCAAATTAAACTCTGCGTAATGTGCTCGATATTCTAATTGTTTTTCTCTATCTGCATCCGTGAAAGAATCTTTAAGGTGGCGTTTAACGATGGGTAAATAGGCGGGTAAAAAACTCTCACCCACACTTTTCCACATAGCTGCATCTTTTTCCAAACTATCTGTTTTATAATGATCGAAAAAAATTCCGCCCACTCCCCGTTCTCGTTTGCGATGTGGAATGTAAAAATATTCACGAGCCCATTGACTGAACCTTGGATAAAGTTCAAGAGAATGCGGGTCTAAAGCTTTTTTTGCGACTTCATGAAAATGCTGAGTATCTTCATCAACTGGAAAGCCCATCGGGGTTAAGTCGTATCCGCCCCCTAACCAACTTTCTTTTTCGGTTTCAATAAAGCGCACATTCATGTGCACCGTAGGAACTTTTGGATTGCTCATGTGTGTGATGAGACTCACGCCTGTTGCAAAAAAAGCTCCGCTTGAATCATTCATTGGAAACTTATCGCCACCCACACCCGACCAATTCACAGCCGCTTTTTCAAAAACCTTACCTCGAAGCACGCTCATCTCACCGCCTCCGTGGCCCTTTTCATAATTCCAAGCAGTGCGCTGAAATTTTTCACCGCCTTCGATTTCTTCAAAGGCAGAAATTATTTGATCTC
>CAZIFW010000078.1:0-10704 GCA_964538275.1 uncultured Bacteriovoracaceae bacterium
ACAAAGTATCTACAACTAAGCTAGGTTCCAGATCCAACATCTGGTCATTTCCAATTAAATAATATTCCCGCTCTTTAAGTTTTGAGGAAAATATTTCTTCACCTGTTGGAGCTTCAAAACTGTATTGAAAAAGTCCCATATCTGAAGAATCGCAAATCGAAATCTTGGGTACCTTAGCAAATTTTTTATCTTTCATTTCACCTACAAAGCGATCCAAATCGAGTTGTAAATTTGAATCTTGTGCAAGTTGATGAGCTAAGCCTAATCCCACATAAACCGTAAAGCTGGCCTCACCCACTTGAGCATAATCCTTTTTTACTTCTGTGCTTTTTATTTTAGCGGCCTGACGCGTACACCAATAACCTAATAGTCCTGTCAAAAGAGAAAGAGTCCAAAAAGCTGCCGAAGCTCCACTGAGAAATACTCCAAGTACAAAGAGTATCGCTGAGAGCAAAAAGAATACTTTAGGATTAGCTATAATTTGAATTGCAAAATCTTCGCCTAAAGCACGCTTAGAAGAACTCGCTTTAGTAACGACAATACCTGCAGCAGTAGAAACAATGAGAGCAGGGAATTGAGCGACTAAGCCGTCGCCTACGGTTAAAAGAGTGTAGGTTTTTACGGCATCAGCAAAACTCATACTCTCTTGGCTAATACCTACAAAAAGACCGCCTAGAATATTAATTCCCGTAATGACTAATCCAGCAATTGCATCACCTTTAACAAACTTAGAGGCTCCATCCATCGCTCCATAAAAATCTGCTTGTTGATCAATTTCAGCTCTCTTACCTTGAGCTTCTTCGGGAGTTATAGCTCCTGATTTTAAATCTGCATCAATGGATATCTGTTTTCCAGGAAGAGAATCCAACATAAATCGTGCTGAAACTTCTGAAATACGTCCAGCACCCTTTGTAATCACAATAAAATTGATAACGTTAAGAATGATAAAAACCAAAATACCTACAAAAGTATTTCCGTGAATAACAATGTCACCAAACGCAGCAATGAGCTCACCTGCTGCCTTTTCCCCATTTTTGCCATTGGTTAAGATTAAACGCGTAGAAGCTACGTTAAGAGAAAGTCTAAAAAGAGTAACTAACAAAAGTGCCGTAGGAAAAATACTAAAATCAGAGGAGTGTTTGTTATATACTGCCATGAGCAGAATACCGAGTGAAGCCGCAATGGATACGGCCAAAAAGAAATCGAGCATAAAAGGAGTGAGTGGCACTAACATCATCACCAGTAGGCCAACTACTGCCAATGATAAGAAAGTATCACTTGAGCTCAACTGACCAATAACTCTACCAACAGTACGCGCACCTCTTTTAATCACAATTGCCTCCTAGCAAAATATCTCGATTTATTTTTATCTTCATCTTTCTCTTTGGGATTCTGTACATCAACCCAACTTAAGAAAACACCTAAGAGCAAAGTAGAAACAAAGGCCATGCACACTGCTACTAAAATATTTCCTTTGGCAAACCTAAGGAACGAAACGATTACGACCAGAAACATCATGAGGCCTAAGATGATGCTTAATATGTAAGTTAAAGAGTGTGGTTTAAAATACTTTAATTTCATGTAGCTGCTCCTAACCATTTTTTCCAAAAATCAGAAAGCTCACCCGAAATAAAACTTGCAAAGCTAGGAATTAAAAAAGGACTCATAATCAAAAGCGTCAACCAAGTGCAAACTGAAAATACAATCCGCATAGATTCTCCACCTAGCCGTCTGTATATTTCTTCAAAAAGTGATTTCGTTAAAGAAAACAAAAGTCCAAAGCTAGAAACTTTCAACGCAAGCCAAGACACATCTGTTAAAAACGTTAGCCACAGTGAAGGGTCTTTTAATCGATTTGTTGGAATTTGTTCAATGGCTAAGACCTCTATAAGATTTTTCTCAAGCTTTAGAGCCATAAAAGCCATAATAATGAAAATAAAGAGAAATGAATCTACTATCTGTCTCCATGGGTTCTCACTCTCTTCAGAAGAATCTTCCTCATTAATGAAAAACGTTGAAACCTTCATAGCTGCAGAAAAAAACAACGTAATAAAAATACCTACACTAACGCCGATCAATAAATCAGCAAAAGCAACATTGGCATCCATCACATTCACATAATTTTCTGCAAGTCTTTGCGATAAAATTAGAGAAAGTGGAAGTGAAAAAAGCAGTTTAAATAAAAGAGGTATATTGAGTGGAGTCTTTAAAAATAAAAAAGTCGGAGCTACTCTTAAAAAAGCTTTGAAGAGTAAAACCACACTTAGTGACTCCATAGATTATCTCACCAATGTAGGTGCCGATTCGTAGATGCTTTTAGTAAAAGCAACGAACTTATCGGAAACTCCTTTTGCCATAAAAACACAGACCAAAATCAACAAAACCAATCGAACTAGAAATTGAAAATTTAAATCCTGAAATGAAAGTGCTATCTGAATAACAAAGAAGACAATAGAAACTGCCAAACAAACTCCCAAGAGAGGTAAAATTGCCCCTTGAGTTATTTCAAAAGTAGCCTGAGCAATGTCATTCAAGTTTTTATATATCATAAGCTCTACCTCACCCAGTAACTTTCAGCTATGGTTCCAAAGAGTAATTTCCATCCATCTAACGCAAGAAAAAGCAGAACCTTTAATGGCAAAGCCAGCAAGGCAGGATTCAAATGTTGTAAACCAGCAGTGGTTGTAAAAACTGAAGTAAATAAATCAATAATTAAAAATGGAATCCAAATAAGAAACCCGATAAAGAGTCCTTTTTTTAATTCACTCAATGCAAAAGCACCTAAAAGAGTAATAAAAGAATCTTCTTTATTTGAGCTCTGATTGTACTTTGTTACAAAATCCAAATCACTTTGCGACACTTGAACAGACATAAATCCCCGCAGAGGGGCTTCAGAATCTTTTAACACCTGACTTGCTGTTTTTTTTCCATCTAAGAATGGAATGATTGAAGCATCGTAGATTTTTTGAAAAGGATCTCTCATGATCATTATAGAAAAAAGCAAAGAGAGTCCAAAAACAATTTGGCCGGAAGGCAAACCAACTTCTCCCAATCCCTTTTTAATGAAAGTTAGAATTATAAAAACGCGCGTAAATGAAGTTGCTAGTAAAAGAAGTGGAAACGCTATGATTAATAATATTACGCTTGTATTCATCCCTGATCCTCTATTCATTGTCAGGGAAAGTAGCTAAGGACTTTGGTCAAAAATTTGAGGCTCTTTCTTTTCTTCGTCTTTTGACTGAGATTCTGAGAGTAAAGCCCTCACCATCCACTTGGCAGCTTGATCTGGGCTGCGCTCTACCATTTGTGTCAATATAATGGCATCTTCTGCTTCTGTATTATTCTTATGTATGACCTGTACACGTGAGCGTTTCCACATCTTGAGACTTGAAAAACAAAGCCCCCAAATAGAAAACCCAAAAAAGACATAAGCAGCTCGCTCTAGCCAGAGCAGCCAAGGACTCGTAGCTTTTAGATAAGTTCCTGCAGGATTTACAGTTAAACGAGCACTTGAACACAAAGTTCCCAGTACGCTCATAACATCTCTGCGAATTTCCATTTTGGGTTCAGAATTAGCATTTAAATAATTTCCGGTGATTTTACATGAGGCATCTTTTTCTGAAACATGCACTTGTGTCCAAGAAATTTCTTTTGCCCATGGAGCATTTAAGCGATCCCTAATTTCATGCTCTAGGGCTGCGGCTTTAAAAAATTCTTTTGTATCGGCGTTTTCCTCGTTCCATTCATAACCTTCTTCATCACGCACGATAGGTTGAATCACTTGATTCTTATTACCTAAAGAGGAAGAAACTAAATTATAAATACTCTTGTATTCATCCTGGGAAAGGCGACGACGTTTTTTTAATTTTAAAATAACTTCGACCGATAAAACCCGAGCTTCATTTGATCCCCATACACTCTCAACTCTAGAACCCTCTGCAACAGGAATCATGACACGAGAGGAATGGACGGATCTAAAATTGTTAATATCGTTTTCAAGTCGACTTTCAAGTTCTCGTTGCTGAGTGATTTTATTTCCGCCAAAAGAATCGAAAATACCCGCAAAGTTAATTTCGCCTGCCTCTAAAAAAGAATAGAAAACCGTCGTTCCAATCAAAAGAATTAATTTTCTCAAAACACCTATTACTCATTCAAGAATGAGCAACTCCCCACCTCTATTGTGCAAAAGAAATGAGTAGGTGTCGCGTCAACTCTTTCTCACGTAGTGACAAAAACTATGAGAGAAAGGTTCAATTTCCCGACGCTCAGAAAGACAATGAAAGTCGTCCCAAGAAATATTAGGGAATTTAATATCACCGTCAAAAGGCTCATCTATCCAAGTGACAAATATTTCTTCTATTTCAGGCCAGAAAGATTCAAAAAGCTGGGCGCCACCAATAACAAAAGTTTTGACCCCATCTCCGGATCTTTTCATCTGACGAAGAATATCTTCTTTAGAATGAAAAAAAGAGACATCACTCTCAACTTCAGGAGCCTTAGTGCTCAGTACCCAGTTTTCTCTTTTAGGTAAAGCCTTAGAACCAATAGACTCATAAGTTTTTCTACCCATAAGTATTCTTTGGCCAAGAGTTGTTGTCTTAAAAAATTTTAAATCCCCAGGAAGATGCCAAGGCAAAGCATTGTCTTTACCCATGACTTTTCCGTCACGAGTCATCGCTACGATTGCTGAAAACATAACACCTCCAAATTAAATAGCAATCGGAGCTTTAATAGCTGATTGCGGGTTGTATTCAAGAACTTCAAAATCTTCAAATTTAAAATCCACTACAGATTTCACTGCAGGATTTAATCGTAAGCGAGGCAAAACACCGGGTGTACGTGTGAGCTGCAATTTAGCTTGCTCTATGTGGTTGGAATATAAGTGCGCATCTCCAAGAGTGTGAATAAACTCACCCACTTGATAGCCACAGGTTTGCGCCAACATGTGAACCATGAGTGCATAGCTAGCAATGTTAAAAGGAACTCCTAAAAAAATATCCGCACTGCGCTGATAAAGCTGACAACTCAATTTTCCATTCGCCACATAAAACTGAAAGAACGCATGGCAAGGAGGCAAGTGCATATCCTCCAAACAAGCTACGTTCCATGCGCTAATGATGTGCCTTCTAGAGTCGGGATCTTTTTTTAAATTTTCTTCTAATTTAAGAAGCTGATCTATTTCTCCGCCTTTGTGTGAAGGCCAAGATCTCCACTGTGCTCCATAAACAGGACCCAGATTTCCATTTTCGTCAGCCCACTCATCCCAAATACTTACCCCATTTTCTTTTAAATACTGAGTATTCGTAGACCCTTTGATGAACCATAAAAGCTCATGGGCTACAGATTTAAAATGAACTTTTTTAGTGGTTAAAAGTGGAAAGCCCTTAGAAAGATCGTAACGCGATTGATACCCAAAAACAGAAAGGGTCCCCGTGCCTGTACGGTCAGTTTTTTGAGTTCCATTCTCAAGAACGTGTTTTAGTAAGTTCAAATAAGTCTGCATATATTTATTCTAAAAGTGTGTACCAAAATAGAAAGAGCAAAGACGTCTAGCAACATAGAATTAATTATTTAAATGAATATTCATATAGGAGGATTTAGTTGGCACTGAAAACTAGAGAACTTCAAAAACCCAATGTTTTCGCTGCCACTCTGTTACATAAAATCCCGCTTCAGAAGGAATTGCTTGACCAAAGGGAAGTTTCTCGCTCAAGAATTTGCGATATTGGCTGGAAAAATGCCCCTTTGAAGTTAAAACACACCATACCCAATGAGTCGCCGCTTGCATCATATGCCAGTCGCCATAAGTATCTCCAGCGACAAAATAAGGAGCGTCAATGCCCGCGTTTTGTAGAGCAACAACTTTATTTTTCTCCCAAACAAAACCTGGAGGAGAAAAACTCTTTTGGTAAATTCCATCCACTAACTCAAGACGAGTCGCAAGAACACGTTCATGACCTAGACCTAACTTAGCTGCGAGTGCCGAAACTGTTGGGTAAGAAGAGCCGCTCACGACCCATGATTGAGATAAAAAATCCTTCAAAACATTAGGCAAAACTGGAGTAAAGCTCACCCATGAATTTTTAAAGCCGTGATCAATCCCTTGATGTGCATAGTCAACAACAAGTTGATGAGGGAGGCCTGACTGAATAGAAAGCTCCCATTCAAAAGAGTATGTAGCTCCATGAAGAGTTTGTATTTCGCTTCTTATACGTTCATAGTCAGAAAGACTCATCTCTAAATAAAAAGACGGGTTACGATATTGTGGAGGAATAAGTTCCATATCCACCATTCCAGCTTTCATAAGCTGCCAACCGGTTAATGATGAAACGTCTCCGTTAATCAACGTTCCATCGCAATCAAAAACAAAAGCATGTTGCGGAGTAACGTCTTTTTTAATCGTTTGAAGAAGCTCTGAAAGCGGATATTGTTTGAACATGTCTCGTTTTGAAATCGTAACCTTTCCTGTTGGGCTCTTGCAATGTAATTGCTCTATCATTTTTCATAGCGAAAGTCGCTCTGCTGTCGTGGTTGATCCTGGAGATGAAGCGCAGATGATATTTGATTGCATTAAAGCTTCTGATTCTAAAGTTGTAGCCCTATGGCACACTCATGCGCACCTGGATCATATTGGTGGAACTCAAAAACTTTTAGAAATGTGCACCCCTTGGAATTTAAAAAAGGAGGCCCCAGCCCCTCGAATCTTTTTATACCAAGAAGACATGTGGCTTTACCAAAACGTAGACGTGCAAGCTCAAATGATTGGAATGAAGTCTTTTGAAGTGACCCAGCCCACGGACTTACTCGTGAGACAAAGCACGATCATTTATCCCGAGCTTATTTCTTTTAAAACTCCGGGTCACACTCCAGGATCGGCATGTTTAAAAATAGAAGCCGAATGTGACTTCGAAGCACCCAAAGAGTTCTTTCAATCCAAGCATAGAGGGCCTAAGGCTCTGTTTACAGGAGATACTCTCTTTAGAAGAAGCGTAGGTCGCACAGATCTCTGGGGAGGGAACTTCGAGCAACTTCAAAACAGCATTCAGAAATCTATCTATACCCTAGAAGATGATTATTTAATTATTCCGGGCCATGGGGCTTTTACGACAGTTGAAGAGGAAATTAAGAAGAATCCTTTTGTGAAGCCCAAGGGTTAATTTTGCAAAATTTCTTTAACTCGGCTTCTAAAGTATGCCGCCATTCTTTTTCTAGTATTTTCATCTCCAGAGTAAAATCTTGAAATCTGATCTTTTACCCTTTGTCCCTTTGCAACAGGAAAGGACGTTCCCAATCCCAGCAATGCGGTCTTGAAAAACCTTAAGTTAGTGTTACTTTCATTTATAATTTTAGTGCGTTCATCTTTATCTTTCAGACGAGTCATTGCCTCTACAAAACCCGGAATGCTCACAGCTACCCTAGGTGCACCACTCTGAATTTCTTTAAGTTTTTCAGCAAACATATTGTAGTGCTCATCGTAGCAACCAATAGAACATTTTTCGAAAGTAAAAATTTGGCCAGCTTTTAAACCTAAAGAAGGAACGTCTTTTTTAACTGCAACTTGAAGAAAATTATCAGGATGTTTTTTTCCATCTTTTGTCTCAATATATTTTTTATCTAAAGCACCACGAACCTGAATGCCCGTGTCAGCATCTTCATGAATCAACCAACCTTCAGGCATTTGTTCGAAGATATTTGAATCAGTAAGCTGTTGCGGCGTTGGATTTACATTGAAACCACTAATAACGTTATCTCCAACTGTAGATTCATTAGTGTTTTCATTAGTTACTAAAATAGGATCTGCCGAAGCAGTGGATGCTAAATCTAATCTTTGCGATTCGGAGTGTCCGAAGCCCTCATTAAATTTTTTTGCAAAGGATTTTGTTTCTCCTTTAGAAGTTTGAACCGTACTTGCTCCATCAGAGCTTGAATTACTCTTGTAATCTGATCCATTAAAAGTAACTTCAGATTCTTCTGCTACAGACTTAGAAAGTGCTTTTAATTTTCCGCAATTTGACCCCGGCTTACAAGGAACGATTTTATCGCTCGCTCCAGTAGGGGAATCTACAGCAGCTTGCGCTAACGCCATATTAGGAAGGTTTGGTAAAGTTGGAAGTTCTTTAAAAAGTCCCACTCCTTGAGAGGGGCTACTAGAGCTTGCAATATTTGAAGCTTTAGTTGGAATGAACTTACCATTATTCACACTCCCTTTAGGAGCTACAAAACCTTCAGGAAGAGCTTCAATATTTTCAATACTTGCAGATTGTTCTGCTAATCGCTCTAAAAGCGCTGCGTATTCTTGATGTTTTTCCTTCGCCACTTGTATCATTTTTTCAGCGCTCTCATATCCAAGCGCTTGCCACATCATCATGCTTGCAGTGTCTTCTGTCCCAACAACAGAAGCTCCCTTACCACTCAGAATACTTTCACCAACTTGAATAAAAGGTTTTATAGAGGCAACAAGCACAGAGGCATGAATGTTAGGAATATATGCGGGTGTAGAAAAGATCAACAACGCAAAAGTGGCCTTAGAAAGCCCCTTCTTCGCTAAAAGCTGTTGCGGTTGTTTTTTCATATCCCCTTAAGGATATTGCTGCAATTCTGGTGCCTTAACCTAATGTTAACAATCAACTTTTATAAAGGCCTTCTCGCTCTAAAACGAGAGGGAGCCACAGCCAGTTTTTGGGTGGCTTCACCAAGAGAGCATCGTCCCTCTGCTGAGAGTTTTTAAACACTACCAGCAAAGAACCACCCCCACCCGCGCCACACGCTTTGCGTGCAACTGCGCCGTGTTTTTTGGCAAAGGCCCACGCCTGCTGCAATACAGGCGCATCAAAAGTTTTAGAAAGTTTTTTTCTAAAAGCCCATTCTTTGTTAATGGCCTTAACAAAGGCCTCAATATTTCCCTTCAAAAGATAAGAGTGCATTTCTTCCGAAAGATCTCTTACTCCCTTAAGCGCAGACTGAACGGACTTATTTCCTTCATGATATTTTTTGAATACATCCCAGTTATTTATTCCGGAATGATGCGGCTTACCTGTATGAATAAGAGCTGAGCGATTTGCGAGCTCTTCGCCAATTTCATTTGGATAGTGAGTCACAACTTTGCTGTGCGCATCTAAATGAAAACTTAAGAGTCCGCCAAATAAAGCGGGAACATAATCTTGTTCCCCAGCAGGTTTTTCAATTTCTGCGGCCTCTAGAGAATACACCATGCGGTGTAAATCCCAGGGATCCATTTTGTATCCTGCAAAATCAAAAACGGCTTTTGCTAGAGTGACTCCCAATACCGAAGACCCCCCAAGACCCGATCCCGGAGGTGCATCACTTTCTGTGACAATACTCCAAGCTCCGCTATCAACTTTTGCAATTTCCATGGCACGCACTACAACTCGCTGAACCCAGCGCAAAGGATTTTGCTGAGTACTTTTAGAAAGATCTTTGTTTAAAAGTTGAAGATTATTGTGTTTTGATTTTTTTGAAAGATCATTGCTCAAAATACTGAGCGAAAACTTTGCATTTTTATCCAGCGTTATCTCAACATTCATGGTGATAGAGGTCGCCATGTTGATCACACGTGCATAACCCATGTGGCAATAGAGCGGCCACATGTCGGTTGTGCCCCCAACCCAGTCCACACGACAAAAACCACGATAGCGTTTAGAGAGTAATGTTTCTTCTAGATGGGCCATTTAAGTTCCTTCTCCAAATAAAGCGCGCAAAGCTCGCCTAATAACATCAACACAGAATTGGCATAAAAAATACCTGTAGCACTTTGAGTAGATCGCATATCAACCGTTTGTTTTGCCATCCAACTCAAGACCAGTGGAGCCACAAGCCCCCATAAAATCCTTGAAGCAAACAAAAGGGCTCCAAATGCCCCAAGCCCATTCCAGTAATCACCCTTAAGTGCAAAAAACTCACCACTCGCCAACTCTTGCTGGTTTTCTTTAAATAAAAGTACAAAGCCCAAAACCCAAAGTGTGCGAACAATGAGAGAAGCAAAACTAAAATTTGAAATGCGCTTAAACTCTCGAATGTGAATATTGGGAACGTTTAAATACCAATGACCTAAGAATTGCCCCATAAAAGCTCCACCCAAAGCAAAAGAGGAAAGTACCATGTTGAGAGTAAATAGAACGCCTCTTTCTGGCCAAACCAAAAGAGGAGTAAAAAGTATTATTCCCACAGACACAATTCGAAATGAAAGAAAGCTCCGAGACAGGTAAGCCAAAGACGAGAGCATAACCAAAGCCACAGGCAGTAATTCCATTCCCGCCATGCCTGAATATCCACCCGCAATAAGAGCCGTAAGAGCAAAGCCCAAAGAAAAGCGAGCGGAGACCTTAAGGAAGGCTTCACTGCTCTCTTCGCGAGAGATGAAGATTAAATAAAAGTTCCACCCCCAAAGGAGTCGAAAGAAGAATTCAAAAGCCAAAGGGGCCATGCTAGGCTTTTATCCTAGGACCAGAGGTCAGGAGAGACAAATGCAAGATGCAATAAACTCAAATATAGTTTTAACATTCGACTTTAGATTCTTTTTCACTATCGCTTGTATGCTGATTGCAGGGGCATCTGCCACTAAAGGCTTCATAAAGCTTATTAAAATTCTGGGTGCGGTAAAAAAAGAGCCACTCAAAGATGATCTTCCAGAGAGACTTCAATCTTTTACATGGAATGTTCTTCTACAGAAAAAGCTCTTTAAGG
>CAZIFW010000079.1:0-10184 GCA_964538275.1 uncultured Bacteriovoracaceae bacterium
CTTTGAAGCCAGTTCACCGTCTGGATTATGAAACTCAAGGAATTTTATTGCTCGCTACCGAAGAAGCTTGGCAGCAATACCATTTTCTCTTCAAGGATGGCGCCTCAAGCACGAACTCGACCGAAAAGATCTATCTGGCCGGCTCTACAAAAGAAGTCCCTACAGGTCACTACAGGGGCTTTATTGGATCGCGCTACAGATCCTCAAAAGTTACCCGCTACGAAGAAGAGCGAGGAGTCTTTAGAGCCTATCACTCCGTTCTTGAAGCGGAGCACATTGTAGAAAAGGCCGTGCTTGAAAATCCCAACTGCCCGATGCAAGGAAATCTGTATCAAGTGCAACTCCTAAGTGGCAGGCGGCATCAGATTCGCGCTTTTTTTGCCAGTTACGAAGCTCCCTTGGTAGGAGATAACCTTTATGGAGACACTTCTAATTCGGGACGAATTGAACTTCTTTCTTGGAAGTTAAACTTTGTAGATCCTATCCGTCACAAGAAAACTTTTATTGAAGCTGATCCAAAACTCTTTCAGAAATTGTAAGGCCCCTTTTTCTTTGCATCCGAAAATAAAAACATGTAAACACATCTTTCCTTTTGGATAGGAGGAACAGACAAGAATTGGTGCGAAGAATTCTTTATACTTTTTTTACTCTTTATTTTTCATTCGCATCGCTTGCCCAGGCCCAAAACCAAAATCAAAGAGAGTTTCGCTTCGAGAGCGAGATTGGACAAAAACCTCCCGACGTTCTTGAAAACTGGGACGGTGGAGAGGGACACCTAAAACTCACCCTTATTGAAAGCGCAGAAGACCTGGCAGAAGGCAATGTCCTTAAAGTTCTTGGAGAAATTCCGAGCGATCAAAAAGTTCTTTTCTTAAATTTAAGCGAAAAACCCGAAAATCCCGATGAAATTGCAAGGCTCATTCTTGCAGATGAGAGAGTGCGGGAGTTACCCGAAGGAATGTCCTCAGAGCTCAAAGAAGAGTTAGCAACTTATAAGCAAGAGCGCTCTGATATGGTGAAAAAAAGCAGCAAGCATATTGC
Source organism: uncultured Bacteriovoracaceae bacterium (assembly GCA_964538275.1). Lineage (GTDB taxonomy): Bacteria > Bdellovibrionota > UBA2428 > UBA2428 > UBA2428 > CANIGN01. The sequence goes on from CAZIFW010000079.1 coordinate 1,042, forward strand.
CGCCATTCATTTTATTTCTTCTTTAGGGGCCTTTACTCTCATAAGTTATTTAGGAGAAGATTTGCCACACATTGCACATTGGCTCGTGGGCTTTGCTCTTGCATGGGAATGCTGGCTTGGACAACGCTACCTCTTACAAATCAACCGATTTATATACAACACCACGGATAATTTCTTCAAAACTACAGAAAAGTTTTTTAAAAAACTTGGGCTAGAAAATCGAATATCTCAGTTTGCAATAGATCTAGAAAAAACTGAGAACGACACCCTCCCTCCTCACAAATCTTTCCCCAAAAAACTCATGGTTAGTTTTTTCACTCTTATGCTCTTTGCTGCGGAGTGGGCTATTTACGACTTTCAGCACATTTGGATAACTTCAGTTTTTAAGGGAGGCTCGCCTTTTGATGAAACCTTTGCCACTGCAGGAAAAGTTGTAGATTGGGCATTTTGGGGTTTTGTTATTAAGGCCTCACTCTTAGATTTATTTTCAGAGGGGATTCCTCACTGGGCTGTAAACAACTTTTCACGAACCTCAAAGCTTTCATATACCGAGCAAGCTGAGTTTATTTACAAATGGAGTTCTGCTGTTTCTCTTTTTGTTACTTGCACAACAATTGGTGCTTTGGCCACAAACTACGTTGCATTTAAATGGATTGCATTTCCGATTGCCGCTGCTGGACTAAGCTATTTTGTTTTTGATGGAGTTTTAAGACAAAGCTGGGAGAATAGAAAAATTACAATTGCTCCAAAAGACAAAGCTGCAAATTTTAAAAAGCGTTACTCGTGTTTGCTCCGACTAAACTCGGGTTAACAACTAACGCAAGTTAACGTTTTGTTCTGGAAGAGCTCGGCTCCAAAGCAACTCTTTAAGCTGAGCGATATTTTTAATTCTCTTAATTTTTAATTTCTCTCCTGCTGATAGACTCGTTCTTGCCTGCTCTGAAATGACAAAATGTTTAAATCCCATACGCGAAGCTTCTTGAATGCGAATATCTATATGTTGAGCGGATCGCACGCCGCCCGTTAGACTCAATTCTCCAATTAAAAGCAAATCTTTAGGCAATGCTTTATCTAAGCGAGCCGACGCCAAAGCAGCAGCAACTGCTAAATCCGCTGCGGCTTCATCTATACGCGCTCCTGCCGCAACTTTTACGTAAACATCGTAGTTAGAAAAATCAATTCCATATTTTTCAAGAACAGCCATTAAAAGTGCCACTCTATTTTGATCAATTCCCTGAAAAGTTCTACGCGGAAATCCATGAAAACATTTTTGCACCAATGCCTGTACTTCTACTAAAAAGCAACGTGTCCCATCTACGAGTGCTGCCACAGAAGTTCCCGAAGCATCACTTTGCCTCTCTGCCAAAAACTGCGCGGATGGATTTAGAACTTCCACCAAGCCCTCTTCGTTCATTTCAAAAACAGCCGATTCATTGGCAGAACCAAAGCGATTTTTTTGTGTGCGCAAGAGCCTCAAAGCGCCTTCGTTTAAATTTTCAAAGTAAAACACAGCATCTACCATGTGCTCTAAAAGTTTTGGCCCCGCTAATGTGCCTTCTTTTGTTACGTGTCCCACGAGAACCACAATGCAGTTATTAGACTTTGCGTATTCCATAAGTCGTTGCGTGACTTCACGAATCTGGCTCACAGTTCCTGCGCTTGATTCAAGTGCACCACTTGCAAGTGTTTGCACACTATCGACTATTAAAAATTCTGGTTTTTCGCTCTGAAGTTGTTGAAAAACTAAGTCTAAATCATTGGTAGATAAAAACTGAATCTCTTCTAAAGAGAGACCCAATCTCTTAGCACGTTCGGCAACCTGAATTCCCGACTCCTCGCCACTTACGATTAAACACTTACGCGAACTCGCAAGTTTTCCTGCGACCTGTAATAAAAGAGTCGATTTTCCAATGCCAGGAATTCCACCCAAAAGCAAAATTGAGTTTTGCAAAAAGCCGCCGCCCAATACTCTATCCACTTCTGAAAATCCTGAGCTTATGCGGTTTTGTTGTTCTTGGTTGGCATAAAGGTTAAGTGTTTTCACTTCACTTTGTGCAAGTGATGTTGGTGCTGCTTTTGAATTTCCCTTGGCTTTAGACTCTTTAAACTCAACCAAAGTATTCCAAGCGTTACATTCAAAACACTTTCCGCTCCACTGAGGGCTGTCTGCCCCACACTCCTGACAAATAAAATGAGTTTTTGCTTTAGCCATCGTTCGTCTTTCTTTTAGGTCTAAGATGCCTTGCTGTCTTGCCAAGACTTCTTCAAACCTAGCGAATTTCATGCCAAAAAAATACCCCTTTGGGGCCATGCGCATTCCCGCTATAACTAAACTTAACGCTCATGAAAAAAACCACGGTCACAATACTTCAGCACTCAAGTATTGTGCGTCCCTACGCATTATTTGAACAATTCAAAAGACACAATGTAGAGGTAGAAATTTGTACCTTCGTTCCTTCGCTTCATGCACTGGGATGGAAAGAGCCTTCCGTCGCAGGGCCCGTGCTTTTGCTCGGAGGGCCACAAAGCGTTTACGATGTTGAAGAACATCCTTGGCTTGAAAAAGAAATCGCTTACGTAAAAGCCTGCTTAGACACAAAATCACCTGCGCTTGGAATTTGTTTAGGTGGGCAAGTACTTTCACAAATACTTGGAGCAAAAGTAAAAAAGTCTCCCTCTCCTGAAGTGGGATGGTATCCCATTCAAATTTCTAAAAGAGCGGAGTCTCTTGGGCTTAAAGAAGAATCTTTAAATTTTTTCCAATGGCACTTTGATAATTTTACTCTTCCCGATGGCGCTGAATTGCTTTTTTCAGGTTCTGCACCCAACGAGTGCCAAGGTTATATATGGAATAATCAAGTGCTAGCATTGCAGTTTCATCCTGAGATGACCCACGATGGGGCCTTGCTACTCTGTAACAAATACAGAATTCCAGATGGAACTCAACTTGAGGCAAGCCCGTGTAAAAAAACTGATTTCGATAATCATTCAATGGCGGCACATAATGCACTCGAGAATCTTTTAAAGTGGTTTCTTGCGCGTTGTAACACCTAAGAAATAGAAAACAAAAAACCCCAAACACACTTCAATAGAAGTAGAGTCTGGGGTTAATGAATAACTACTTGAATTATTTTTAGCTTTTTTTCTTAGAACAAGAAGCCAACGCCTAGGTCAAACCATAGCGTATTCCATCTTCCGTAATCGATTGTGGTGTTTTTTGCTTTATTGATCAAACCATACTTAGGCTGAAGATCAATTGAAAGCGCAAAGCTATCAAACGCAAATTCGTATCCAAGAGCTGCTATAAGATATAAGTCGATCTGCTTTAATCCTGCATCAGAAAAAGAAACTGAGCTACTTGTATCTACATCTGCAGAATTTGAGTTGTCTTCATCATAACCAAGCTTAACTTTTCCAAATCCTAAATCTAAGCCCGCTCCACCACCAAACTTAAAGAAGCCTGTTCCCACGTTTAGCTTATAATAAGCAGTCACAGGAATCTCAATTGAGCTGTAACCAATGGCTGCTGTGTTTGTATCTTTAGTTCCGTCAGCATCATTGTCTACTTTTTCTGCAAAACCAAAAATGTTGTAACGGTAGTTAACGCCGGCATCAATTCCGAATGAATCAAAATCAAACTGCGTAAGGAGGCCCACTACAGGAGCGACAGCAACTTTTGTTTCATCTCCTTTTACCCCTGTTGGAGTACCAATGCCTAATCCAATTTTTGGACCAATTCTAAATTCAAACGCCTGAGCGCTGCTCGCTGTGAATAAAAATGCAAATGAAAGTACTTTAAATATATTCTTCATAATTTTACCTTTTTAGTTAATTTTACTCGCTTGCATGCGGCTGATTGCGCGCTTCAATTTGAGTTCTTGTTTTTTATAGTCAGCATCGTCTAAGCCACCTTCGGTAACTTTTTTAAATGCCAAAGCTTCGGCTTTTTTAGCACGTTCTTCATTAATACCAGAGGCGATTTCGCCTACGTCTGCGAGAATAGAAATTTTGTTATTAAAAACTTCTAACCAGCCGTAAGAAATTGCTGCCGCTCCCCAAGTTCCACCCTCTTGTTTCCAACGTACAACTCCTGTTTGAAGTTCCGTTAGAAAATTTGCGTGCTCGGGAAGTATTTCAATTTCTCCTTCTACGCCTGGCGCAAACACTTCTGTGCTCTCAACTTCGGTTACAAGTTTTTTACTCGGCGTAAGAATAGAAAGTTTCATATGTTCTCCAATTAAAAATTATCCAGCCAATTTCTTAGCTTTTTCTACAGCTTCTTCAATAGTTCCTACATAAAGGAACGCTTGCTCTGGAAGTGCGTCGTGTTTACCTTCCAAAATTTCTTTGAAGCCTTTAACAGTGTCTTCAATCTGAACGTATTTACCGCTCATACCTGTGAACTGTTCAGCTACGAAGAAGGGCTGAGACATAAATCTTTGAACCTTACGTGCGCGAGATACTGTAAGTTTATCTTCGTCAGAAAGTTCGTCCATACCCAAGATCGCGATGATATCTTGAAGTTCTTTGTAACGTTGCAAGATTTTTTGAACAGAACGTGCAGTAGCGTAGTGCTCTTCGCCAACAACTTCGGGAGTTAAGAGACGTGAAGTTGAAGCCAAAGGATCTACCGCAGGGTAAATACCTAATTCCGCAATAGGTCGAGACAAGTTAGTTGTCGCATCCAAGTGCGCGAATGTTGTAGCAGGAGCTGGATCGGTATAGTCATCCGCAGGAACGTAAACCGCTTGTACGGAAGTGATGGATCCTTTGTTCGTAGAAGTAATACGCTCTTGCATCGCGCCCATCTCAGTTGCAAGTGTAGGTTGGTAACCTACCGCTGAAGGAATACGACCTAAAAGAGCAGACACTTCTGATCCCGCTTGTGTGAAACGGAAAATGTTATCTACGAAGAAAAGTACGTCTTGGTTTTTTTCGTCACGGAAATATTCTGCAACACTCAAACCAGAAAGAGCAACACGAGCACGTGCTCCAGGGGGTTCGTTCATCTGACCGAAAACAAGCGCAGTCTTTTTGATAACGCCTGATTCTTCCATCTCTCTCCATAAGTCGTTACCTTCACGAGTACGTTCACCGACACCCGCGAACACAGAGTAACCACCGTGCTCGGTAGCAATGTTGCGAATCAATTCTTGAATCAAAACTGTTTTTCCTACACCCGCACCACCGAAGAGACCAATCTTTCCACCTTTTGCATAAGGAGCAAGCAAGTCTACAACTTTGATACCTGTCCAAAGTGCTTCAACTGTTGTGCTTTGATCTTTGAAAGCAGGGGGATCGCGGTGAATGGAGTAATATTTTTTTGCAGGAATTGCACCTTTTTCGTCTACAGGATCGCCTGTAACGTTGATGATGCGACCCAAAACTTCTTCGCCTACTGGAACCTGAATAGGGTTACGAGTATTAAGAACTTCTTGTCCACGAACAACTCCGTCTGTGGAATCCATTGCGATACAACGAACACGGCCTTCGCCTAAGTGTTGTGCAACTTCGAGTACGAGATTGTTTTCAACATTATCAATCGCTTTGTTCGTAGTTTTTAGTGCTGTGTAAATAGGAGGAAGATCAAAACCTTCAAACTCCACGTCTACTACAGGTCCTAGTACCTGAGATACTCTACCCTTATCTTGATTTGTAACTACAGTTGCCATTGTCACTCCTTTAACCTTTAAGGGCTTCAGCTCCGCCCACGATTTCCATTAATTCTGTTGTGATTGATGCCTGACGAACTCGGTTTGCAAGTAATGTCAGATCGCCAATCATTTCTGATGCATTTTTCGTTGCGTTGTCCATAGACGTCATACGTGCTCCAAACTCCGAAGCAAGTGCGTCTGCAAAACAACGATACATTTGCAACACGACTTGTTTTGGGAGCAAGCCAGCCAAAAGTTCTTCTCGTGACGGCTTAAACACATAATCTTTTTCTATTTCATTCGAATCGCCACTTTTTACTTCCAAAGGAAGAATTGTGCGCGCTCTTGCTATCAAAGAAATAGCAGATCTGAATTCTGTATAAACAAAATCAATTCTATCTACTTTTCCTGTAACAAAATCTTCTATCCAAGTTTTTGAGACTTGTTGAACTCTTGCTTGTGTAAGCGGTGCTGACCAAAAAGCTGGCACAACTTCGGCTGCGATGCCGCGCTTTCTCATGGTCTCTGCTACTTTTCTACCAACACAAATAACTTTTACTTCATGTGTTTCACTCAAAGCTGCAACATGTTTAAGAGCCAGCTTTATGACGTTCGTGTTGTAAGCTCCACACAGTCCCTTATCTGAACTCACTGCAACGACATAAGCTCGTGGCTTTTCGTTTTCTTCTACAGCAGGTTCCTGACGGAGAAGTGGATGAATAAGTTTTGTTTTGTCGCTCTGAGATTTTTGGAGCTCTGACAAAATTCTAGAACTGAGTTCTTCAACTTTGTCTGCGAAGGGGCGAGCTCCAGTGATTAGCTCTTGCGCGCGTCGGAGTTTTGCCGCTGAAACCATTTTCATGGCCTTGGTAATTTGCTGCGTATTTTTTACGCTGCCAATTCTCCGGCGAATGTCTTTTAATGACGCCACGTTCTCTCCTTATTTATTAGTTAGCAGCAAATTGTTTGCTGAAATCCTCGAGAACTTTTTTCACGAGGGGTTCTGATTTGTCGTCAATGGCTTGGCTTGTCTTAAGCGCTTCCATCAATTCACTTCCGCGACTATCAACGTATGCAAGAAGTTGCTCTTCAAAGTCTTTAACTTTGTTCACAGGAATTGCATCGAGATAACCTTTAGTTACCGCGTAAATTACAATAACTTCTTTTTCTACTGACATTGGAACATACTGACCTTGTTTCAAAACTTCTTGAAGTCTCAAACCACGGTTCAATTGTTTTTGTGTAGAAGGATCGAGATCAGAACCGAAAGCTGCGAAAGCCGCCAATTCCCTGAACTGTGCAAGTTCAAGACGGAGAGGACCCGCTACTTTTTTCATCGCTTTAATTTGTGCATTACCACCTACGCGAGAAACCGAAAGTCCCGCGTTCACTGCTGGACGTATACCTGCGTAAAACAAATCACTTTCTAAGAAAATTTGTCCGTCTGTAATTGAGATTACGTTTGTAGGAATATAAGCAGACACGTCACCCGCTTGAGTTTCGATGATAGGAAGCGCCGTCAAAGAACCTCCTCCCATTTCTTTACTCATTTTCGCAGCACGCTCTAACAAACGAGAGTGAATGTAGAATACGTCACCGGGATAAGCTTCACGACCTGGAGGACGACGAAGAAGAAGTGAAAGTTGACGATAAGCTTGAGCTTGTTTCGTTAAGTCATCATAAATAATAAGAGCGTGTTGTCCGTTGTCGCGGTACCACTCACCAATTGTTACGCCTGTGTAAGGTGCAATAAATTGTAGAGGTGCGGTTTCTGACGCTCCTGCCATTACGATTGTTGTGTAATCCATCGCGCCATGTGCACGAAGTTTTTCCATTACTTGTGCAACGGTAGATTGTTTTTGTCCAATCGCTACGTAAATACACTGAACGCCTTTGCCTTTTTGGTTGATGATCGTATCAACAGCAACGGCAGTTTTTCCTGTTTGACGATCTCCGATGATCAACTCACGCTGACCACGACCAATGGGAATAAGAGAGTCAATAATTTTGAGGCCTGTTTGAAGGGGCTCAGTTACGGGTTGTCTTTTTACAATACCGGGAGCTTTTGTTTCTACAATGCGCGATTCTTTAGAAGCAATCGGACCTTTTCCGTCTACAGGAATTCCAAGTGCGTTCACTACGCGACCCGCAAGTTCTGGACCCACTGGAACCTGAAGAATTTTTCCAGTTCTCTTAACCGTATCGCCTTCTTTGACACCTGTATCACGACCGAAAATCGCAACACCCACGTTACCTTCTTCAAGGTTAAGTGCAAGACCGTAAAGTCCGCCGGGCAATTCCACCATTTCTCCCGCCATACATTTGTCGAGACCATGGATCCTCGCAACACCGTCACCGATGGAGATTACGGTTCCAGTTTCATTGACTTCAAGTTTTGTATCAAAGTCCTTGATTTGTTTTTTGATAATCGAACTGATTTCTTCAGCACGTAGTTGATCCATTATTAAATCTCTCCTTGTAATTTTGTCAGATAGCTAACACTTTGCTTTGCGCTCATTGTCTTGCTCCTGTTTGTTCTTTTAAAAATTCCTGACGCATTTGAAACAATACGCCTGTCAAAGTTGCATCAATGGTTCTTCCCATAAAATGCAATTTAATTCCTGCAACCAAATCGGGCACAATATCTACAGATGCTACGAACTTAGAAGAAAACTCTTTCTCTAAACTTGAAAGAATTTTTTTCTGTTGAGCTTCGCTAAGAGGAAGAGCTGTTTCAATTTTGACTGTGCTCACTCCATCACGCGACATAATTTTTTCGCGGAAGGTGTCACAAATTGAACCCAAAATAGAAATGCGTCCGCTCTCTAAAACGAGAGTCAAAAAGTTTTGAAGGTCTTTAGAGAAAGAAGATTTGCTCGAAAGTTCTGCTAAAACTTTTCTTTTATCTTCTACAGAAAAAGCTGGGTTCGAAAAAAGTCTTTGAAGATCGTCACTTGAAAGATAAAGCGCAACAAACTTCTCGAAGGATTTTAATTCTTCAGGAGCGCGATCTGGACCAACTGCTTCCCAAAAAGCGGTTGCATATCTTTTGACTGCAATATCTGCGTTGCTCATTTACGCATCTCCCTTTGTAGAACTTACTAGAGCTTCTTTTGATAAAGCACTTGATTGATTAAGAAAACCATCAATCAACTTTTCATGTAATTTTTGCTGTGAATTTTCTGACGAAAACTCATCTCTTACTTTAACTACGATGGAATCTAAAAGTTCTGCTTTTAACTTTGCACGTATGTCTGCGAATTCCGCAGAAGCGGCGCGATCAGAATCTTCCTTGATTCTTTCTGCACTTATTTTTGCTTCTTCTACTAAACGTGCTGCCAAAAGTTTTGCTTCTGATTCTACTTTTCCAATAAGCTCAGATTTTTCTTTTTCAATGTTTGCTAGAAAACTGCGAGACAATTCGATCTCTTGAGAAATCTTCTTCAACTCTTCTCTTGTTGCCACTAGCTCTTCGCGAAGTTTTTGACT
>CAZIFW010000080.1:0-10173 GCA_964538275.1 uncultured Bacteriovoracaceae bacterium
AAAAAAGCTTAGAGAAGCCTTAGATGCAATTTCTCGTGATGGCATAGCAATGCCACACGAGCAAATGATGTATGAGTACAACAATACACTCTTTGATCAAAAACGCTTAGCTGATCTATATGTTAAAGAACTTAATCAGCTTCAACGACAGTTCAAATCTGAAGAGGAAATTGCTCTTCAAAAAAATGCTTTCAAAAAATTTACACCTGAAGATATAGCCAAACAACGAATTGCAATTAGCGACGCTCTTCCCTCTTTTGTTGGCATTGTCGCTAGTCTCAACTGGGAGAGCAAAACTCCTACTTGGAATCAAGTAAATGAGCTGCATCAAATGCGGGACAGACTTTATCAGCTTGGGGTTGCAGACCCAAAAGCAGCAGAGTGGATACAAGAACAGTTTAAATCATTGCCGCATGATCAGCACGCAAAACTGCAAACGCCTAAAGAGTACCCAGCAAACTATGACTATGAGCCCTCAGAATTTTTGCTGAAGCAAGAAATGCACTCTACCCTTGAAGACATTCTAGCCATTGCGCATCCACCCAGTCCACCTAAACCCAAAGCAATGGGCTTCATGTTGGGGGTTTCGCGACTTGGCGAAGAACCCCTAGGCGCAGTCTTAGACGGAGGCGCTACATTGGATGGTGGCTTTGTGCTGGATGGCCCACTGCCTGATTACAAAATATTCAGAACACCTGCATTGCCAGCAGCTGGAAAAGCTGACTTCGCTAATCTAAGAGAAGACTCACGCGCAATTGTGGCTAAAAGTAAAAGAGATTTTGAAGAAAAAAACTTGTATGCCACCTCCGGATTTCAAAACAAAGACGAACTTCTAGATGCTGCAAGGTCAATAGAGTCTAAGCACACTGCGGAAATCATCAGAATATTTGAAGGTGAATCCCTTCAGCTAGTGCGACACAACCCTCAAGCAGGCCGCTGGTGGCTTCCGCTCACGGGTTTTGCAAACCAGTTCACTACAAAGAGCTCTGAAGGATCCTACAATCCTTCAGGTCGAAACAATCTCGAATCGATGATGCTCAACATGCCCATTGATGAATACTCAGCGCTTAATCCTTTTGTTAAAACAAAATACCTTACACTCGAGCCTCCGCTCGGATCAGAGCTCAAACCTAACACTTCTGTTAAGTCTCAATATAGTGCGGGATCTGGAGACTCATACTACATTGACATAGCGAAAGTAAAAGATCGTCTAACTCTTACGCTCGGCGATTCACTCAATAGGCGTCGCTATGTTGAAGGTCACTCTTCATGGGATGCAAGATTTATTAGCTGGGAAGATCGCGAACTACTTATCCCCCATAGCATTAAAGGTGCAGAGAATGGCACTCTTTCCTTAGAATATCATGGAGATAATCCACTTATAAAAGCAGTTGTTGGCCCAAGATCTGAATATCATGAAGCCCAAGTAACGGGACCATTAACTTTGGACGAAGTGACTCGCTTTGATTTTTCAAACGATCCCCCCACAGGGCGCTTTCTTCTAGAACTCCTTTCACATGGAATAGAAGTCACAAATAATGGGGTTCCCTATCCATGAAGCTCCGCTACGTGCTCCTTCTCTCTTCGCTCATTTTGAATGTAGCGTTTGCCGACGACAATGAAGACAAACGCAGAGAACTGATACAAAAAATATTAGAACTGGAAAAAGCTAATCTTCCTCCAGGATCAAATCCGCTTATCGAAGTGCATAATGGACAAGGGCGCGTGACCGTCCATCAAGGCCATAAGTATTCTTATTATGTTCATACTCCAGATCCAAAAAATCCGACTTCACCCACCTATTTAATTCCGATGGCAACCGTTCGCTACGCTCCTGGCAGCTACTCCACTCCTGAATGGTGGGAGGCAAACCGAGCAGCACTCGAAGAAGCCCGTCGCTTGCGCAAACCCGGCCCTCAGCAAGACCCTGCAATTGTGACTAAGTATTTAGCAGAGCAAAAACTCTCTCAGAACCCCGACGTTATTCAAATCTTTACCAATGGAAAGTCTCACGCTAAAATACCGTTGAGCGATTTTTTACTCGAGGAATATATTAAACATCACAGCAAAGATGGAAAAGTCACGCTTTACCGTGGTGCCGAGGAAGCTCAAGAGACCAACAAATGGGCGCAAAAGCAAGCACCCGGTTCTGCTCGCTATTACACTCCAGATGCTAACTACGCCTACCGATATGCGCGCAAAAACTCTAACTACTCGCAGGCCGTGGCCAACAACCAAAGCATGATTGTGGAGTTACAAATACCCGAAGCTAAATTTCGCGAAATGGTAAAAAATAAACAACTTACTCTCGGAACTGAAATGACCGCGAGTGCTCACCGCAACTTTAATCCTCAACAGGGCTTTCAGGATAATTTAACTAATGGCCCCTACCTTGGTAACGAACGTTGGGGCGTTGAATTTGAAGTGCTCAGCACTCGAAACAACATTCCTGAATTACAACAACACTACACACGAGAGGTTCCACATAGCGAAGTCCTTATGAAGCGTATTGCTGCAGCAAAAGTTTCTTTCGACCGTCTTGAAAAACAACAACCCCAAGATAAAAGCATTATTGATCGTCAACGTGCAAACTACACTCAAGTTCTAGCAAAAGAACTCAATCTCTCCGCCCCCCTTGCACTGAAGCAAGCACTCGAAAAAAAGCAGCTCCAACACATTGAAGAGCTTCTATTACATTCCGCAGTGAGCGAAAGCACTAAACAAAGTTTTATCCAGCAAAACAAAGCAGCACTTCAGGTATTGCTTAATGAGGAATTAGACCGCGTGGCCAAAATTCCAATCAATGACCGCTACGCTGGATCCAATATTCATGGAGAAATCACCGATTCGGATTTTGGTGACAAAATGGATCACGACAAAAACCTTCCTCGCGGTAGCAGCATTCGACTCGCTTCGAAAATATATGACGGCACTACTTACTATTCCAAATTCGCGCCCTTTGTGAACGAGGCAAACAGCGACAAGAAAGCGCATATTATTGTCAGATCTAAAGACGCCGGCCTAACCCAAGAGCAACTTGTAGGAATCTTAAATAACAAAAGCGTAACTGAAGCTGTTCCATGGTTTAATTTTTTCCAACTTGAAAAGGACTTAACCCCAGCTTCCGAGCGGCTAGTCAGTCGCTATCTAAATCGCGGATTCGAAGATCATATAGGCATACCCAAAGGAGTCTGGGAGGCACATTATTATTTGAATGGGCAACATCCCGATAGAGAAATAAAAGATCCCGTGGCTCGTCAAAAGTTTAAGACTTTTGCCATGACACCCATGCAGCGTTATACGCGCTTTAGCAATCCATCTGTAACGAATATTGGATGGAGTGCTAGTGATACTCCCGAGCAACAAGAACAATCTCGTCGTGACATGACACTGATGGATGAGCACTGGCTTAGAAATCAATCGATTCAGAACTACCTTATTCGCATGGGAAGCTCTCCAGAAAGCATCAAAGATTTAAAACATATAGCCCTTAACGATACCGTTCTTTTCAGTGGCGGGCGTATTAGTGCCGTCATAGGACTCGTTAAAGGCAGAGTGTTTGATGAGAAAAGCGCTGATGAATTGATTGAATCTGTAAAAAAAGAATCACGTTTTCAGTTGAGCGTGCCAGATGAGTGGAGCTTGCGAGATCCACTAGATGACAGAAATTATGAAACCCGAAAAAATGCTCCCCTGCCCTTGGGAAAACGAAGTGACTTGTTTTACCGAGACATCATTTCGTTTCACACAGCAGATGATGTAGCAAAAAATCCAGGCCTAGAAATTATCGGAGTGGAAGCACTTCGTTCAACAAATCCTATGGTTTTAGCTAAGGTGATCAACTCCATGAGACTTTGGCCAGCCATGCAAAATGCCACTGCTTTAGAAAGACTCAAACAACTTTTACCTCAACTTTCCTTCCATTCTCGGCAAGTGGCACTACAACTCATTCATAAATCAGAAAATCCCACACGCCCCTACCCACCTACTCGTGCGACTCACACAGAAATAGCCCAGAACTTAGCCAAAGATTTTTACGAAGAAGTCGCAACATTTTCTGCAAAAGAAATTCCTCTAGACATAAAAGATAAAGTTTTAGCTGGGGCGAATGATACCACAAAGTCTGAGGCCCCCTTAGAACATCTAAATCAAGCACAAGCAGACCTGAAGTTAAACGGATATCCTCAGTCGCATGAGGCAGGCTCCAAACCACGCATCGAATTGGTAACCTCTAAACACCCAGGTCACAAAGAACGACTGGATCACTCCATGCCTGACGTAGATGGCTATGTAAATAACTGGCTTGGTTACAATACGCTTCAATTACAGCAGCAGGGCGATCTGCAGCTTCAAGTATATGGAGGAAGCGTAGAAAGCTTTCAACAAAGTCCTCTTTGTAAAAACTGTAACGATATTAAAGAAGTGCCCTCACCTTATAATTCTTGGGGAATAAAAAAGTTTATTGATTACTCTCAAAAGCCACCCACCCTAACGTACATTATCCCACCTATTCAGGAATATGTGGCTCACTATCATGCGCTGTTATCTCAGGCGGGAGTACGCAACCCTAAAACAATGATTGATCGCAATGATGAAAAAGCCCTTAAGGCAGACATGCAGAAAGCAGCAAAATCTATTGCCGACCGCATGCCTGGGCGTCCAACTATTTTAGCCAGCGGATATAATTACCTCTGGAAAGATCACTTTCAGAAGTCTGCAGATTGGGAAGTTGTTTCATCAAGCAAACAAGAGGCTGAATCAGGCGGCGCACACCTAAGCGCCGAAAAATTAATTATTAGAAGCAAACAGAATCCTACGCACACAGCAGAAGTTATTCTTATGGGATCTGATCGAACTCTGTGGGGAAGTGCCACTAAGAATATGTTTGAAGCTTTTAAAAACGCCTACCCCTCAGCACGTACCATGCTCTTCATGGGATCAGCAGGCTCTACTGAACAAAGACCTTACACCGTTTCCGATCCGCAACATGTTCGTAACGCCGACTACGTTCCACTCATTCACTTACACTCAACGTTCAAACCCTTTGAAGCCCAGTCCTCATGGAACGCTTCCGAGGCCTATCATGGGTTTTCCAATAGCCCTGCCGAACAAACGCGCTCTTTTGTGAGCGGACTCAGAAACAACATGGTAACAAGCTTTGATGTTGAAACGTCACTCGTTGCAAATTGGGCCAATGAGTACAACAAAGCAAACCCCAATGACGGAATAGATTTTGGAAGTATTCACCTTATTACCGACAATCCAAGCTTTGATGGTCAAACATTTATTGGAGAAACGTCGCTAAGCAATGTAGATGCTCATATGAAACAAGCCGCACGAGTAAAAATTATGGATAGACTCGAATTAGCCCTAACCCAACATCTATCAAGGCAATTATACGTAGAAGCCAATCCAGGCCAAACTAATAACGGATTCATGCGCGATTGCCGTTCTGCACTTTTTAGAAGATAAAATTTATAACTTTTTAGGAAAAAACATTCCTACTTCTTTGGAATATGCTGTGTAGTCTGATCCAAAAATTTTCTTAAGATATTTTTCTTCTTTGCGAACTTTAAAATACAAAACAATTGTCAGTAAGAAAGTACACGCAAGTGAAAAGGGCGAAGCTAAATACAAAGAAAAGAAAATTCCCCCTAAAATAAAGCCGCTATACATAGGATGTCGGCAAAAAGCATAAGCCCCCGTTGTACGAAGGAGTGCACGTTTTGCAGGCATAGGAAAAATACGAGCGTACTTTCCTAACTTCAAGCCACCCAGAGCTACTAGAAGCAAAGACCACGCAACGCCCAGGAGTGACAAACAATGTACGATATCTGGAAATTCAAAGGGCGCAGGCATAGGTAAAAACTTAGTCAAAGTAGGAGTTAGAATGATTAGAAACATGAGAAGAATCTGAATAACAACTATCAAAATATCGAACATACTTTAAGTATAACCCAGAAAGTCTGAGGATCACGGTACGGCGTTGCAGCTAGTTTTCGCCAGCTTTTTTGAGGTATTTGGCCGCTGCTCTCCAGTCATTAGAGACATAAGCAGTAGAGTCTTCTACTACAGGTCTATTAGAAGAAGCTGAGTAAAAACTACCATCGGGAGTTATCACAAAATAAAAAACACAATCGGAACCACATATCACTCTTGAACCATCTGATGCTATTGCAAGATTTTTAGCAAAAAAAGCATCTTCTGAGTGAACCCCTTCTTTCATTTGAAAGTCACGATAAGTACGAACTAAATTTGTAAAGAAATTAAATTTCTCTATTTGAGTTAAATGAGTATGAGTTCCCATAAAATTAAATACTCTACGTGTAAGATTCATTGGCTCAAGGTCAGGATCATTATCTACAAATGCAATTAGCTGCATTTGAGCCTTTTCACTTAACTCTCCCACTTGAGTAAATACTTCAGTCTCAAAATCACTCGCCAAGCTTAAGGATTTTGGAGGTAGATTTGGATCTACCGATGTGGTCACTGAATTATCTTTAGAAAGTTCTCCCGCGCAGGTAGTAAGCATTGCTTGCGCTAAAGGGAGAAATGAACAAGTAGCCGTTAGCAGTAGAAGCGAAAGTCTATTCAACATTCACCCATAGAATAACATGGCTCAAAGACTTCTTAACGCGAAAAAAAGTCCCAGAAATTTGGAAAGCTTTTATTCACAACTTCAGGATTTTCAATCTGAATATTGGCACCCTGAAGCTTTAAAAGGGCCGCCGCCATAGCTAAGCGATGGTCTTGGTCAGGGTTAAAATTAAAAGGCTCCGATCTAAGAGTAGCACCGGCATAAACCTTAAAGGTATCTTCAGTGGATTCACACTGCACCCCTAAATGAGTCAGAAGCTCTGTCATCTTCAGGAGACGTTTAGATTCTTTTGAGTCTAAGTTTCTCAATCCTTTAAAAACAGATGAACTTTGTGCCGAAACACTAAAAGCCGCCAAGACTGGAAACAAATCAGGCGTTGAAAACAAATCCACATCGAGTCCGGCATAAGAAACTGCCTTTGAAACTTCTACACGTTGTAAGCTTGGAAGATTTTCAAATACGCTTCCTTGAGCAACTTCTTTTTTTTGTTCTTTTGCACTTAGCTTAACGCCTATGTCATTCAGAATACGAAAAACAACCTGATCCCCCTGCAATGAAGAAGGAATCATGGAGTTAAAGGCAATGCCATCTTTGAGCGCTCCCATTAAAGCTAACGCAGCTATACAGCTCATATCGGGCTCTATATAAACTTCATCGAGCACTACAAATTGTTTTTTAGGAAGAACTATAGATTCTAATCTTTGTTGCGATTCAACATTCCCCGACCAACCTGCTCCCATCATAAGAGCCAACGTCATCTCAATGTAAGAAAGAGAGGCCACTTCACTGGATAGAATTTCGATGATGGATTCTTTTTCCAAATCCCACGCAGATAACACAAGTGCTGAAAGCTCTTGGCCACTTTGAGCTGCATTCACTTGGATTTTTTCGGGCCAAATTCCAGAAGATTTAAAAGACAAAGTATCTGTAGAGCATTCAATGTCTGTGCACCCTACTTGCTCTAAAGCAGCTAACAATCCAGTCAAAGGACGAGAGAACAAACGAGGAGTGCCCTGAATGCTAAAGCTTCCCGCTTCACGGCTTAAGCGCAAAGCTAAAAACTTTAAAGGGGCTGCACCTGCGCCACAGAAAAACTTAGTTTTACCTTCACTTAACTCGCTCAACGCCTTCTTGAGCAAATGAACATCCTCAGATTCATGCTGAGTATTGGACAGAATATTCAAATCGGGCTCGAAGGATTTAATAATGAGAGCTCGATTATAAAGTGACTTCGAAGCAGGAATTTCCTGTGTGCTTACTTCCATCATGAACGCGTAATTCCTTGAATCTTTAAGAATCGCAGTAAAGCACTCACGGGTAAGGCTTCAACCTTTATTTTAGCAATTCCATACACCACAGGACTCATTACAAAATCAGATTTAGCTTTTTTATCTTTTAGCAATAGTTCTCGGGCTTTCTTCTCACTATGCCCATTACCTAATTTACGGCGAAGAGTTTTGAAATCAAAAATCTTTTCCCAAAGATCCAAAATATCTAGATAAAGCTCTTCATTTAGTTTTCCACTGAGATAAAAAATTTCCAATTCATAAAACAAACCTAAAGCAACTGCTTCGCCATGAGTTAATGGCGCAAGCTTTTCAAAAACATGCCCTAAGGTATGACCTAAATTTAACTTATGTCTTAGACCTAGTTTTTCACGTGGATCAGCTTTTACGATTTTCAATTTAGCTTGGATGGTAGGAGCCGCCATTTTCCAAAAAGCTTTAGAATCCAATTTCTTCTGTTTTAAAAGAAGCTTCCAAAGCCCACTCTCAAGGATAGCCATTTTCAAAATTTCCGCAAAAGCATCGCGTATGAGTTTTTTATCATTGGGAAGTATCTTTTTGTGAATGAGAACACACTCAGAAGGATAAAAGCTTCCAATTTGATTTTTAGCACCCGCAAAATTAATCGCCGTCTTTCCGCCAAATGCAGAGTCAATCACGGATAAGTAAGTTGTGGGCACCATGACCAAACGCACGCCGCGGCGATAAACACTCGCAATAAATGCGCCCACATCTCCTAAACTTCCTCCCCCCAGTACACAGATGCCCTCAATGCTGCCTTTATTTTTTTCTAAATCATTCAGTTGTGATGTGATTTTTTCAAATGCCTTGAGGGATTTAACTTCCTCTCCTGCAACTACTGGAAGACTGAAGACCACCGTCCCTGAGATTTTTGATAAATGTTTTTTTAATTTTTTGTCGTAAAGAACACACCACCGACCTGTGGGCAATTTTAACTTAGCACCCTCTATAATCTTGAAAGGTGAAATAAAGTGTTTTGACGCCATCCTAGGAAACTAAGATATCATTCAACTTTTATGGGATCACTCTTTCTTAGAGTCTAAATACTGCTTTTTAATGCGCTCAATGTCTTCTCTGCGGCCACGTACTTTAAATCGCACACCTAATTCTTCAAAGTCTTCCTTTAAAACACGAAGACTTGAGCGAATATCGCCCACAATCCCCTTAATATCATAGGGCGCGAGAAGCTCTTCATCTACCATGTCTTTTTCAAAGACACCTATGATTTTATCACGCAACTTTTTGATATCTTCTTTATTGCGAGTTGATATCACCAAAGCCGTTGGAAACTCTCGAATGAGCTTTTGCTTTTCTTCAGGGCTGAGCTTATCGGATTTATTAAGTACAAGTAGGCTTGGAATTCCCTCCACTCCTACTTCGGCCAACACCTCACGGGTGACTTCGAGTTGAGATGGAAATGTTGGATCTGCACTATCTACCAAATACAAAAGCAAAGAAGCATTGGCGGCTTCATCCAGTGTAGAGCGAAATGACGCCACAAGATCATGTGGTAGCTTTTTAATAAAGCCCACTGTGTCTGATACTAAAATACGAGGATGCGTTTCGGGATGCATCGCTCGCACAGTGGTATCCAAAGTTGCAAAGAGTTTATCTTCCACTAAAACTTCACTGCCTGTTAGAGCTCGCATTGTAGAAGATTTTCCAGCATTGGTGTATCCCACCAACGCCACTGTTGGTTGGCTATTGCGCTTTGAGCGACGATTGATTTGTTCTTTTTGAACGGCCGCCAATTCAGCTTTGAGTTCTGCCAAACGATCGCGAATTTTTCGACGATCCATTTCTAGATCACTTTCGCCCGAACCCCTTCCTGCTTGACGTTCACTGCTTTGCCCCGTTTCACGCAAACGAGGAGCCTGATAATTCAATCTAGCAATTTCTACCTGTAAACGAGCTGATCTTGTTTTGGCATGACGACTAAAAATTTCAATAATCACACCTGTGCGATCCATCACTTCTGCACCCAATGCGTTTTCAACATTGCGTAATTGGGATGGACTCAAATCACAGTCAAAAACTACTATGTCTGCAGATTCTGAAACTGCGAACTCAAGTTCTTCAATAAATTCTTCTTCATCTATCTCTTCAGGGGCATTCTCAAATTTTTCTGAGGCTTTAGATTTTTTTCCATAAGAGGCGCGCTCCATACTACCGCTGCCCCCAGTGTACTGAGACAAATGTTTAAGCTTGCCCTCGCCAACGACTGTGCCGCCTGTAGTGTTAGGGCGTTTTTGATATTCTCGCGCCACT
>CAZIFW010000081.1:0-10093 GCA_964538275.1 uncultured Bacteriovoracaceae bacterium
GCGCTACAGTTTGCTGAGTAAATAAGTTCATCTTCAGATTTTAAAGCAAAAGAGCCTAGGGGGCTCTTGGGTAATTCAAATGGGAATTTTAGTTCTTGGGCTGCGATCCTAGGAAGAGATTCTTGAATAAGTTTGGTGCGTCGTACGTGATTGAGGGGGTAGTGCCACCAATTTCGTTGAATAGCTTTTAAAAAAAAGGATGCTTTTTTAATGGATTCAATTTTTTCAGTTTTAACATCTGTCCAAACATTTTGAGCCCAAAAGCTTTTTTGTATGCCTTTAGCTAAAATGAAATTATCTTTTTCAAAAACAATGTTTTTAATTTCATCTTTAAGTTCTTTAATCCTGTCATTAGGGGCAATGTATACGCAGTTCATCTTTAAAGAACACTTTTAAAACGGGCTACAATGTCTGCGACTTTTTCTACTTTTTGAATACCGCGTACACTTTTGCCCGCTTGCCAGTAGTAATCGCGTCCTTTGGCAGATTTGATATTCATCTTTAGACCCCTGAAAGATAAAAGCGAATAAAAAAGTCGCATCCAATGTTTGGTTTTAGGGTTCTGAAGTAAAAACTTACTTAAAAATCCCGCTTTGGTCCCAACTTTCTGCACATACTCATTATTGATAACAGCAATGGGAACGCCTGTAATTTTTTCTGTAAGCACAATGTCTTTTTCCTGAGCCTCTACAATTGCTTTTTTGTATTCAGGTGCAACTTTGCATTCTTCGCTGGCTAAAAAACGTGTACCCATTTGAACGGCTTGATAGCCAATGTTGAGCATTTCTTTGAATGTTTTTTCATCGCCAACGCCACCTGCACAGACAAGTGGAAGACCCAAATCCTTTACTTGATTGTATAAGTCTTGTGGACTTTGAGTGCCAGCGTGACCGCCTGCAAGGGCATTTACGCAAATGAGTCCATCCACACCAGCTTCTTTGGCTTTGAGTGCCCATTTTCTTTCTGTGATGTCATGAAAAACTAAACCACCTCGCGCATGAACTTCTTTAACAACCCAATTTGGATTTCCAAGAGCTGTTATAAAAAAGCGAACACCTTCATCCAGTGAAATTTCTAAAAATTCTTTCATACGACGTATGTAAATTTCTGAAGATTGTTCAATGAGTAAATTCATACCGATCGGCTTATTTGTAAGTGAACGTATGTGGGCTAAGCCTTCTTTGAACTGATATCCATGGACGTAAGTTAAAGACAAAGGTTGAACTATTCCAATGGCACCTGCTTCAGAGGCTGCAGCAACAAGTTCGGGATTGCTACACGGATACATGGCTCCGCAAAAAAGCGGAACTTCAATTCCAAGTTTTTTACACACATCGTTCATTTGTTTTTGCCCACTCTCCAGAGAGCCTTAACTTGAGCCACAATTTCTTGATCGGTGTTATAAATATTCCCTACAACTTCTACATCTTGGGCATCGGAAGTTGAAGAAGTATAATTGAAATCTGCTTTGGCAATAAGAGTGCCTCGCGCTTTTTTAAGATATTCAATTTGAAAGCCTTTTAAAATAGCTCGCATGTCTGCAGGAAGTGCGGTTATGA
This sequence comes from uncultured Bacteriovoracaceae bacterium, assembly GCA_964538275.1. Classification (GTDB taxonomy): domain Bacteria; phylum Bdellovibrionota; class UBA2428; order UBA2428; family UBA2428; genus CANIGN01. The sequence goes on from CAZIFW010000081.1 coordinate 1,560, forward strand.
CAGCTAGACCAGTGGCAAATTCGCCCAAGTTTGCAAGAGCCATAGCATGAATAGAAGAGAGGTGATTGCGAACACCTCTCCTATCTTTAAGTTTAACTTCACTATGACCAGCTTCGAGAAGAATTATTTCGGAGCCTAGGGCTCCTGTATAAGGAATTGCTCTTTTGACGATCCAAGAAAAAAAGCATTTGCCGAGTGGAATTTGAGACGCCTTTTTCCACCCATTGAGTATTATTTGAGAATCGATCTTCACTTCATGTTCCTAGAAGTGAATGCCGGCAATGAATCCCATAAAGAATGGGTGAGAACTTGCAACATCTGCAGTGTTGTAAACAATGCGCATGCGTAGATCAAGATTCACATCCGCTTGTCTTAAGAATAGGGCTCCGATGTCTGCTCCCATATGAAAGCCGCCTTTAGTGTCTACGCCCGCTACTTTTGTAAATCCAAGACCCACGTTTGCACCGGCAAAGGCTGCCCAAACATCTTCATTCAAGAAGATATAGTTTCCGCCGGCTGTGAAAGCTGTGTAGTGTTGAGTGGGCGCTCCACTGAATCTGTTAAGGTGGTCTGCGCGAGCTTCAATAAAAGCCACATCGATATCCCAAATATAACTTAGGCCAAAAGTATAATGAGCATCTTTTTTGTCATAAGCACGACTCATGGGCAATGAAGCTCCGAATGAAACGCCGACTGATTTTAAAGATTCTTGTCTTTCAGCAAAAGCATTAAATGTGAAGGTGGCTGCGAGTACTAAAAGCAGTTTTTTCATAGAATAGAGTTTATAAAGGACTTTGCTAAAAAGCTACTTGTTTAAAAATTCTAGACAACAATCACACATTCTACAGGAAGGTAGTGTTTGTTGAGTCCCAGTTCGCGACAGGCGTCGCAAAAAGCCATAAGTATTTTTTTTCTCTGGAGCGTCATTTCTTGTCTCCAAGTGGCATCCGGAACTCTCAATTGAAGGCGTTTTCCCTCGGGACCGTCTAAAACCCCCTGAAAAAAGACATGCTTTTGAAAGGGGCCAGTTCCGCAGGCCTTCCACGCCTTGATGTAGACAAGCACAGGCAGGGTTTTTAGCGAAGATCCCAGCGGAGTACTTTCGTATTTCACGCCGATATCCTAGCATAGTTCGGGATGCGGAGTTTTATACGCCCAGTGTTATTTGCCCTCGTGTTTATAGCCTCCTGTGGCTATCACGCCGGAGATTTTAGAACGCCTTCTCAAGATTTGAGAGTTTTTATCCCCGTTTTTGAGAATGCTAGCGTGCGCCCAGTGGACCTCAATGAATTAACTTCGGTTTTTAGAGAAAATCTAGAATCCATTCGTGGCGTAATTATTGTAAACACACGCGAAGATGCAGATGTTGTATTGTTGGGAAAAATCAATCAATACGACCGCAGTTGGGGACCCACTGCTTATAAGGGGACCAAGCAAAGTGAAGCGGCGGGTGGGTTAAGAGAAGATACCCTTAGTGCTTCGACGGCTCGTATAACGCTCGGATTGAATTTAGAAAAAGTGAGTAAAACAGGTGAGCGCTTGTGGCTTTCTAATTTTGTTGAGAGCGATTTATATGAATTAAGTGATCGCTTGGAATTGGCACGTGGGTCAGCGGCTACTCCACAATTGCATGCTTCTCGTGAAGCTTTATTAGTAAAAAAACTTTCTGAACGGATCTTTTTAAGAGCACGAGCGCAGATTGTGGATGACTTTTAAGGATGAGCTTGCAAATGAACAGTCTTAAGTTTTTTGAAAGCTCTTTAAAAACGGATGCTAAGTGGGTGCTCTTCACTCATGAAATAGAAGCCCATGAGAGCGAAGTTTTACGTTTAATTCTTAAAAGTCAAAAAAAAGAATTTTCTTTCATCGAAGTTAAAAGCGAAGGTCCAAGTGCTGATTTAGAAGCAGCTTTCACGAGTTTGGACTTTTTTAGTCCGGCAAAAGTTTTTTACATACATGTAAAATCTTTTACTAAGTGGGATACTCTCGCGCTTAAGCGTTGGGAGCGAATTAAAGAATTGAGCGATGCGCAGGGTAATTGGCTCTTTGTGAGTGCCGATAATCCAAAATCGCTTTCCGATGCGCCTTTGGTGATTTCAAATTCTCCAGAAAATTTAGCGCCCGAGGCATGGATCGCCTACTTCAATCAGTTTTTTGATGCGAAACTTGATAAAAAGCGTCTCGATTTTATTGTGAGCCAAGTGCCAGATACTTTTTTAGATTACATGCACTGGGTGCAGCTTTGGAAGTTGGGGGGAGATGACTGGGCCGAGCACGCGCTTGCGTGGGGTGAAAAAGCGGGAAGTCGCATTCAAACTTCGGCCAATCCTGCATACGATTGGGTAGATGCTGCCTTGGCAGGCCGTAAAGATTTATTTTTGCGCTTGAGTGAAGAGCTTATTCGTCAGCGAGGAGAGGATCCTTTGCGCCTATGGGGACTTTTAGGCAAATCAATTAAGATTTCTTCTCAGCTAGGTATGGGAGAAAACGTTACAGGCGAAGCTCCCTTTATGATCACTAAGCTCAAACGAGTGAAGTACCGTCCCGAACTCCTCGAGTGGTGGTGCAAGTGCGATCTCGCTATGAAAAGTACTCGCACGGATGTGATGGGCTTGTTCAGTCAAATTCCATAAACTCTTTCGTATTTAAGGTTAATTTTTGCCACGCGACAAAAAATGACAAGAGTCGGCGTGTGCTTCTGCAAACGCGTATTAAAACTACACATGAGGAAAAGGGAGATGAACATGTTTAAAAAAGTTTTGTTTACGCTAAGTTTGTTGGCTTTAAGTTTTGCACAGGCTGCCAATGAGTCTGATCTTATTTTGAGAGACGCTAAAGGAGATCAAAAGCTCACTAAAATTTATAGATCTCAGGATGAAAAAATTGCAGAGCAAAAAAAGGTTCTAGGTCTTTTGCTCGGTATGGAGAAAGAAGACGGCAGTTGCCAAGAGCTGTGTGAAAATGCGTGCAACGGAGGCGAAGGTCAAGGGAGTGGAAGTGCTGCTTGTTGGGATAGATGTAGCGCAGAAGGTTACTCCAGTTCTACGTGCGCCGAACGTTGTGGAATTAGCACTGCCGCTGGAAGCAAAGCTTGTTGGACGAAGTGTAGTACAGAAGGTTACTCCAGTTCTACGTGTGCTCAACGTTGTGGTGTAACGACTTCTACGGGTAGTAAACAATGTTGGACCAAGTGTGGAAATGAAGGTTATTCCAGTTCCACATGTGCAGATCGTTGTGGAATTAGCACAGCAGGCGGAAGCGCTGTTTGTTGGGAGCGCTGTACTCAAGAGGGCTACTCGAGCTCCACATGCGCACAACGCTGCGGCACTAATTAACTTTTTGAGCGCCGATCGGATCTAAGAATAGAAAATAAAAAAAGGTGTTGGGCCCGAAAGAGCCCAACACCTTTTTTGTGTTTAAATTTTAGAGTAAAAACTAATGGCTAAATTAGTTAACTTTTACAAGACGAGAAACATAGCGAGAAGCTGTGTTTTTGTGAATCACGCCTTTTGCAGCCGCTTTCATGACGCGTGATACTGCCAATTTGATGGCGCTAGTAGCGTCTGCAGACTTAGAAGTTTTGGCCGTTCTTGCGGACTTAATTGAAGACCTCATAGCGTTTAAAACGCTTTTGTTTCGCGCAGTTTTACGGATAGTTTGACGTGTACGTTTTTGAGCAGATTTGGTGTTAGCCATTTTGAATGTTGTAGGGTTTTTGCCCCTAAAGTGTCAAGAATATAGGAGTCATTATTAAGCTTTCTTGAAGGGCTTTGGTTTGGGCCTAAATGGCCGAAAAGACAGGGGTGAGGCAACTGAGTGTTTCGAGCGCCCTTTCGCGGGAACTTTCCGCGAAGACTATGGGGATACTTTTTGTATTCTCCTTTGGAGTCGTGGCGCTTATTTTATTGATGATGAGGCAATCGCTAGATCAGGCGACTTTGCCCCCTTTGAACGTAGGTGAACGCATTACTTTCACTCTACGAGTTCCTCGCAGCACTTCTGTCACAAACGAAGCGGCTACCGAAAAAGCGCGCTCCATTTTGCTTAAAGATGTTCGAGAAGTTTATGTCTACGACGACGCCTACATTCAAAATTGGCAGGCTGATTGGCAGAACTTGTTCCGTAAAATCAATGCCAATCCCGTACAGGCCGTGGTGCTTTTTGAAGAAGCCTTCAAAATGGAACTCAGTGCACGAGACCGCGACGCCCTGCTTTGGATCGCTAAAGACCCAAATGTGGGAGAGTCTATTACAGATAGCTTAAAGGTTATTCAGGGCTTACGTATTTTACCTTCAAATATAAAAGAAGGTGCGAATTTAGAAATCCTTAATTTTAAAGCACGCAAAGCAGAAATTATTAAGGTCGGAAAAAATTACGCAGATATCGTAAAAGTAGATGAAGCGCGCAGTGCCTTTTTGTCGGCAAGAGCAAGTCGTGACGGACAATTTTCTCGCTGGGATTTGCGCATGCGTAAGGCTGTATTGGGTTTGCAGTCTTATTTAATTAAACCCAACGTTCAAATAGATGCAAAACAAACCAAAGAAAGAGTTGATCGAGCTTTGGGTGCGTTTACTCCTGTTGTGGATTATTACCAGCGCGGTGAAGTGCTCTTAAGACAAGGGGAGCGAGTTACTCCTGAAGTGGTTGCATTAGTAAGCCGTCTCGCACTTTCTTATAAAAATGATCAACCGTTACGCCCACTCTTTTTTGAGATGATTTTCGGATCACTCTGCCTATTTCTTGTACTTGTGTATTTAAATCACCGCTATCCTTTGATCTTTTTAAATTTAAAAGACACGGCGGTCACAGGACTCTTACTATGTTCTTCGTTGGCCGCATTCAAACTTGGCATGTGGTTTAGTTTCGAAAACTTGGCGCAATCATTCCCACGTGTTCCACTGACAGTGTTCTTATTTGCACTTCCTTTGGCTGCTCCGTCGATGTTGGCGCGACTCTTACTTTCAGAAGCTTTGAGTTTACTTTTTGCGGGGCTCTTAAGTGTAGGCTGTTCTATTTTAATGGGTAAAGTTGGCGCACTTTTTGGTCTTTATGTTTTGGGAATTTCTTTAGCTTCTGTAGTGTTTTTAGATCAGTGTCGAAGCCGTTCAGAACTTTATTTCTCGGGTGTAAAAATGTCTTTGGTGTGTGCCGTTGGATCTGCAGCTTTGATTTTAGCTTGGGGTGGGGGCTTACCCCTCAACGCTCCCGGAATTCAAGATCTAGAAGGAGGCGTGGCTACAGGTACAGCTCAAATTCTGTACGGAGCTTTAGGAGCCGCTCTAGGCGGATTCCTCTCTGCCGTTTTGGCTTTAGCTATTACGCCTATATTTGAATTTGTTTTCGCTTACACAACTGATTTAAAACTTCTCGAACTTGCTCGTATGGACCATCCCTTATTGAGAGAGCTTGTTATTAGAGCCCCTGGAACTTTTCACCATAGTTTGATGGTAAGTAGTTTGGCTGAAGCAGGAGCAAAAGAAATAGGCGCACGTAGTTTGCTCGTTAGGGTAGGTGCACTCTTTCACGACATTGGAAAAATGGATAAACCTGAGTTTTTTATGGAAAACAACTTAGATGGTTCCAAGGCACATGCAAACTTACCGCCTGATGAATCGGCGAGAATCATTATAGGCCATGTTGTTAATGGGGTGCATTTGGCTAAACAACATGGACTTCGCCAAGAAATTATAGATTTTATTGAGCAGCATCATGGCAGAGCTCTTGTAGGATCCTTCTATTATGATGCTGTAAAAAAAGCTGAAGCAGATGGCTTGAGTGCAGACACTGTAAATCAAGAACTCTTCCGCTATCCTGGCCCTAATCCCCAAAGTAAAGAAGCGGCTATTCTTGCACTTGCAGATGCATGTGAGGCGGCTTCAAGGGGATTGCCATCGCCCACACCGGATCGTTTAGCTCAACTGGTTGAGCGTATTCGTACTGATTTTATTAAAAACGGACTCTTTGATAGCGCTCCTATGACATTTCAAGAGATGAATATAGTCCTTGAAACATTTAAGCGTATCTTAGTTGCCGTTCACCACCAGCGCGTGCAGTATGCTCGTGATAAGGAAAAACCCGTTGAAGTCTTGCGAAATCCCGAGCTTCCGCCTTATAAAAAGGCCAGTGGTCAGTAATAACATTAGGTTTTCTTCATGAGCGTTAGAATCACTTCTGCTGAACTTGATTTAAAGAATCCACTCACGGCTTCTCAGTATAAAAAAATATTTGCACTAACAATTAAACTTCTTAAAGGAAGTCCAGAGTACATAAGTTTTGTGAAAACGTTAGGTGTTCCCAAGAGTGTTGAAGTGCATTTTTGTGATGATATTGAGATGCGTGATTATCAAAAACGATTCCGTAATTTAGATCGCACCACAGATGTTTTGAGTTTTCCCAGTATTGAAACTCCTTCTCACACGGAGAAGAACTTTATGGGCTCACTTATAATCTCCTTAGCAACGGTAGAGCGCAATTCTAAGCGCTATAAGAGAAAGTTCAAAGATGAGCTAGCTGAAGTTTATGTGCATGGTATTTTGCATCTTTTGACTTTTGATCACGTAAAAGTATCGCGCACACGCAAAGAACGTATGCGTAAAATTCAAAAACAATTGTTTTTAAAAGTTAAAACGCTTCTTTAAGAGTTGGCCCGTTTAAGGTCTTCGTCATGAGATGTATCGTCTTCAATGCGAAAATGTTTTTCTAAGAGCTGTTCAACTTTAAGCGCTTCTTCGCGCGTAAAGAGGCCTCTAAAAATATCTGTAGAATGAAGATTGGGGTGAATCGCAATGACCTTGTAATGGTAAACAGGGTAATCGTTTTGTCTATAAGCCTCGTATTTTCGTGTGGTAAAGCCACGAATGTTCGTAAAGGTAAGGGTTTTATTTCCAGGCCAAGGCATGGGACCATTGGATACTTGTATGCGGTCTGAAGTCGCTAAGAGTTTGCGTGTATTAAATGCATAACAAAGCGTGAGGTAGGCGGTGACTATTCCCACAGGCACATGGCTAAAATAAATCCATAGAGGAGCGTCCCCTTTTGATAAGATGATTGTCCAAGTGATGCTGTTCCAAAGAATTGAAAAAAATGCAAAAAAAGCAACAAGAGATTTATCTGCAAATTGTTTCTGTACCAAAAGTTTCTTGCTGAAGACGTCTTCGCTGACTCGGATTCCCGGAGCGATCTGGATGTTTTTATGATCCTCTCTTCTAAACATGTGTACTTATCGGGGAAGTACGGGAAAAGCTCTGTTAAATTTAGCCTAATTTTGCTCGATTTAATGACAGTCGCATCCTAGAGTACTTTTATGACTGAAATTCGTAACCTCAAAGATCTGGGGATTACAGTTGAAGAACTTGCGGAGCGAGTTTTACAACTGGGGAGGTCTCTTTGACATCACTGGAAAGCGTAGACGCTTAGAAGAAATTACTCATTTAGAGAGTCAGCCCGAATTTTGGAACGACAACCAAAAAGCTACAAAAATTCAGAAAGAAAAAACCCAAATAGAAGCTGTAGCAACGCCGTTTTTTAAGGTGAACAGCTTGGTAGAAGACGCCAGAGCCTTGCATCAGTTGTGCACAGAGCTGGGCGAAGTGGATGCTTCCTCTCAACAAGAGTTTTCTAAAACATTTGAGAGCGCAGAATCAATCCTTCGAACGCTAGAACTCAGTCGAATGCTTTCAGGCGAAAACGATGCCAGCAATTGTTACCTGACTGTTCACGCGGGAGCAGGAGGCACTGAGTCCTGCGATTGGGCAGCAATGTTGGCCCGTATGTACCAGCGCTATGCTCAGAAACAATCTTTTAAAACAGAAGTTATAGATTTTACAGATGGTGATAGCGCGGGTTACCGCTCCATTACTTTTGAAATATCGGGTGTAAATGCCTACGGTTTTTTAAAAGCGGAAGTAGGTGTTCATCGATTGGTTCGTATCAGTCCTTTTGATTCAAATGCTAGACGACACACGAGCTTTGCAAGTGTGTATGTTTACCCCGTGATTGATGATGATATTGAAGTTGAATTAAAGATGGAAGATGTGCGAGTGGACACTTACCGAGCCGGCGGTGCGGGTGGACAACACGTCAACAAAACTGACTCTGCAGTACGCATGACTCATGCGCCCACGGGTATAGTTGTTCAATGTCAGGCAGAGCGATCGCAAATTCAAAACCGTGAAAAAGCGATAAAAATGTTAAAGGCTCGTCTTTACGAGTTAGAGCTTCAAAAACGCCAAGCGGAAGCCGACAAAACGAATGCTACGAAGAAGTCTATTTCTTGGGGATCTCAAATTCGCAACTATGTATTGCAGCCCTATCAGTTGATCAAAGATACGCGCACTCAGCATGAAAGTAGTAACGTGGATAAAGTATTGGATGGCGATATTCAGGACTTTATTGAAAGTTATTTGCTCCATGGGGGCGAAGCAACTCCTCAATCTGATGATGACCTCCCAATTTAAGACATAATTTTGACGATAATTCAGGCTTCTCAAAAGCTTATGTGAATTTCTTGTAAAAAGGCTTCTAATTGTTGCTCT
>CAZIFW010000082.1:0-9867 GCA_964538275.1 uncultured Bacteriovoracaceae bacterium
ACTTGGGGAATGTAAAAATCGCATGTGATTCGAGCGACAAAGCTCTTTATTTTTCTCGCTATCCCATTCCTTGCTCTCGCGAGTTTGATAAAAGTGCCCTTAAACTACACGTAGGAATTTATGCCTACACACCCACAGCACTTGAGAAATTCTGCAAAAGTCCTGTGAGCCAACTCGAAAAACTCGAAGGCCTAGAGCAGTTACGCGCAATGAATGTGGGTATTCCTATTCACTGTATTAAGGTAGAGTGTGGTCCCAAAGAAAGTTTCCGAGGCATAGATACCCCGGGAGATTTAACTTGGGCAGAAAACTTTATAAGGAGTTAGGCGCATTCAGCGCCTTGGTAATTTATGGACTTAAAAGCACTTGAGAATCCAGTTGAACTTGTTTTCGGAGATAAAACTTACACCTGGGGTAGAGGCAAAAACTTTGTATTAATGTCCGGCCCCGATATCTTTGAAGATTTTGGAATGGTTTTAGAAACAGCAACTGAGCTTAAAAAAATTACCGAAGAACTCAATATGCCTTGGATCTTTAAATGCTCCTTCGATAAAGCCAATCGCCAAAGTGCTAAAAGTTTTCGCGGTCCTGGCATGAAAGAGGCTTTAAAAGGTTTAGAAAAAATTAAAGGCGAACTCAATTGCCCTGTTATTACAGATATTCATGATGTGGGACAAATTGAAGAAACCGCTGCTGTGGCTGACGTTCTTCAAATTCCAGCATTCCTTTCAAGACAAACTGATCTTGTTCAAGCAGCTGCTAAAACCGGCAAAGTGATTAACATCAAAAAAGGTCAGTTCCTTGCTCCGTGGGACATGAAAAGCATTGCTGAAAAATGTGTAGCTGTTGGAAATTCAAAAGTTCTACTTTGTGAGCGCGGTACAAGCTTTGGATACAACAGATTGATTGTAGACATTCCAGGACTTCATGAAATGAGAAAATCCGGATTCCCTGTAATCATGGACGCTACTCATTCTGCACAACTCCCAGGAACTGCATTAGGCGGAACTGCGAGTGGTGGAAACAAAGATGCCATTGCAATTCTTGCTCGCGCAGCGGTAGCTGCTGGTGTGGACGGAGTATTTTTAGAAACACATCCCAATCCAGAAAAAGCATTGTGTGATGGCCCCATTGCGTGGCCGCTCGCTCACATGAGAACTCTTTTAAAGAGTCTTAAGAATATTGATGAACTAACTTAGGAATAATCGAGTTCATCAGTATCCACAAAAATTATCATCAATAAAGTAAATGAATTTGGGAAATATTCCCTCAATTAAGAAAACTTTACCTATCTATTGCTTTGCAGATAAGAATCTTGAGCAGCTACATGCAATTTAAGCGCTCCTGACAAATGGCACGCATGTTGCACAATCATGAACATGGAATCTAAAAATATGAAAAATAAAATGATTGCTTTATTCACAGGGATTGTTCTTAGTGGCGCTGCATGGGCACAACAAAGTTCTCCCAATAACGTAGCCGTTGGTAATTACTCCGATACAGTTACCGAAGAAGGATACAACCACGGCGTTAACGTAGGACTCGGACTCGCAGTAGGCCAACCCGTAGTTTCTGTAGATTACGAATATCGATTATCAAATCACTTTGGTATTGGTGCTTACGGATCTTATGCTGCTAAAAAAGGAAACACTAACCCAGGAGTTGGCTCCATCGGTGCCGACTTTAAAGCCCATATTGCCATTCAAAGTGTAGATATTTATGTGCGCCCAGGTTTAGGTGTGACTTACTTTGAATCTGGAAACTCAGAAAAAGTTGCATTCGTTTCTCCCATTTTTGCTGCCGGTGTAATGCTTCGTGTAGCGAAAAATATTGCAGTGGGTGTAGAGCACCTTCAGATCTTTAACTGGACTTCATCTGATCAACCTGCAAAATCTGAAGCCGTACTCGCAGCAGTGCAGTGGAGATTCTAGTTACAGCATTGTAACTGTGATTGAGAGGTAAATTATGGAACAGGGATTTTCAGAAAAAGCTGAAAAGCTTGCACTCTCTTGTTTGAAACTTTTTCAAATTCGACTTGAAGATGCACAAACAACAGTAGTGAAGAAAACTCTTCTGTTCCTAAGCCTTTCTGTACTGGCCACCGTATCTCTACTTCTGCTCGCATTTTCCGTAGTGAATTTTGCCCAAGTAGAATTTGGAGTTAGCCCCTATGTCAGCGGACTCGTTGCAAGTGCATTGTTCGCTGGCTTGTGGGCTTTTCTGTTTATACGTAAAACTGGAACAGCTCAAAAATCAGAACAAAAAGAGCAAAGAACCCAAATTGTGATTGATGAAAACATTCAAAGCATTAAAGAACAGGCGCAGGAAATACTGAGTCCTGTTAATTTTATCAAAAACAATGCCCCTCAAGTTGCAGTGGGTACGTTTGTCGCTAGTTTTTTAATCACATTATTAACAAACAAAAATAAAGATTAATTTACTTAGGCTTATCTTCTTTTGAAGCAGCTTCTTTTTTATCATCTACTTTTTTATTTTCAGGTGCGTGTTTTGACGAATCAGCTTTAACTTTCTTATGTTTATCATCTACTACTGGCACTAAAACCTTCTGCCCTGTTTTTGGATCAATTTTAACTTCCATCACATCGTACACTTCTGCACCCGTAGGAAGACCACGCTCGGGTGGATTCATATTCGGTTCCACTGCATTGCGAGGCACTGGTCCTGAAGGCGCACTGGGAGTAATGGGGCTACTTTCTTTTTCGCCAACGAGTGAGGGTGCTTTTAAAATTTGTGCAAAGGCAAATCCAACAAACAAGACTGCACAAACAAAAGGAATAAAGGATTTTTGAAGCACTTTATTTAGTTTAATAGCTTAGATTCTAGAGTGGCGCCATCCATTTGACGGAACTTAAACCCCAATAACACAGAAGGGTGCCAAGCTGTGAGCTTGGCACCCTTCTTTTGCAGAAAAATCTAATAATGCTTTATAGCTGTAATGAGCGTTTAACTTGAGCAATAGCTTTTTCAGATTTTTTAATCTGTTTGTTTTGCTCTAGGCTCTTCTTATATTGTTGAAAATACAGGTCTGTAAGGCGAATCGCTTTCTGAAAAGCCAACTGATCCAAGGTTACTGGATTGTTTTTCTCAGCTACCCAACGCACTAAAACAACAGCTGCAGGAGTTTCAACCACTCTACCTAATAGAGGGGATTCTTTAGACAAGCCCATTAACTCTTCTGTTTTTACATCTGAATTAGACAAAAAGCCCAAACGAGTTTGGCCTGCGTCCCAGTCTGCAACTTTGGTCCAAGTAATTCCGTAAGGTTTTAACTGTGCAGCTTCAGGTCCACGTTTAAGTTTTAGCCACTGAGTTGCCAGTTCTTTTGCTTGTTCAATCTTCTTGCGATCTTGAGCAAATTCTCTAGCCACTTCTTTTTTAACTTCTTCGAACTTCTTTTCAAAGCCTTCTTTGCGTTCAGTAAATTTAATGAGGTGAAAACCAAATGAGCTTTTCACTACATCAGAAATTTCGTTGGGAGTTTTAAGTGCAAATGCTGCAGCTTCAAAATCTTTATCCATCACACCTTTTCCAAAAAAACCAAGATCTCCTCCCTTAGAGGCATTTGAAAGATCTTTGGAATATTTCTTAGCTGCTGCTTCGAAAGTGATTTTGCCAGACTTTATCTCAGCTTGAATTTCTTTAATCTTAGCTTCGCCACCATCTTCTTCACGAATCAAAAGATGCTTAGCAGATATCTCTTCAGCCTGTTTGTATTTACGAATGTTACGGTTGTAGTGAGCAAGTAATTCACTTGCTTTAGATGCGTCAGCAAGAACAGCGTCTACATCTGAGTCCGCCACTTTCACTTCTTTCTTAATAGCTTGAGGAACTATTTGTAAAAGCTCGAAATCTTTCTTAATAGCCAAAAGACGACCTGCTTCTACTTCTGCATCCGTAACTAAAGTAGACACAAAAGCAAAGGGCTCCATAACTTTTTCGCTCTTAAGCTGATCACGCAATGAGTTTTCAAATTCATGAGGAGCGGTTACAAGTTTTTTGTAAAGAGCTGGATCAAAGGCTCCGTTTTTTTGAAAATAAGGAAGTTCTTCAAGTTGTGAGCGCACAGCTCCTTGAGCAACTTGCATATTTTGTTCATCAAAAAGATGAAAAAACACCTTACGTTGAATCATTTCATCAACAACCTTGTCTGGATCCAGCTGCGCTTTGCGAATCTGTTCAAAAAACGCTCGCCCTTGCTCGGAATTTAACTGTGAAGAAAACATTCTTCTAATTTGCTCGTCCTTACGAACAAGGTCTTGCTGAACTTCTTGCATGCTAATTTCTTGGTTACCTACTTTGGCAACATACTTATTGAGAGCAAATGGGTTAGAGGAACTTGATCCCCCTGCACCCGGCAAGCCCATGGACAAAATTAGACCTAGTCCACAAAGCATAAAAAGAAGCATGAAAATTTTACGGTGTCTTCGAATAAACTCGAACATCCTGTAATCATCAATCAAGCGAGAGGGGAGTCAACAGGGTGAGGGCCTAAAAATAGCTGTTCAGTGGCCACAAAGTCCCCAAATAGACTTTTTTCATTTTATCGCCTCCTGCCCTTTTATTCATGTATACACAGGGGTAGACTGGGGTTGGGTATGATCTGGGGGCTTTTTTGGAAGAAATACAGGAGGTTGCTGGGATATGCTGCCTTGTTTCTTTTACCTTTTGCAGCATTCTTTGTAGACGAATTCCGCTTTCCCAAAACAGTCTTCGTTCAAAAGATCAATTCGTGGCTAGTTCACCCCGTTGCTGAGTCTATTCATAATTCTTTTGGTGGAGTGACCTACATTTTTAAAAACTACGTAGCTCTTCGAAACGTAAAAGAAGAAAACGACGAACTCAAAAAACAAGTTTCTTCACTTCAACTCGATATACACAGACTTCATGAAACCGGTTTAGAAAACGCACGCCTTTATGCACTTCTTGGACTTAAAAAAGAAAGTGGAACAGCCGGAAAAGTTGCGCAAGTCATTGGCGAAGACGCCACCATTGATCGCTTTACCTATTTAATTAATCTCGGATCAAAAGATGGGATTCAAGTTCGATCCCCCGTACTCGTTCCTGATGGAATTATTGGACAAGTAAGAGATGTGTACGATCATACAGCCGTTGTTGTTACACTTTTAGATCCTTCAAGTATCATAGACGCTGTCGGGACGCGTTCTCGCTCGCACGCACTTGTTGAAGGCACGGGTAAAGCTTATTTGGCAAAAACAAAATTCGTTGATCGCATCGAAGATTTCAAAGTAGGCGATCTTTTACTCTCAAGTGGCTTAGATGGAATTTTCCCTAAGGGTTATCCCATTGGCACTATAGTTGATGTAAACAAACCACCCTTAGGCGTTTTACAATCAACACTTATTCGCCCCGCTGTAGACTACGACAAACTTGAAGAGGTTTTAGTACTTCCTCCCATTCGCACTCAAAGCGTTGTTCAAGTGAGCACACAAGAAGAGAAAGAGAGAGGAGATGCTCGGTGAGTCTTACGCAAAAAAGACTTTGGCAATTTCCCCTTTTATTTCTCATAATTTTTATGGGTGTACTTCCTCTTGAGTGGACTGTTTTTTCTCAGCTTCCGCTCTATTTAGGTCCTTTTAATTTACTTTCTATATTGATCACCTATATCGCACTTACCCGATCCATTACTCAAACTTTAGCGTGGGGCCTCATATTGGGATTGATTAGCTCACTTCTTTATCCGTTTGGATTTGGCGCCGCAATTGCAGCCTGTGCGTGGAGCGCTTTAGCCACAAAGCTTATGACCTATGCGCTTCCTTTTGATAGCAGAATTCCTTTTGCAGCTTTGGCCTGTTATCAGGCCGCCTTTTCTAAAGTCCTTTGGCGTCTTCTTACTTTAGAAGAATATCACGGTATCAGCTGGCTTGATTTTATTCTCAAAAACATTCCAAGCTTTTTTAGCACTGCAGTCGTAGCTTTTCTGTTAATCCCTATTTTTGTTATTTGGGATGAGTTTTTTGAAAACAACTCTCCTAAAGGTTCCGATCTCAAACCCAGTATTGTGGGGATGCGCCGATGATTGGACAAAAAGATTCGTTACGTTACCTACAAGAGCGTTTCTTTATTTTGTTTACCGTTGTTGCACTTACATTTTTTGTCTTGATGATTCGTATTTCATATCTTCAATTAGTTCATGGCAAAAAATATCGTTTTATTTCTGATCGTAACTCTCTTAAAGAGGAAATTCTTCCAGGACCAAGGGGGCAGATCCTAGATCGTAATGGCCGTCTTATTGTAGATAACCGGCTAGAGCTTGACCTAATTCTCAACAGACAACAAAGCCGTAACCCCGAAGAGATGCTCAAGCAAATTTCTGAGCTCACAAAACTTCCACTTAAACTTTTAGAAAAAGAATACATAAAAGAAGTGCGCCAAAAGCCTCAGTTCGCAAGTGTACTTTTGATGCGCGATATTCCACGCGATGTCGCTGTAAGAATTGAAGCGAATAAACAAATTCTAGAAGGCGTTACAGTCGAAGCCCGCATCAAACGCGTTTATCTTTTGAATGAAAACGGATCACACGTTTTTGGCTACACAGGTCTTGCTTCTAAAAAAGACTTAGAAAAAGAAAAATATCCCGGGGTTTTGTTCAATCAAAACGATGTTACAGGTAAATACGGATTAGAAAAATTTTTAGATCCTAAAATTCGTGGAAGAGAAGGGGTTCGTTACGTTGTAGTCGATGCCCACGGACGCCGCCTTAAAAAAGATGACGAAGAAAAAGTACTTGGAGACCTTGCTAAAGAAGTAGAACCTAAGAGTGGTCCTGAAGTGACCGTAACACTCGATACCGATCTTCAAGAAGCGGCGCAACTCTACATGAAAGATATGATGGGTGCTGTCGTTGCTACCAATCCAAAAACGGGTGAAATTCTTGCGATGCACTCACAGCCTGGTTTTGACCCAACAGCCCTCTCATTGAACAACAGTGAAGAGTGGGAACGAGTGATGAAGTTTCAAGAATTTGGTGCCCTCAGAAACAAAGTGATTCAAGATCACTTTTCTCCTGGCTCCACTTTTAAAGTTTTCACGGCACTTGCAGCACTCGATGCTGGAATTACAAATGCCTCGCGCACTGTTTTTTGTAACGGAAAACATAAAATTGGAAATCGCACCATGCACTGTCATAAAAAAGAAGGTCATGGGTACGTAAACTTGCGTTCGGCATTGCAAAAAAGTTGCAATATTTATTTCTACACAATGGCCGAAGAAATGGCCTCTATTGATACTTTACATAACTACATTCAACATTTTGGTTTTGGTCGCGAAGCGGGTTTAGGCATGGAGCGTGAATCCAAGGGTATTCTTCCTTCTGCAGAATGGAAACTCAAAAACATTAAGCAGCGTTGGTCCCAGGGTGAAACACTATCAGTTGCAATTGGGCAAAGTTACACACTCACCACACCTCTGCAATTAGCAATGGCCTATTCAACACTCGTTAATGGCGGCAAACTCATGAAGCCTTATTTGTTGTCTTCTATTCAAGATGCCAATGGAAAAATTCTCGAAAACAATACGCCAACGCAGTTGGATCAAGTAGAAATAAATCCTCAACACCTTAAGTTAGTTAAAGAAGGACTCTCGGATGTTATCAACATGCCAAGTGGCACAGGCTATAACTCCGTACGAAGTCCGCTCGTAAAAATTGGCGGAAAATCTGGTACTGTAACCGTTGCTTCTTTTAGCGAAGAAGATCTTTATAAAGATTGTGAAAAACGTCCTATCAAAAAACGCTCGCACGCATGGTTTGTTGGCTACGCTCCCGAAGATAATCCAGAAATTGTCGTAACGGTGTTTGCAATGCATGCCTGCGCTGGCAGTGGTAAAGCAGGCCCAGTTGTAAAAGCCGTTATCGAAAAATGGTACGAAAAGAACAAAGCTAAATTTGTGCCCGTTTCAGACAATACTCAAGCGAGTCCTGATTTAGATTTATCAACGCGATAGTTTTTTCCACAATATTTACATTCAACATCAAAAACAGGATCTAGAGCTTCGATATCTTCTTTTGACAAGACACTCATAAGTCCAAGCACTCGCTCTTCAGTGCAATTACAAAAAGAAAGAAGTTTTTTTGAAAATATTTTCGTCCCTTTATCAGAAGCAAACACCAAATTTGCCATCTCTTGAGTTGCTTTTACTGGATCACTAGAAAGTTCCCACTCAGCAGGCGACCTCAGCATTCCTAAAAAGCTATGCCACTTCGCTAACATTGCATCTCGCATGGATTCCATAGGCGGAGGAAGCACTTGCAAAAGATAGGCATGCGCACATGTTACTTTTACTCGGGGAGCATCTGTAGACTCATCTAAAGCCCAGCGCACAGAGAGTGCAATGGCACTGTCGCGTTGCTCACTTTTTAGCAAAATATCTTGTACGTCGTTTGCAATATCGCCATTTGAATCAACAATCCCAGAAGTTTCAAAATGTGATTCATTTGGAGTGCCACTTCCATGCTTAAAACTTTTTCGCATTTTAAAATGACCCGTTAATTCTGGAAGTTCTTCGTCTAATTCTCCATACCAGGAATAATTTGTTCGAATTGCTCCCTGAAAAAGTGAATCTGCAAAAAGATATTTGAAACTCTCATTATTCCAACTCCATTGCATTTCAATGCTTTCAGCACTGTCTTCTTCGCCCAAGCCTTGAACGGCAAGACAAGCCAAAGAAGCCTGCGCAGACTTTAGAAATACGCGTGGATTTATCCACTCACGACTCTCCCAAAGCTCCTGAATTAAATCCGTAGCAGCAATAGTTACGAGCACTACGTCTTTGTCGGGGCTTAAAGATTTAAGAAGAATACTCATTGGCTCTTCTTAAATAGAGTTAGCTGTGTTTTTGCAAAATATTTTCGATCACGTCTTTAGGCTGATTGCCCACAAGCTGATCTACCATTTGACCATTTTTAAAAACAATCAAAGTTGGGATACCACGCACACCAAAACGACCCGCAGTTTCGGGGTTTTGATCTACGTCAATTTTAACAAAACGAACTTTTCCGTTATAAGCTGTGGAAAGTTCTTCTAGTTTTGGAGCTAAGGCACGGCAGGGACCACACCAAGTCGCCCAGAAATCGACCAAAACGGGGGTAGCAGATTTTAAAACTTCACTTTCGAAGTTGTTATCAGTAATAGCTTGAATGTCAGACATATGATAAGTTTAGCCCACTTTAAGAGTCATGCCAAAGCAAGCACCCGTCTTCTCTCCCTGGCTCGTAGGCTTATTGCCTTGGGTCATAGACCTTCTCTTTAAGACCTCCTATTTAAACTCAATTTGGGGCGCCCTTATTTGGGGACTTCTACTTGTTGTTTATTTTGCCGGCGCCAAACTTAAAGATTTAAAATTAAAAGCTAATTTAAACAGCATTACCTTATTTTTAAGCCTACTTTGGCTCGGGGGATGGGTGAGGGCCCTGCTTTACCCCATTCAAAACCCTTTAAAACCCGCAGCTTCATTGTATTTCCTTCATGGAACTTTCTTAGTCGCAGCGGCCGGCATGCTGCTCTTAGTTTTAGTGGGGGCCATAGCTGGCCTTGTAGCCCAAAAAAAACTCTTTGCTCCTAGGGATACAAAATCCCAAGAAAAAAACCGCGGCCCTTCTGTAGAGGGAATCATCAACCTCTGCTCGTGGAGCCTTAGCCTCGCTCGCAGGTTTTGGGTTTTTGGAACAGCTCTCGCGATCATTGCCCTTGCCGTACAAATTGCCCACAATCATGAATCTTGGTTAGAAAGTTATAGCCGCTGGCTTAAAGATCCTGCGGTATGGTGTGTACTCGCTCTTGCAACTCTTCTTTCGCTTTCTAAATATTTTCTACATGGTTCTCTGAGATT
>CAZIFW010000083.1:0-9730 GCA_964538275.1 uncultured Bacteriovoracaceae bacterium
ATTAACAAAGCAACCCGAAAACCCTTATGTTCCGCGCTCACCGCGATTCTCTTTACTGGTAAAATAAACGCTGTTTTGTCATGATTTTATGGATTTAGGCAAAGATAGGCCCCGTCGTAGATAAAATTACCACGAATCCCGCTGATCATATTCATTTTCAAAGCTATTCCCGCCTGGATCAGGAGGCCCACGTTCCCAAATTACTTCTAACGGTCTAAAAATAGACGTCTCCCTAAGACTTGCTAAAATAGCTTTGGCGACGACTTTATCTTTAATCACTGCGATCTGCTCCATTCGTCCGCCACAGGTTTTACAAATCGTTACATCAATTTCAAAGGTCCGCTTAAGCATATCGGACCAGCGCATTCGCTCGCGGCGAAGCTTTTCAGCTATAAGTGTATCTTTGGTTCCGGCATCGTCGCTTGCCACCTTGGGTTTTGGACTCAAAGGCACAATTAACGCACGATCTTTAAAGTTCGGGGCAAACACGCCATGATACCTGACCAGATTCATTTTGGCCGGAGGAACTAGTGCCACTAGCCTTGCGATAAAATCCAAATGAGAAAAACTCACATGCGTTGTGCCGTCTTTCCAGCGTGTCTTCATTCTATAAATTAGCGAGTTTGGAAACGACTCACTTAATCGCTCGCTTGCTATAGGGCCACGAGCCATATACCGGATTAACTTTTCTAGTTTCTCGCGCTCTTGACCGCACACGCTAACTTTAGCATTTAAGCTAAATCCGCCCACATTAGCCGAATAGGGATCATCGCCTTCAGGATCAACTTCAATTCTCTTTATTCCATAACGACGAAGCCCCTGCCCAGCCCGCTCGCCAAAGCCAGCTTTGTGTCTTATAGATATTGCGGCTAAATCATTCAGCGCATCTTCATTAAAACCCATCTGATCATCATCAACACCGATTTTATTTAAAAGTTTTTCAACTTTATCGTAAATTTTTGAAGCTAGTTTTACTAGCTCCTCTTTGGTTGGCTCCGGAAGTTTATAGAATTCATACCCACCACCACCGCTATCTTTGGCATCGGTTCTAAAAAACACTCCGTCCGTAAACAAAGCATGAAAGTGCACATTTAAATTTAGAGCTGAACCAAAGCGCTGAATAAATGTCACTGATCCCGTCCGGGCTCTTTTTATCCCGTGTTTTCTAGCCACCTTTTTTTGATAGGACGTAATGACTTTAATAAATATCGGCAGGATTTTACTCGTAAGCCTTGCGTTGTGCGCCATTTGAAAGCGCAGTTTATACGGAAACGATAAAACCCACTGGCGCATATTCACCTGCGGCAGCACTTGATCCACTAAGTGAGCCGCCTCATCGTTCATACGCCGAGCACAGCAGCTCGGACAGAACCCTCTTTTTTTACAAGAGAACGCCACTATCCCAGACTCCCGGCAGTGGTGACAATATGTCCTAACAAATCCAAACTCAGGAACTCCGCAGCGCAAAAAATTTTCAAATTCATCTTTTATAAAAATAGGAATCGCTTTACCAGTCCGCTCTTGCTGACTCAGAAAAAGTGGCCAGTAGGTTTGCACTGTCCGGTAAAGAAGCCCTTGTTCCGGATGATGACGCCTATATTTTGCAATGAGTTCATTATTTACAGCCGCCATGATCTTTAATCACGGCTGCAATATTAAAACTCGTTTTATTTTGACCCAAATAACTTAGAAAATATCCAGATCAAGTACGCCGCCATTCTTTTTCACCGACTCACTTGGCCTCGGTACATCCGGCGCAAATTCAAGCTTTGCTTTTAATACCTGATTCTCCGCCAAAAGCTCAGCTCGTACTTGTTCAAGATCTCCGATTTTTACCTTAAGCGCAGCTTTGTTCGATTCAATAATCTGATTTAAATTATCTTCTTTGGCTTTTAACTGAACACGCTTTGTTTTACTCCGCTCATCTACCAAACTCTCAATTATCTCATGCACACGCTCTTCATCCGATCGAGCCAGCCAAAAATAAAACATAGGCCCACCCAAAAACAGCGCCACCAAACAAATCCAACCAACTTCCATCCGGTCATAAATAACGCTTACCTTAGCTTCCTTGCGAAGTCCTTCAAACGGTGCATCCACATACACCCTATAGTGCCAGTCATTATACGCCCTGTTCAGCTCTGGCCAATCCAGCACGACATCTCCTGTTGGCTTGCCTTTTTTATCCACCACCCAGGAGCGAGTGATATCTTTAAAAAACACTAATCCTACAATCAGCACCATCCCCGCATACGTCATCACCAGAGGCTTATATCGCGATAAACTCCCTACTTCATTTCCTGGATCCCCAGCCATTCGTAAAACCGCGCCCACAATTAACGACACCACCACAAACGGCAAAAAATAAAATATTAAAAACGGTAAAAACAAATACCCCACATAAATCAACGCCGCCAGCACCAGGCCGCTGACCACTACAAACAATAAAAAATTCTCAGCATGATCATTTCCGCTACCAGAACTCATCTTGCTACCCCCTTTTCCTATACCTTTTCAGCTACTCCGCGCGGCCATAACTTTGATAAAAAATGAGAGTACGACTCTATTAAAATCCCATCCGCATCACCAACTACTTCCTTCAAATCTCCATAAACCCGGTCCGTATAGCCAACCCATATCACCCGGTGAATGAGAGGCTTTGAGCCAAGCATCACCGATCTAAATCCTAAAAGTTTTTCTTCATAGCGACTTTTCTTCCGCGGCGTGGTTTCTATTTCAAAAGCCACGCGCTCACCTTTTGATGTAATAAAAATACCATCTGGAACAAGCTCACTCGGTAGCTCATCCCAGGAAAAATCACTCTCAAAACCTTGCGCGCGTAGTTTTCTCTCCGGCAGCCAGCGAATTATTTTCCCAGTTCGCTCGATCGCTACCCGGCAATCACTTACCTTCGTGTCGTGCTCATAGTTCCTAAAATCAATCTGATTAATTACTTTTAGATCCGCCAAATGTGGCTTTTTTGATCTTAACACTTGCACAGCTAAGCTCGTCACCAGGTACAAACTCTTAGCCTCAGAATATACTTTTTCTGTTTTTAAAAACCCATGACGCTTTAAAATTTGCAGCCTTTGGCGAGTGACATGTAATCCTTTTGGGAGTTCCTCGGTGGTACTTTTTCTGACATCAAAAAACCTAAAATAAATTTGCTCTAATGAGGAAAACTTCTGCTCCAAGATAAATCCAAAAATATCCAAATCCCGATCCGTCAGCCTAAAATACTTAAGCTTCTTTTCTCTGCCAGCTTTTAACTCTTTGCCTGTTTTTTGCTCTGTTCCTAATTCCATATCCTCTATCTCTAATCTTCTTCTTGTTTATTTCTTTACCAACCTAACCCTAAACTACTCTACTACCCCGATCTCTAACCCCATCTGCTTCGTGACCACTTTCCATCGTAGAGGGGGAGTGGTCACGAAGCAGATGGGGTGGGTTTCAGCCGCTAACTACTTGATTTTACTTGATCTGTTGTTCTTCAGTTTGCGACAAAATCCTCAACCAACAAAAGGGTCATTTTGAGGACTTTGCCGCAGGAGTTTTTCTAGCTTAGAAATGTAAATTTTTAAATACGAAGAGTTTACAAAATGCTTTTTAATTGAGCATGTGTTGTAATTTTGCGTTTAAACAGCCGTGGCTTGACTTTCGGCCTTTAGATATTCATACTGTAGTGTTGAAGGATAAAAACTTAACCTGAGGCGTTTTAAGATGTTTTATGGCTATTTTTAAAAAGATATGTTGATGATGTTTTGAAAGTTAATTTTCTAAGGATAATGATTTAAATTCTTCAAATGCTACTTTTTCTAGCAACTCTTGGCTCGTTACAAACGTGTTGTTTCTGGTTCTGATGGATTCAATAAACTCTGGGTTTTGCTCAACGTAGACTTTAAACTTCTCCTGAAGTCTGATCTCCAAAAGCTGCTTTTGATGATCCTGGCTAGCCTGAATGCGCGTTAGTTCCTGATCGAGCTCCTGCTGCAAAGACTCAGAATACTTTTGGCTAATGTATTCTTTACCAGATCTTAACACCCCAAAAAGTATTGCCGCAAGGTTGCCGGTCTTGCCATGCTCAACATCATAACTCAAAGCTTCTAAACTTTTTTGCACAAGCTCTAGTGTACATACCCGATCGTCCACCAGCTTTTGCAGATTGGTTTTGGAAATCCCAAAGCGTGCTAAATTATTAGGCAAGATGATTTCTGCTGAAAAAGTGGGCGGCTCTGTAGTAGTTATTATATTTATATTATTACTACTACTATAAGGGGTATTTGGACCCTGTTTTGAACCCTGTTCTGGCCTCCGTTCTGACACCGTTTCGACTCTGTTTAAACTCCGTTCTGACACCGTTTGTGAAAAAAGTACTCTTTCGTAGACGGCTTTTAGCACTTGATACTGGACCCACCCTGAGCGGCCATTTTTCCTAAACCCTCGAATAATAAATCCCTTTGACGCAAGCCTCTTAATTGCTGTCTTAACCGCGTCAGTAGAGGCGTTCAAAGATTCTTTAATTCGTTCAATTGTCAAAGGTTCTGTTTGCAAAGAGCCAATTCGCTGACATTCAAAAACGAGAAATTCAAGCAACTGTTTTTCACGACCGATCAAAAGATTTGAATCTAAATTTTCGACACCGTTCAGACCCCGTTTAGACTCTGATTGGACACTGTTTAGACCCTGTTCTGGCCTCCGTTCCGACACCGTTACTTTATTTTCGACACCGTTCAGACCCCGTTTAGACTCTGATTGGACACTGTTTAGACCCTGTTCTGGCCTCCGTTCCGACACCGTTACTTTATTTTCGACACCGTTCAGACCCCGTTTAGACTCTGATTCTTTAAATGCTGATTTCTTATCAGCATTTAATAAGTTCGCCCTAGTGTTTATGAGGTGATTATTCGCCCGATCTACTAATTCAACAAATGGGTTGATTTCAACAGGAGTTTTCGGCTCATCAAAATAGCCATCCATTATGGATCTTTTCTTTTTACTCATAATAGAGCCTCTTCAATCGACTCATTTTTGTTTTCCGTTTCAATTAGTAAGAGCACATTTTTTACAAAACTAAGATTATCCTCTGTTGCTTTGAATGGATTTTTTTCGGAAGCGAATACAACACTTCTTTGTACCTGTGCTTTTCTGTATGCAGCATTTAATCGTATCGGATTAAAAATTTTTAAATCGGCATATCGTTTAATTATCCCTGAAAATATAGCTGAAGACACAGACTGCCTAGGATCGTACTGTGTTGGAAGCACCCCTAATAAGAGTGGGTTATTGATTCTCAAGTTTCGTTTTAGAATTTGTATGTTTTCTCGAATATAATCTATACTTGTTGTCGCATAATCATCCATCACCGCAGGCACAATAGCGTAATTACTTGCTGCCAAAGCGTTTATTGTGTTTTGCGAAAAGCTGGGTGGACAATCTATGATTACATAATCATATCTGTCGCTAAGTTTTTCTTCTTCGAGTCTAAGCCTTAAAAGATTTTCGCGACCTGGAATATTAGCTGTTTTTGTATCAAAAGCCGCCATTTTTGCTGAAGCTGGCATGATATCGACACAACACTCTTTCTCTTCAATTTTGATTGGCATTGTATAGATACATTGATCAATCGTCGCGTTGTTCATGATGAACTCATAAGTATCAAGCTTATCCATTTTTAGTCGGAAATAAGTCTTGAGTGAGTTTTGTCCATCGAGATCAAGCAAAAGTACCTTGCTGCCGGTTTTTGCGTATGACAGGCCATAAGCTAAATGAATGCTTTCTGTGGTTTTCCCAACCCCGCCCTTTGCATTATGAAGAGCAATCACAACCATAAAAAAACCCCCTGAATTTTTATGATGAACACATTTATTTATGTGGCCAACTTAAAAAAATCAGGAAACATTGCGTTATTTACGTAAGTTATGTACTTTAGCTGGCCCTGATAAGTGACTTCGGAAGTTGTTTTATCCGTTGTTGGACTTTTGAAAGATCAACAGAGTGTTGGAGATTAAGCCAAAACTCAGCACTCATAGAAAATGCAGCTGCAAATTTAACAGCCAGTTCTGGCGTGACAGCGGTATGGCCATTGATAATACGGTTAATAGTTTTTGTATCAACCTTGATGTGGTTAGCAAACGCTTTTTGAGTGAGATTCAATGGGCGTAAAAACTCTTCATTTAACATTTCACCAGGGGTAACAGGATTTTTTAAAACTCGATTATTCATAAACCTTCCTCGTTTTTTTTATTAGTGGTAATCAACGACATCTACCTCAAATGGTCCTTGATCAGGCGTAGCCCATTTAAAAATTACTCTCCACTGATCATTTACACGGATGCTATGATAACCCAAAAGATCATTCTTTAGGGCCTCAAGCTGGTTACCTGGCGGCGCCTTTAAATCCGAAAGCCTATGAGCAGCATCAAGAGCAAATAGCTTTCTTCTAACTATTTTACGAACATTAGCCCAGCCAGCCCCGCGCGGAACTTTGTCATTCAAAAAAAAATTCTCCAGTTCCAAATTAGCAAACGTTCGAATCATCTAATCTCCAGCATTTATAATACCACAATATGGTATACCATGCAATGGTATTAAAATAGATCAAAAAATCAATAGATTTACCCGAATTTGATAATTTTACAACAAAAGTCCACCGCCCACGATAATTCCCTTTTCCTCGAGAGCTCTGGGTAATGGGCATGAGCGAGCCGTCGAGCGTCATGTTCTCTTCATCCCAAAACCGTTCGTTTTTAAGACTGAAGATTGCAACATAAAACTTTTATGTTGCAGAAACTTTATTATGACAAAAGGTCTAGTTTTATCCTCGTTTTTTGTTCCAAAATGCCGTCTCTAAATCAAAGGACCGAAATAGAGTTTATTTGCGAGTTTGCTTTGAATTTGAAACACTTCTGCGACTTATTGGAGGTATTTTTATGTTGATTGGCTACGCTCGGGTATCAAAAGAGGATCAAAATCTCGATGCACAAAAAGATGAGCTTAAGACCGCTGGTTGTGAGAAAATCTACACCGACAAGATTAGCGGGGCTATAGATGATCGCACTGGATTAGATGAACTACTCAGCTTTGCTCGTCCTGGTGATGTACTTGTGGTGTGTAGGCTTGATCGGCTTGGGCGCTCGCTTAAGAAACTGATCCTACTTGTTGAGGAGCTCTCTTCAAAGAGTATTGGCTTTAGATCCTTACGCGAGAGCATAGATACGACAACCTCTGGTGGAAAGTTAGTTTTTCATGTATTTGGGGCTTTGGCTGAGTTTGAGCGGGCTTTAATCAGTGAAAGAACTAAGGCTGGCCTTGTTGCGGCTCGTGCCCGCGGCAGGAACGGCGGCCGCCCACGGATCATGGATGAAATTAAAATCCAGCAAGCTAAAACTTTATTAAGTGAGAAGAAGTTCTCCGTGCCTCAGATTTGCCGCAGCCTTGGGGTGTCTAGGGGCACGTTTTATCGTAGCCTAAAGGGCTAGGACGTATAAAAGCTGATTTTGCTCTTTGCCAAAGTATTCCCCGGCGGGCTCGGGCCCCTTTATTAACAAAGCAACCCGAAAACCCTTATGTTCCGCGCTCACCGCGATTCTCTTTAGACTAAGAAATTTATCTGCAACGGATCCGCTCATTCAAAATCTAAAAAAATACCCTCAGTAAATCAAAGATACGTCGCAAGTTTCAAAAATTGGTGAAATTCATTGCCAAAGACCCATTCCAATTACACAATTTTAACAACAACCCATGAAAACTAGATGTTGGGATTGGACAATTCGGGCTTTAAACCGCCTATCCTCTATGTTGGCTCAGTTTAGTTTATATCTGGGTGCTGATTTTTATCTATCAGCGGGAAGTTCTTATTCTGAAGAAAAATTAGATGTTTTAAAGTACAACCTAAGCTCAAAACCCAAGTTTAAAAATAATTTAGGCATGTTAGGATTTTCGCCAACTCTTTTAGTGGAAAAGTTAGAACAGCATCAAATAGAATTAATGAAAGAACTTCCTCATTCTGTTTATTATTATCGCTTTCCAGTTTCCATCAGAAGGCTTGCACCCTATATTGGATATCAGGACAATAAATCTTACGATCTTAGAGCTGACTTCATTAAAGAAAATCTTACCTTTTTAAATATTGGGCTTGAAGCAGAAGTTCTTTTGTTTCACAGAATTCCATCAAGAGTCAGAGCGATCAACTCTGAGGTTACATTTAGGAATGAAAAAGAAAATGTATTTTCATTTAGTTTAGATCAAAATTTTTAGACTAAAACCCATAGATAATAAATATTTGACCATCGGCTTGGGCTGTAGACCCCGTACTCAAAATAATATCAGCAAATCCATCATTATTTACATCACCTGCTGGTGAACCAGTTTCTATATCATAAGTTGCATTTCCAAAATACTTAATACCAGAACTTGCATCCAAATCATTTAAATCAAAAATAGTATTAGCACTCGTGTTCGCTTTAATTCCTAAAGGTCCACCAAAAATAACATAAGAGCGTCCAACGTCAGCAATGAGATTATCGGCAGAATCAGCACCAGGTGATGTTATCAGAATATCGTTAAATCCATCGCCATTAAAATCTCCGATACCATCCAGAGTATCTCCCAAGAGATCTCCTGCATTTTCACCATATATAACAAAACCATTTGTTCCATTCAATTGACTTGTTGAAATCACACCATCTGTATCTGTTAACCATAGCGCTTGGGCTCCACCGAATAATACATAGACAGCACCTCTGTCATTTTTACCACCGGCATCAAAATAGGGAGCACTTATGATTATATCATCAAACCCATCACCATTTATATCTTTCGCATCACCAATATCAAAACTAAAATTAGAGTTAGCTTGTCCATTAGTAATATAAAATCCATTTGTTCCATCGACTGATGTTAGAAGAAAATTATCAGACATTCCAGAATTTCCAAACACCGCATAAACCCTCTCTGTTGCATCATAATTGCCAAAAAGTAAATCATGTTTTCCATCATTATTTAAATTGGCACCGGCAACTGTACTTTGCCATGATACGAGAGAGGAATCATTTACGGCAAAACCATCCACCGAAGTTAAATTATTCGTATATGTATTCCCAGAAAATCTTGAATTTTTACCGTAATAGACATAGCCATGACTTCCATTAACATCTGACCAACCAAGCTCTCCCGCACCAAGAAATAAATCAATCCAACCGTCACCATTGAAATCACCGAACGGATAAAGATTACCCCCCAAATGATTTTCATCCCAAAAAGTTCTTATATTTGCCGTTGCCAATCCCTCAGTATGATCAGCCCTTCCATATATTATTTGTACAGAGCCTTTATAATAACCTGTACCTAACGGATTTACATCATCTGGAGCACCTACAACAAAATCATCAAAACCATCTTTGTCTAAATCTCCTACTGCTGAAATTTTTGAGCCCCAATAATCTCTTCCGGCTTGAGTATAATAAAATCCTTGTGCGGCAGTCATCGTACTCAAATCTAAGTTGTGTGGAATACCAGAAGCAGAGCCATATATGACATACAAATCATCATGTCTTTTTCCAGCGGCTATATCACTATAGCCATCACCATTAAAGTCTCCAATTCCGGTAGCCCAACCAGAATAAATTCCAGAACCTGAGCCCACCCAATGATTAACATTGCTAGTAAGCATAGCGCTTCCAATAATTCCATCCAAGTCTGTTAAACCAATATTTAATGTCACAGGAGGAGA
>CAZIFW010000084.1:0-9679 GCA_964538275.1 uncultured Bacteriovoracaceae bacterium
GATTATAATAAATTTTTTTGACGTCTTTAGTTATTTAAATTTCATTTTTTGTAGAAAGGTCGTTTGCACAATTCAAATGGAACCTTGGTTCCCCGCATATCTACACTGTAAGGAGCTTCAGATTTTACATCTACAATACCCAAGCCAATTGCGTAGCCTAAACTGGGAGAAAAAGTGCCCGAAGTTACAAATCCACACTCCGTAGCATTTTTATCTACAATCTTCATTTCACTACGAGGAGCTTGGCGCGATGCTGTGTTTTGAAATGCAATCAATTTGCGCTGAGGTGTTTCCTTGTAACGAGCTAAAACATCTTTCCCTAAGAAATTTGAAGTAAAATCAATGGCCCACGAAAGACCTGCTTCTACTGGATTAATTTCTTTACTCAATTCATGTCCGTAAAGGCTGTAGCCCATTTCGGTCCGCAATGTATCGCGGCAACCTAAACCACAGGGCTGTATCTTCAAAGGATCGCCAGATTCAATTTGCGAATTTAGAAAAAAAGCAAAAAGTTTTTCTGCATCTTCATTCGGAACACTGATCTCACAACCTTTTTCTCCGGTGTAACCACTCACGAAATACTGAGCTTTAATACCCGCAACGGTAAAATATCCAGCGCCGTAAAGTTGATCAAAATTTAAATCAACACCTAAGCTTTTTAAAAAAGCAGGTGCTTTTGCTCCCTGCAAAGCAAAGAGCGCATGAGAATCAAAACGAGATTTAAAAACAACATCTGAGCTTGCGTGTTTTTTAAGCCACTCTAAATCGGTCTCTTTGTTAGAAGCGTTCAAAGTAACAACAACTTCATCTTCTGCTGTTCTGTAATAAATTAAATCATCTAGAGTTTGTCCCTGCTCGTTACACAGAAGGGCGTATGATCCGCGCCCAACGGCTACCTTAGAGGGTGGCTTACTGAACATTTTATCTAAAAAAGCCACGGCACCCTTACCTTTAACGTCGACAATTCCCATATGAGAAACATCAAAAATCCCAATGCTTTTTCTCACAGCGTGGTGCTCGTCCATAATGCCTTTGTAACTTACAGGCATATCGTAACCTGCAAAGGGAACCATGCGTGCTTTAAGGTTACGATGAAAAGAATCTAACGCTATCTTCTTCATTTTTGTTGAGCCTTCCACAAAGTAATTACGTTTTCCATTAAGGCTGCGACAGTCATGGGACCAGCTCCTCCGGGTACAGGCGAATATGCGGCTACTTTGTTGTAAACCGCACGGTCTACATCTCCACGTAATCCATCAGGAGTAGAAACAATTCCTACATCTACTAAAACACTTTTGGGATTTACATGAGTTTCTTTAATCAATGCTTGCACACCGGTGGCTGCAATAATGATATCTGCATTCTTGGCTTTTTCTGCTGCGTTCTTAGTGCCAGAGTGACAAATCGTTACAGTGGCTCCACGATGCTCAAGAAGCACAGCTACAGGCATTCCAACTAAGCGAGATTTTCCAAACACGCACACGTCTGCGCCTTCAATGGGAATATTGTAATGCTCTAGTAAACGCAAAACTCCAAGCGGAGTTGCAGGAATAGGAGTGCCGCACTTATCACCCAATGCAACGAGAGATCCTAAGTTATAGCTCAACAAGCCGTCTGCATCTTTTTGTGGAGAAATAGTTTCTAATAGTTGGTGAATCTCTTGTGCACTTAAAGCTGTTTCAACATCGGGCGGTAGTTGGAAGATTATTCCATTTACACTTTTATCTGCATTGAGTTTTTTAATCGCACTTTCAATATCCAAAAACTTAGAAGTCCTTGGAAGATGTACATGTTTGCAATCAATGCCCCAAAGTTTTCCAGTTTTGAGTTTGTTATTTACGTAGGGCTTTGAACGCGGATCATCGCCAACAAGCAAAATCGCAAGGCACGCAGAGTGCTTTGGCGTCTCGGACAGAATTTTTAAGCGAAGCGCCTCAGCAGCTACTTTTCCATCTAAAATCAGAGTCACATCGCAAACTTAGCACAAGACCCCCTATTCGAGTCAAAAGAGTGACACAGGTGAAATGATTGACAGTCATAGTAATCCCTTGCGATGCGCAGTATTCTAAGTAAGAGGCGTGTATGAGCATATCAAAAATGGAACTTAGTGCTATTGCTTCTAAACTGGAAATGGCCAAAGAGCTTTCCAAAAGCGACGAGGTTAACGCCGCTGCATCCGTTGAGAAAGGATCTCAAATTAAGGAGACACAACTCTCCAAAATTGAGTTCTCAGACAATGCAAAGATCCTTATGGAGGCTATAGAGGCAGTTAAGAATGCCCCTGAAGTACGACTCGATAAGATAGCTGCATTGAAGGCAGCCATTGTGGATGGAAGCTACAAAATTGATTCTGCAACTATCGCAGACAAAATGCTTCGAGCTCACTTAACCGAGCAATAAAAAACTCGTTAAAAAAAATAGCTAAATCAAAAGGTGCCAGCCTCACAAGCTGGCACCTTTTTGCATTTTTTTACCCACTCCTTGCAACAATCAAACATTATTGACGTGCCCCATCAATTTCTTGTCTCTTTTTGCGGCGCGTGCGAAACTAATACATGGGGAGAACATCGCGTGGAAGGAATTGATTCCTTAGATATTGCTGTGTCTCAAGGATTAGACAAGCAAAACAACAAAGTATTTACAGATACTATTCCCAAGGTGCAAACGCGCAACTGGCCGCGCATTTGGGCTATTGGTGGTGGAAAAGGTGGTGTAGGTAAAAGTTTAATCTCGGCAAACTTTTCTTGGCTCTTGGCTCAAGAAGGGAAAAGAGTTCTAGCTGTAGATTTAGACTTGGGTGGTTCTAACTTACACACTTGTTTAGGAGTTGATCCACCTCGCTACGGATTAAGTGATTGGGTACACGGTCGCACAAGAAACTTACTCGATCTCACAACTCAAACTCTTCAGCCTGGTTTACACATGATCAGTGGCGCTTCTGATTCTATTGCTGTGACATCGCAAATGGAAGATCGCAAGAGAGAACTTTTTGCAGAACTCACAAACCTTCCCTATGACGAAATCGTTTTAGACTTAGGTGCGGGGTCACATCCGCTTACAGTTGATTTTTTCAATTGCGCAGATGAAGGAATTCTCTCAATTCTTCCAGAGCCCACAAGCGTAGAGAACGCTTATCGTTTTATTCGTGTTGCATTTTACCGCCGTTTGCTACATTGCCCAGAACTGAAAGACTTCTTACCCGTGATTTGTGAAGGGGCAGAGTCTAAGAACACTTTAGGAGTTCGCTCTCCGAGCGATCTTAAAGAAATTATTGCACGCATAGACAGCAAAGCAGGCGAAGTATTTGAAAAAGAAATAGCAAAGATGCGTCCCAACATTGTTGTAAATCAGGTTCGCACCTCGCAAGACATTGAAATTGGAAAATCTATTTGTGGCGTTTCACGAAGATATTTTGGAATCGATGCACGATATGCGGGCTATATTGATTATGAAAATTCAGTTTGGAAGTCTGTACGCGCTAAAAGGCCTGCCGTAGCAGAATTCCCGCGCTCTATCTTGGCCGCAAGGATTGCGCGCTTAACAAAAACTCTTCTAGGAGAAGAAAGTGCTTTATTTCCTAGATAATAGAAAACAAACAGATGCCAGACTGGCCCTCTGGCATACTGTCTATTAAGATATCCGTATGCAAAGAAAAAAGAATCTCTATCTAGTTCTTGATTTAACACCTCAATGTACTCAGAACGATATTCTTCATGCTTACAATCGCGCTAAGTCTACTTACTCTCGCGACTCTCTTGCTGCTTATTCACTTTATGATGACAACGCTAAAGAAAGTATCTTGCACGAAATAGAAGATGCTTATCATATTTTGGGAGATGCCCGAAAGCGCAGACAATACGACGTTTCAATGGGCTATGGCGAAGCACAACCAGAAGATAACTCTAATTACGATACGGGCTCTATGCCCAGTAGCTATACCTCTACCTCGAGCACTCCTGTTAAAAACTTTAAAAAGAAATTAGAAATCACCCCCAATATTCGCGTTGAAGCCAATCCTGAGTTTGAAAAAGAAATCACATCCGCAACTTCTTTAAGTGGTAGCTTTTTAAGATCTGTCCGCTTGTATCGTGGATTCACCGAAGAACAAATTGCCGGCCTTTGCCAGCTTAAAGCTGATCACATTATCGCTATTGAAGAAGAAAAACCTCTAAATCTTCATCATCCCGTGTATCTCCGAGGACACTTGATGTTAATTTGTGAAGCCCTTCAAGTGCCCAATGCGAACACACTTGCCAAGTCTTATATTGAAAGGCTTCAACAGGAAGACAAAATTGCTCGCACTAAATCTCTTTAAAACACGAATGACAAACTTTTACCGTTCATGGGTTGTAGATGCAGAAAGCGCGGGACTTCGTCTCGATGTTTTTTTGCAAAAAATGGGCGCTGATCGCTCTAGAAGCGAATGGTCTCGCTTGATTGAAGATGGCTGTGTTTTTGTAAACTCAAAAAAACTCACCCAACGCTCCCATCGTCTTGCAGCTTTAGATGAGGTGACTTTCGATCATCAGCAGCGAGAACAACTCCCCCCTCCCGTGCCTAGCAATGTTTCTTTTGTTCCGCCCGAAGTGCTCTTTGAGGACGAGAGTTTGATGGTAATCAATAAGCCCGAAGGACTTCCGGTTCATTCAGGCAATGGCATTCCTTTTGAAAAAACACTTGCACACTGGGTACTTTCCAAAAAATACTTAAGTAAAGACGATTCATGGCCTGAAGAAGTGGTGCAAGATGAGCGCTGGGGCATTGTTCATCGCTTAGACCAAGGAACGTCTGGCGCTATGGTTATTGCCAAGAATGCTTCTATCCATAGACAACTGTCTTTGGCTTTTCAAAATCGCTTAATTCATAGACGTTATTTTGCAGTTACAGGTGGAGGACCCTCAAGTCTCTCCAATAAAATTCCAGCTCTCTTAGACAAATGGTGCCGCGAAGGTAAAGCGGCTTTTAAAATGTCTGGCAGTAAATTTTCGCTTGCTACGCAGTATGGGCGAGACCCTACGCACCCCCTTAGAATGAGTCCAATCTATGAAGGGGGCAAACGCGCCATCACTCATGCTTATATTCATTCCGAAGCATCTCCTCACGCCATTCTTGAACTTAAATTACAAACAGGACGCACTCATCAAATTCGCTCTCACTTAAGATTCTTAGGATTTTCTATTGTAGGAGATGAAATATATGGCGGCCAAAAATGGCACCGCGTTTTACTTCATTCTCATACCATTCGCTTTGTACACCCGTTAACCGGGGCAACAATTGAAGCGAATGCATCAAGCCCAAGTTTTCTTGAGGCTTGCCTTCAGCTAGGTCTTCGTGTTCCATCAAATACGGACGACTTATGGCTGGAAATGTAGAAGTACTCGAATTTGATATCGGACAAAAATGGGCCAAGGGAATTCGCTTGCACTTTTGTAGTGCTGAAGAAAGTGCAGAACTACAAAGCTCCGAATCTTTTTTAAAAAATTATCACCTAAAACAAGTGCACAGCAAAAAACTTGTTAACTGGTCACCCTCTACTCCTGTGACTCAATACCACCAAACTGAAGCTGATGGATTTATTGCCCGCGGAGATGCATACAAAAACTCTAAAAAGAAATTATTCATACGGACGGCTGACTGCTGTCCTCTATTTTTTATTGATAGAGAAAACGAATGTGTAGCGGCCATACATGCAGGTTGGAGAGGCCTACAACAAGGGATTCACAAAATTCCGTTTAAAGAGGGCTTCGACCCCAAAACAACGTGGGTCTGGTGCGGTCCTTGTCTTAATGGAGACAGCTTTGAAGTGAGTGAAGACATGTGGAGTCAGTTTCCTGCAGATATTTATAAAAACGCACAGTTTTTTTCTCTGCAAAAATCAAACGGCGAAAAAGCTAATCCCAACAAAAAATACTTTCACACTTGGAAATATTTAGCTCATGAATTTAAAGATCTAGGCGTTGAGCTTTTCTACAATGTAGAAGTCGACACCTTCACCAACACTCACTTCAATTCCTACCGTCGCTGGAGAGCACAAGGCAATACAAGCCCGACACCTCACAACTATTCCTGGATAACTTTTATCTAATGTCATTTAGGTTCAGAAGAGGGCCACCCCTCTTCTGAATTATCATTATTGTCTTTCGACAATTAGTCTTCGATGCGTTTTTTGCGGATAAAGAAAGATAACGTCCACAGACCTACAGCAAAAATAAACATGCCGCCGATCTGCCAGCGAACAATTTGTTTAAGGCCCCATTCAATTGCAGGACTGCAATCAACTCCAGGTTGATACGGAGGTTGCGAGTACCACAAGATTAGTCCTGGAGCGAAAAAAGAACTCATCGCAAATCCCAAAATCAAACCTAAGAAAATTAAATAGAAACTACTTCTACGCAAATCAGCCATTTAGCTTTTCTAATGCGAGGAACAGAAAGTTGCGAGTCTAAAATCTTCACTATTTAGTGTTTAAACTCATTTGAACAAGTTCTGCTTCCTGTTGAGTTAATACAAACAATTTTCCCTGTTTAGTTTTATAACTATAGCGTGAGGAATCCCCAACAGGATCCACCCTCTTTAACTTTAGTCCAACAGAAATGCCTTTAGCTAAAATCTTCTGGTGAGCAATCTCATTATAGTCAGGGCAGGCCGAAACCTTAGCCCATTGTCCAAGCTTTAATGAAGCTGCCGTCATGTAAGGCTGCGATGAAACTGACTTTTTATACAAAGCATTGGGAATTGGCATTCCATGTAAATCGTATTCTGGGTTTCCTAAGAACTTTTCTATAAAAGCACAAAGCTCTGGAGTGACAGCATGCTCTAAAACCTCAGCCTGCTCATGAGCTTCAACACTTGTGATTTTTAATGTCTGTTGTAAAAACAATTCAATCAATCTGTGGCGTCTGAGTATACTTGCAACAAAACGCTCGCCCTTTGAACTTAAACGTACCCCTCTGCGAGGGATGAGCTTTAAAAATCCCATCTCTTCTAAGCGCTTTAACATTTCGCTCACAGTGGGTCTTTTTACACCCAACAAGTCTGCTATTTGGCTATTTTGAACGAGTTCTTCTTGGTTCTGATTCAATCTCGAAAGATTCCAAATAGTCTTTAAATAATTCTCCGTGTGAATATTTATATTATGGCCGGTAGGCGAAGTTCTAGAATCTGCCACTCATTTACAATTATAACACGTTTAATGATCTAGCAAAAAATTAATGATTGATTAATGAACAATAGTTAGGGTACCCTAATTATATGTCGCTTCAAAAAAGCTTACTAAATCAGATAAGTGCTTTGCTTTTGAGTTTAATTCTCGTGAGTTGTACAAAAGAAGGCATAGAATCTTCACCGAAGCGTGATAAGCCGGTGGTTTTAAGCACCACAACCCTGATGAAAGATCTTGTAGATATGCTCTGGGGAGACCAAGTTTATAGCGAATCTCTCATGGGACCAGGAGTTGATCCTCACCTCTACCAACCCACAGCTCAAGATCTTACTAAGATAAAAGAAGCTGACATGATAGTTGCTCATGGACTGCACCTTGAAGGCAAACTCGTAGGAGCACTTGAATCTATCGCAAAAAGTAAAGTTGTTGTTATTGCTGGAGAACACTTGGAATCAAAGCAACTGATCAGTACTGGCGGAGCTGTAGATCCACATGTTTGGTTTGATCCAGATCTTTGGTCGAAAATTGCTGAAAAGCTCTCGGAGAATCCACCTAGTTCTAAAATTAAATCTGCATCATTGATTGAATTCAAAGAAAAGCTAACGCTCATATCTAAGAAATACAAAGAAGCCTTCAAGAAAATTCCTAAAGAACGTCGCATTTTAATTACAAGCCACGATGCTTTTAGCTACTTAGGAAGGCATTTTGACATTGAAGTACAAGGGGTACAAGGAGTTTCAACAGATGCAGAGGTAGGCATTCAAAGAGTAGATGAACTCATTGCTCTGATAAAGAAACAAAAAATTTCATCTGTGTTTACTGAAACCAGCGTCTCTCCCCGCTCAATCGAAAAACTCTTAAGTGAAAGTGGCGCAAAAAAAGGCGGCATTTTATATAGCGATGCACTAGGACCAGTTGGTAGCGGTGCCGAGACATATTTAGGGATGCTAGAAAAAAACTTAAATACTATTCTGGAAGGACTCAAATAGTGAACGTCATTGATATTAAAAATCTCTCTGTGAGTTACCGCAACACTACAGCGCTTTGGGAAATTAGTTTCGCATTAGCTTCCGGCCAAATTATTGGAATTGTGGGTCCTAATGGATCTGGAAAAAGCACCTTGCTCAAAAGTATTCTCGGCCTCATTCCAAAAGACACTGGAACTATTGAGTACTTTAATTCCTTAAGTATTGAACAAGCTCGTCCCAAAATTGCATATGTTCCTCAAAGAGAGGACATCGATTGGGATTTTCCTATCACTGCACTTGATGTCGTCATGATGGGACTCACTCCACGCCTTGGACTTTTTAAGTGGGCCAGCAAAGATGACATCGCTTTTTGCCATAGCTGCTTAGAGCGAGTGGGACTTAAAAAAGATTTAATTTCTCGTCATATTGGCGAACTCTCAGGAGGGCAACAGCAACGAGTTTTTATTGCACGCGCACTCGCACAAAAAGCAGACATTTATATGCTGGACGAACCCTTCTCCGCAATAGACACCATTAGCGAAGATATTATTCTTAATTTGTTTTTTGAACTTAAAAAACAAGGAAAAACTATTTTTATAGTTCATCATGATTTATTTAGTGTGCAGAAATATTTTGATTCAGTCGTATTGCTTAACTCACGACTCGTGGCATACGGACCTACACGAGACGTGCTTACGGGACCAAATCTTGCGGCCGCTTATGGTTCGCAGGCAAGCCCCCTTGTTGAAGCTCTACAAAAGCTTCAGGAACACACATGATTACAACCCTGCTTGGCTCGGCATTATTAGGTTTACTTGGAGGATTGCTAGGAAATCTTTTGCTCTTAAGACGCATGGCACTCTTAGGCGATATGATGAGCCACTCTTTGCTTCCAGGACTTTGCTTGGGTTTTATACTTGCAGGATACACAAAAAATTATTTTTTTCTTTTTATAGGTGCTGCCATCGCAGCACTTCTTGCGAATGCTCTAAACGAATATCTTTTAAAACAAAAACCCTTTAAAGCAGATGCCACCCTAGCCATACTTATTAGCGGTTTTTACGCTGTGGGTGCTTTGCTCATAAGCAAACTTGCCAAATCGCATGGATCCGAACTCGCAGGAGTTAAAGGTTATCTGCTTGGCCAAGCTGCTCTTATTCAAAGTAGCGACATAATCCCCATTCTTATTCTTCTTGTAATATCTGCGCTTTTTCTAATTCTTTTTTACAAACGTTTAATACTTTCTATTTTTGATACGCAGTTTCTTATTTTTGTGAATCAAAAGCCCAGAGTTTTCCTTTTCTTATCCACAACTCTAATTGTTTTTACTCTTTTACTTTCACTGCAAATGGTAGGGGCTATTCTAGCTGCTAGCTTTCTTCTAATACCTGCAGCCATTTCTTTATTCCTCTCACCTTATCTTCATAGGCGCTTTATTTACTCTGCACTTTGCGGAGCTTTGATTGGAGCTCTTGGTACTTTTGTAAGTAGCCTTAGCAGCAACTTACCTACTGGCCCTATTATCGTTTTATGCGGATTTGTTTTTTTT
>CAZIFW010000085.1:0-9544 GCA_964538275.1 uncultured Bacteriovoracaceae bacterium
AAATCTTCTTCAACTCTTCTCTTGTTGCCACTAGCTCTTCGCGAAGTTTTTGACTGCGTGATTTGAAAACTTCTTGGATTCCTTTGCGCGCAAAAATTACAACAACCGCCACGACTACGGCGACATTTAAAAGTGAAAATAATTCATGTGCTCCTGGTGACGTGATGATAGATCCTACGGGTCCAGCCATTTTTAAATTTCCTTCCCGAGTGAATGATTTTTGGCAGCGCTCATTCCCAAAAGTTTTGCAACAACTTCGTCTTTGAGTTCAACGCTTGAGCGTTCAAGTTTTTGTCGTTCTTCTTTTAAAACTTTGTCGATGTTATCGCGCGCAGCTTTTACTTTTCGTGCAAAAACTTCACGAGCATCTGTCAAAATTTTTCTTTGTTCAGTCACTGCACTCGCGCGAAGCTCAGCAAATTTTGTGCTCGCTTCTTGCTGCGCTTTTCTTCTCTCTGCTGTTAATTTTTCAGTGATATCTGAAAGCTCAACTCTGATTTTTGAGATCTCATCTTGTCTACCAGCCGTTCTTTTTTCGCGCTCGACAAGCAATCCAGAAAGAGGGCGGGTTAAAAGAAAAGAAACCGTAAAATATGTGAGCCCAAAGAGAGCAAACATGATGAAAAAAGTCTGATTAATTTCAAGCTGTTTCAATAAAGGGTGTTCAAAGATGGGCTGTAGACTTGGAAATAGAACAGGCGCTGCGGATTGTGCCATACGTGCTTCTTTTGAAGTCAAATGCTCGACGTTTGTCGAGGGCAAAAGAGCCCAAATAGAAATAAAGCCTAATTATGGCCGACTCACGCAGCCTAGTTTTTGGTACTTCTTAACTGATGAAGCAAGCGATGCAATGACTCTTCATTTGAGTAATAGAGTTCAATGACCCCACCCTTAGAATTTCCACGAAGAACGGCTTTAGTGCCAAAGATTCCACGCAATTCTTCTTCCGCAGATAAGAACTCGGGACTCTTGGGCGCAACCGATTGAACATTGGAATCGTTTGGAGACTGCGCTGCTTTTGGGGCTTCAACGGGAATAGCCGTAGGACCCTGAATTTTTGCACGAACTCGCGCTTCAACTTCGCGCACATTTAGCCCCTGAGCGATTATTTCTTGAGCTAAGGCCGATATATCGTCCTCTTTTTCGAGCGTTAAAAGCGCTCTTGCGTGGCCTTCAGACATTTTACCCTCAACGACAGCTTCTTTGACGCTCATTGGGAGCTTTTGAAGCCTTAAAGTGTTGGCAACTGAAACCCTGGAAACCCCTAGCTTCTTAGCCAACTCGTCTTGGGTATAATTGTAGTTTTTGAGTATTTTGGAATAGGCCTCAGCCAATTCGATCGGATTAAGCTCAACTCGCTGGATATTCTCGATCACGCTAGCCAAATCAGCCTTGGCAGAGTTGTCAGCCTTCTCAAACTCGTCACGAATAATGACCGGGATTTCGACCATTCCGAGCATTTTGCAGGCTCTCCATCTACGCTCACCCGCAACAATTTGGTAATTTTGGTCAGGCAGCCTGCGAACAATGATGGGTTGAATAAGCCCCTGTTCGCATATACTTTCTGCAAGTTCTTGAATTTTAGAGTCAGCAAAATGCTGCCTAGGTTGTTCGTCGTTCGCAGAGACCTTTTCAATGGGAACGTTGAGAATTTGATATCCGGCAACACTCGTACTTATTGCTTGAGTCGCAATGGCTTCTTCTTTTTTCTCTTCTACTTTAATTTTCTCTTCGATTTTTTGTTCCACAGGTGTGGCCACTTGAGTGGGAGAAGGAGCCGTGGGTGCCACCACTTTTGCCGTCTGAGAAACAGGAACTCTTACAAATGGAGATTCATCATCTCCACCTAAAAGTGCAGCAAGTCCGCGACCCAAACCTTTTTTTTGTTCGGGTTTAGCTGCGGGAGTTGTAGGTGTTGTAGGGTTGTTATCTTTGTTTTCCATTAGCTGTTACTCCCAGAAGTTGTAACGGGTTGAATGGGAGGAAGCTCGATTGGCTTAGGTGAAGTTGCAAATCTGTCCATAGGATCAGGTGGCAAAAAAGGTTGCTCGGGCTCGAGCTCCATTTCTTCGCCGGTATGTTTATAAATAACTTCGCGAGCTACATTCATGTATGCGCGAGACCCCAAACAAACAGGATCATAAACGACTCCTGGAATTCCGTGAGAAGTGCTCTCCGAAAGCCTGATTCTTCTAGGCACTAAGGTCTTAAAGAGTTTCTCGCCGACAAACTCTTTGACTTCATTCATTACCTGCTTTGAAAGGTTAGATCGCGAGTCGAACATAGTGAGAAGGATTCCTTCAAGATCTAGCTCTGCATTGAGGTGTTTTTTAACAATGTTTGCAGTTTTCATGATGCTTGTGAGGCCCTGCATAGAAAAGAACTCAGCCTGCATGGGAATCAAGTAAGAATCACTTGCTGAAAGGGCATTCACAGTAAGAAGTCCCAATGAAGGTGGGCAATCAATTAGAACATAGTCGAAGTCCTCAAGGCCCTTAGACATTGACTCCTTGAGTCGAAACTCGCGGCCTACCACGCTCACAAGCTCTACTTCTGCTCCTGCAAGGTTAGAATCCGCACCTACAGCAAATAATTTCTCTAATGATGTAGGAAGTGCATTATCAATCATTCTTCCCTCTTCATTTAGGGAAAAGTAGGTACTTTTTTGCTTAAGCAAGTCCCTAGGCAAATTGAGCCCAGCTGTCATATTTCCTTGCGGATCTAGGTCAACTATCAGTGTCTTCTTATTCAAAAGAGCCAAAGACGCGCCCAAATTAATCACAGTTGTTGTTTTACCGACTCCACCCTTTTGATTGATGACTGATATGACCTTCATACGTTTTACTATAGAACAATTTTTTAAATGCGAAACAACTTTGCAAGCTTTTCTAAAACTTTTTCACTAAATAATTCTATCTTAGGGATAAAGCGAGCTTGGTATGCGCGCAGCGCAACTAATAATCGCTTGTGTAAGAGGATAAGGCACCCATCCGTCAGACCAAACCCCTTTATGATAATTACCGCTTGAGTAGGGAGTACGAATTCTCGTTTTTTTCAAAGCTATACAAGGGCAAGTCTAACTGTGATTTTTTGTATGCATCATCAAGGCTCATAGAAGAGCTAAAGGCTCTGGCTGCTAGAAAACACTTGTGCGCCTGGGCTTCAAAG
Organism: uncultured Bacteriovoracaceae bacterium; assembly: GCA_964538275.1. Lineage (GTDB taxonomy): Bacteria > Bdellovibrionota > UBA2428 > UBA2428 > UBA2428 > CANIGN01. The sequence goes on from CAZIFW010000085.1 coordinate 3,169, forward strand.
GCGGCTATCTCTTCTACCTTTAACTCTTCCAAACGTTTGTGAATAACCCGAGTATTCTTATGAGTAGAAAAAAACATATGGAGAAAAGCTACGGCTTTTTTATCGGGTTCCAAAAAAATCACTCGCCTATCCTGACCAGATAGGAGCCAGGCATAACCAAGCACTCCAGAGCCAGCACCTACATCAATCATAGTAGTATACTCAGAACATTCCTTAGAAGCTGACTCAATCGCGGCAAGCGACTCTATCAGCAATGTTTCACATGAAACATTTCCAATTAAACGGTGAACCTTGTTATATTTTGATAGTTCGCTGCAAAAGGGATCATTACTTAGGTCAAAGTGTTTCATGTGAAACATTCCTACCAAAGCCAGACCTAGCAGCGGCCTTTGCTATTAGGAGTACGGCAGTTGGGGGCATTCCACTAATCTGAGATAGCTCATGCACGCTCTTGGGTTTTGCAATCTTATATTTCTCAACCACTTCTTTTGATAAGGAGGGCACAGTGTCCACATCAAAGGCCGGATCCAAAACCCAAGACTTAAGCTTGTTCAACGAACTAAGCTCTAGCTCCTGCCTTCCAAGATACCCCTCATACTTTGCCTCAACCTCTAGGATTTCAACGGCCCTATCAGAAACCTCAACATTAATAGCCAATGACTCCCAAGTAACCTCTGGCCTTTTGAGGTATTCCATTAAGCTAATTACCTTGTCTTTAGAAACCCTAACCCTATTAGATTCGAGATGCTTTCTACCACGTGCTATTTCGGAACAAAGCTCCTCGTAATGTTTCACGTGGAACTTATTCACTACCCCTAAAGATTGCCCAAGCCCCATAAGGCGCTCCATTGCATTATCTTCTCTGAGCAAAAGCCTATACTCAGAACGACTCGTGAACATGCGGTATGGCTCTGCCGTTCCTTTTGAGGTCAAATCATCAACCAATGTTTCAAGGTAACTTCGAGACCGGTCGGGCTTGATACTTTCCTTGCCTTGAAGATAAAGGCCCGCATTCATACCCGCCCACAAACCTTGTGCTGCGGCTTCTTCATAGCCAGAGGTCCTATTCACCTGCCCTGCGAAATATAATCCCTCGGCATACTTGGACATAAAAGAAGAATGCAAATCTGTAGGATCTACAGTGTCATATTCTACGGCATAACCTGGTCTTATGAGCTCTACGTTCTCTAAGCCAACAATCGTTCTAAAAAATTCTAATTGTGTATCCGGAGGTAAACTTGTGCTCATCCCATTGGGATAGATGGTATTCACATCAAGGCCCTCTGGTTCTAAGAAAATCTGATGTCTAGGCCTGTCCGAGAATCGCTTAATCTTATCTTCAATGCTTGGGCAATATCTTGGCCCCAGCCCAACTATGTCCCCAGAAAAGAGCGGACTGCGGTGAAAGTTCGCGCGAATTACATCGTGCGTTCGCTCATTGGTGTAAGTCATATAGCAGCAGAGCTGAGGAAGTTTACTTTTGGGCTCGCGCCAAGAAAAACGCCTAAGTTCTGGATCACCCCACTGTCTTTCAAGCGAAGCAAAATTAATGGTCTTAGCATTCAGCCTCGCAGGCGTGCCTGTTTTTAAGCGTGTCAAATTATGACCATGCGCAATAATTGATTGGCTCAATTGTTTGGCAGAAGAATCACCAACCCTACCGCCATCCTTACGCTCATCACCGCAAAACATAAGTCCACGCATGAATGTTCCCGTAGTCACTATGATGGCACGCGCAGAGAGCATCCCGGCCTTGCTGGTTTGAAGCTGCCAAAAGCCCGACTCCTTATTCATCGAATGGGCCTCTGCCTCAATCACCGTAAGGCCGTCTAGCGAGCGAACCTCATCAGACATTGTGCGAACATATCTGTCCTTGTCACATTGAATTCGGGTTGATCTGACCGCAGGGCCACGATTCATGTTTAATCTACGCGACTGAATTCCGGCACTGTCTGCGACATAACCCATGAGGCCGCCGAGTGCGTCTACCTCAGCAACAAGATGACTTTTTGCGACTCCGCCAATAGCTGGGTTACAAGACATAGCCCCCAACTTATTGGCATCCATAGTTATAAGAGCAGTTTTTTGACCCATCGCAGCAAGGGCTCTTGCTGCTTCTATTCCGGCGTGACCGCCGCCAATAACAATGGCGTCAAATATTCGAGACATCGAACTGTTCTCTCAAACTTGAGAGAAGATGACAATTAAACAATTATATCCAGGTACCCAAACTTAGCTTTAAATGCCTGTCTAGTTCGCCCAGCTGTTCGCGCAAATCAGCTTCAACTGCATCTGCCTTTTCAAGGTTTTTCTTGGTGTCAAGAATCAGGGCCACAGCCTCTTCTTGCGTCATTTTTCCTTGGGCCATAAGCCTACATGTCATTTCTTCAATTTTATCTGTCTGTTCGTAAACTGTGCGGTGTTGGGGCCAAAGATTTGACTCATCATTGCTTCCCCCTGCGCACAGAGGAATCAGGTGGTCGATTTTAAAATTTTCGCGTCCATAACGACGAATCTCATATCCGAGTGATTCGTACTTATCGATAATATCCCACTTTTTGGCTGCACTTACTCGGCGGCTGCAATATTCGATTTGCTCTGGATATCTGTGCGAATCACCATGTTCGCACAAGTCGCCATTTGTTAGGCGCTCATCGGGACCGGACGGATATCCCGAAATACTTTCTTGAGCATTGAGCCCAGAAAAAGAAATCGTCAAAAAAACGAACAACCCTCTTACAAGAAAAAAATTCCTCATAAACCACCCTTAAGTAAAGGTTATATTTTAGATAAGATTTACTTGTCTATTCTGACTGACAAAAACATGGCTTTTCTGTCAGTACTTTGATCCTGCTATGCAGCAGTGTTTGCGTCAGCAAAATAGCAAATTTTTTTCTGCGAACTTTTTATGCGAATAAAAAAATTTATGAATATTTTTTTTCTGACGTCAATTATTTGCCAAGACAAAATTGAGAAAAAATTTCTGAAATATAATCGTCCGACAAATTTTTGCCCTGACAATTTTTCAAGGCTTTGTCTGCCAATTTTAAGTCTTCTGCTATGAGTTCATAAGGACGATCCTCTGACAGAGCAACAGACGCTCTTTTGACAGAGTCTTGAACTTGCTGAAGCAAAGAATATTGACGTTCACTTAAAAAAAATTCGGGCTCTTTTTCTTGTCTATATATATGTAGTTTTTTTACGAGGGTGTTTTCTAAAAACACTCTTAATTTTTTGTCGTCTTGTCTTAAGTCGAGAGCGTCAGCGTTTTGACTACGATCACCAAAACTTTGAACCTCTATCACCATCGGATGAGTTGAAAGAATTTTTTTAATTTGAGAGTTTTCTTTTTTATCTACGGGGCGAACCCACAAGACAGCATGCGCTTCTTTTAAAAATTGCAGGGCTCTATCGATTCCGCGTTTTTCTAAGCCGTCAATTTCTTCGCCCTCGAGTCCGCGAATACCTGCAGTGTCCACAAAAGTAAAATTCTGGTTTTGTATTTTTACTTTTGCTTCAATGTAATCACGTGTGGTTCCTGGCATGTCAGAAACCAAACTTCTCTCTGCACCCAGCAATAAATTTAAGAGCGAACTTTTCCCTGAATTTGGTTCGCCCACAATTAGAACTTTTGGCTGACGAATGGTGTAGCTGAAATTTTCATAAGTCGTCAAAAATTGGTCGAGACGTTGATTTAGAATTTCTAACTTTTCTTGGCAGCTTGCTACGTCAGAAGATTGTTCTTCAGCAGCTTCTGAAAAATCTATGGCGCTTTCTAATCTTCCACGAGCGGCTGTCAAAGCATTGGCAAGCTCTGACAATATATTGTCAGTATTGTTTTGAGCCACCGTTGATAAATTGACAAGCTTTGAGGCCATCGGAGTATTTGACGCCTGACTTAAAGCTACGTGCAACGACTCCGCTTCTGCGAGTGTCATTTTTTCATTCATCAATGCGCGAAAAGAAAACTCGCCGGGTAATGCTTCTAGTACATTTCGTTTTTTTAACTCGTTCATCAAAGATTCGCATATGCGATCACTTCCATGAACATGAAACTCAATAACGTTTTCGCCAGTAAAAGACTTGGGCCCTTTAAAATAAAGGATTAATGCTTGATCAATTCCAAACACATTTAAGTATTTTGCTTTTCGATCATCGCTATCTAGAATTTCTAAATCCTGAGTGAGTGTGTCAAGATTTTTACCGCTCACTCTAAAAACAACAAGCGGCCCGCCCTGAGCGGTTGCTGCCGCTGCTATGGGAAAATCGAGCCGCTTGAAATAATCCATAAGATTAAAAGCTAATTTTTATCTGTTCCCAATGTTGTCGTCAGAATCATCTTCTTCAACATGTTCGGGAGCTGCAACGTTTCCGTTAACTTCTTGATACTCATCTGCAAAACGCGCGCGTCTTACTTCTCCGCCGGGAGCAATGTTAGGATTTTGTGGACGTGGTCCACGTTGTGGTCCGCGATTGTTAGGTCTGCGAGGACCCGCACCTTTGCGGAAATCTCCACGCGGCCCACCACCTTGTGGATGACGGCGTTGTTGAGGACGATCACCTTCTGCACGAGGAGGACGAGAAACGTCATTGATAAGTTTAATACGAATTCGTTTAAAAGTTCCGTTTCCAATACTTTCACTTGTTACTTCACCCAATGTAGCAAGGTGAGTGTGAATGATACGTCTTTCAGCAGGACTAAGTGCTGGAATATATGTTGGTCTACCATTATTTTCTAAAACTTTTTTACGCGCATCTTCTGCAACTTTTTTAAGTCCTTCGTAATGACGATCTCTAAATCCTTCAGCATCAACAGTGATACGGTATTTGCTAAGATCAGTACCATCATCAACAGCTTTGTTTGAAAGACCTTCTTGTTTTCTCAAAACACGCATAGAAATATGTGCAATAGCATCAAGAATTTGAGTGTTTTCTCCTACGAGAGTTTGTACATCACCACCAGTTACTTCGATGTGATGACTTCCGTCATCTTTTTGATGACGTTCAAAATTGATGTCGTATCCCAACAATGGAGGCAATCCCGAGAGAAACTCGTCTAGGCTTGCTACTGTAGTTGTAGTTCCACCTCCATCGTCTTTTGATATTCCAAATAAATTAAGAGCAGATTTTACAATGTTCATTCTTATCTTTCCTTCCCTAAAAGAATGTTTTGGCTTGCCATTTGGGTTTTCTTCTTAAAGAGCCACTGCTGCCACATGCCAGCCAAGTTGCTTACAATAAAATAGAGGTTAAGCCCTGATGGAAAATCTTTAGATATAAATCCAAAGACCACAAACATAACGCGAGAAATCCATTTCATATCCGGCATGCCGGGTTGAGCCGCAGGTTGCGGATTTAGCTCAACAGAAATTATCAAACTGATCGTCCAAAAAATTGGAAGGATATAAAGAGGATCTTTGTAAGAAAGATCTGTGATCCAACCAAAGAAAGGTGCTTGATAGAGGTCTACAGAATTCGACAAAGCGCTGTTTAGCGCAAAGAAAATAGGAATTTGTAATAATACAGGCAAACAAGAGCCTAGAGGATTCACTCCTGCCTTAGAATAAAGCTGACGAATTTCTGTATTCATCTGCATCATTTGATCAGCTTTGCCTTCGTATTTTTTCTTAATTGCCTCCATTTGAGGCTGAATGTCTTTCATCTTTTGCCCAGATTCAAACATCTTCTTGTTTACGGGCCATAGGAGCAAGCGAATAGCGAGAGACAAAATTATAATAGCTATGCCGTAATTATGAAAAACTTTATTGAGAGATTCTAAGCACCACAACATAAATCGGGCGATGCTACCAAAGAATCCAAAATCAATAGTGTCGGCCAAATCTGCACGAACTGATTTAACTTCTTGAAGATCTTTTAGTGAAAAATAAACATCAAATTCATAAGAGAGCGCAGGCGCTGCGGCTTCCCAGCGAATAGGATAGGCAAGTCCCCAATGAACCCTTTGATCTGACAACCCTGCTTTATGAAAAACATTCGGATTAAATCTTCCTTTAGGCAATAACGTTGTTGCAAAATATTTATCGCCCCAAGAAATAAAATCATAGGGGCCTGCTTTTTTTACTTCTTCTTCCCAAAGAGCCTTATCTTTTATGAGCTCTACTTTTTCATCTTTTTTCTTCAATGTGAGATAGCGGTGATCAAAAGTTGCGCCTTCGCCTACTCCATCTTCTGTTTCAAAAAAGACTTCGCCTTTAATTTCAGAGCTTGCTTGTAAATCAAGCTTTGCTCCTAATAGTAAATTTTGCGGATTATAAGTAACCGTACATTTTACATCTTCGTAGCTTCCTGCAAATACATAAGTGCTCTGCTTTTTCATGTTTGCTAAACATGTGTGAACACGCGCATCACTTGAAGA
>CAZIFW010000086.1:0-9464 GCA_964538275.1 uncultured Bacteriovoracaceae bacterium
ATTAAAGCTGCTAAGCAAATGATCAGTCACGGACAAGTACAAGTGAATGGTAAAAAAGTGACTGTGAGCTCTATGGTTCTTAAAGCGGGCGATAAAATTAAATTAACGCCTTCTGCTTATAAGAGCGTAAACTTTATGCAAGCACAGAAAGCTCAACGTCTTGCACTTGCTGATTACTTAGGAACAGAAACTAGCGGTGAAGAAGTGATTGGAACTCTTAAAGAAGTACCCAACGTTTCTCATATTCCGTTTCCTTTTGAACCGGGTCTTGTGGCCGAGCACTACGCAGCTCGTAAAGCATAATCCAACGCTATTTGATTTAAGATTGAATATAAAAGGTGTCAGGCTCTTAGCCTGGCACCTTTTTTTGTATCTGCAGACGAACAATTCAATTTTGGAAGCCCGTGTGCGCTCTTAAGGGGGCATCAAGGAGGCTTTTAACCTTGACGCGCAGCATCCACGATTATAAAACAGGGGCATGAATAAAACATTTTGCGTAATTGTATTAGGTCTACTTACAAATAGCCTCTTTGCTGGCGATATTGGCAAGGCCTTTGGCAAGCTTCGAGACTATGGAAAAGAGACTACACAAAAAGTTAAATCTTGGGGCGAGCATATGGAAAGCCGTAACCAAGAAGATATTGATCAGATCGAAAAAGAATTCAACAGAATCTGGGGCAATATTGAAGATACAGTGAACAAGGCTTGGGACGATATTGAGGACGAGGGAAAAAGAGTAACGGACACTCTAGAAACAGACTGGAAAAATTACAAAGCACGCAGAAAGTCAGAGCCTGCGGCTCCTAAAGTGGCAGATTTAAGCGCTGAAGATAAAAAAGTAGCCGGCGGTCGAGTTTATACAAAGATGAACATTGAGATGTTCTCGCAAACAGCAAAAGCAGGATCTTTTGAAGGCTTGGTTAAAACTTTTGAAACAGCTCTTCATCAAGAATCGTTAAACTCAAGTGATTCTAAATTAGTACAGAATGCAAAAGGTGAAACGCTTTTACATAGCCTAGTTGATCAAGCTTATACTTTGGAAAAAGAATTTTTGCGCAAGAAACAAGCTGCTCAATTGCAAGGTGATATTGTTCCTAGTTTGGAAGCAAATGTCTCTTACCAGCAAACTCTTTTGGCAATCAGCTTTTTTGCGGAATCTACTCAAATGGGTGCGGTTCAAAATGCAGCTGGTAATTTGCCCATCGACATCGTTCTTGCTGGCACTCCTATGTCCATCAGCTTAGCGCGCCACCTTGTGATTCATGATTTAACGAATGCTTCGAAAAACAGATTGAAGCAATTGTTCCCATCTAAATAGTTTCTATTCGCGCATCTCTCGCTTAAACTAAGAGAGAGATGCCGCATCCTAAGATTTTACTTTCTAAGAGAGCGCTATCCTCTAATCTAGAAAATCTCATTCGTTTAAGTGGGGGCCTTAAGGCTTTTCCAGTTCTTAAAGCAAATGCTTACGGCCTGGGTATAAAAGAAGTTGCTCGTATTCTTGAAGATTACGACGAAAACGTTTTGCCCTATTACTGTGTGGCGCGCATCATTGAGTTGCAGCAGTTACGTAGTTTTGGAGTGAATCGTAAGTTGTTGCTCTTGAGTGAGTGGCCTACGGATATCTCTCTTGTTCCAGATAATGTTGAGCTTATGGTGACCTCTTTTGCGGACTTAGAACGTTTAGTTCAGCAAAAAAAAGCGATCTCTTTTCATTTAAAAATAAATTCGGGCATGAACCGTTTGGGTCTTTCATTTGCGGAGTTAGCGACTGAAGAAAGTAAAGAAAGCTTGGTCAAACTCATCAAACAGGCTGAGGCTCAGGGGCAATATTGCAGAGGTATTTGCACACATTTAGCCATTGGAGAAGAAAGCCCAGATAAGTTTTCTCATAAACAATTAAGGCCCTTTCAAATTCTCTATGAAGATTTAGAAAAAAGACTCCAAAAAAACTTTAAATGGATTCATGGGCTAAATTCCCCGGGAGTTTTAAGAAAAGTGTCTGCTCTGTACCCTTTCAATGCATTTCGCCCAGGAATTCATTTGTGGGGAGTACGAGATCCTGACTCTCCTTTTGATGTAGCGCCTGTTGTGCAACTACGTGTGCCCATGAGACAACTATATTGGATATCTAAAGGGGAAAGTGTGGGCTACGGGCGTCGATTTATAGCAGATAAGGATATGCGCATAGCTATTTTAAATATGGGTTATGCCGATGGTCTGCGTCGAGATGCATGGTCTCGCAATTTAGCATTTCATTACAAAGGTGAAAGTGCTCCTCTTTTAGGAGTTGTTTCCATGGATATGTGCGCTGTGGATTGCACTCAAATTAAAGCAGATATTCCGCTAGATGCGGACTTTGAATGGATTGGGCCGCAACAAAGTGTTGAAACAATAGCGCGTGCTCTGAGTACAGTACCCTATGAAATTTTCACTTCGCTCTCGGTGCGCATTGAGAGGCAAATCATATGAAGTGGCTTTCAAAAATAGAATGGTTACGTAACTTAGGCGATTACGGATATTTTACGTATCAAAGTTTAATTGCAATTCGAAAAAAACCTTTTCGATTTAAAATTTTCGTTGATGAAATTGAGTTTGTTGGGGTTCAAAGTCTTTTTATTATTTGTTTAACCGCGTTGTTTACGGGAGCCGTGTTTGCCTATCAATCTTGGTTAGCGCTCTCAATTGTAGGAACTCAGTCTCTTGTAGGTGTAAGTGTTTCGATGTCACTCTTGCGTGAACTGGGTCCAGTTATGACCTCTATAGTAGTAGCAGGACGCGCAGGTGCTGCTATGGCAGCAAAAATTGGAATTATGCGAGTGACTTCGCAAATTGATGCTCTCGAGCTTATGGCCATTTCTCCTAAACATTATTTAGTGACGCCTAAGATTTATGCATCTCTCATTAGCACTCCACTCTTGTGCGCTATCTTTTGTCTCATAGGAAATTTAGGTGGCTACATTGTAGGAGTGGGCTTGTGCAATATTGATAGCGGCATTTACTTAGAAAAACTCAAAATGTATTTGTACCCCATGGATCTTTATCATGGGATGATCAAGGCTTTCATTTTTGGACTCTTGCTTTCGAGTGTAAGTTGTTACAAGGGTTATCGTGCATCCAATGGGGCGGAAGGTGTGGGACGCGCCACCAATGAATCTGTTGTTGTGAGCATGGTGGGAATTTTAGTTTTGGATTATTTTTTAACCATCTTAATTCCTACTGGAGGAAATCTCCAAAAATGAGCAAAACAACTCTGATCTCTCTTAAGAATGTTTGGAAATCTTTTGGAGAAAAAGAAATTCTTACAGGACTCACTTTAGACATCCCAAAAGGAAAAATAATTACGGTCCTAGGCTTTTCTGGAACTGGAAAGTCCGTGCTTTTGCGCCATATTCTTGGTCTTATGAGCCCTGATAAAGGCGAGGTGCTTGTTAAGGGCTTGGATGTACAAAATATTGATGAAGATGAACTACAAAAGCTTCGCCAAAGTTTTGGAATGCTTTTTCAAGAAGTTGCACTTTTTGACAGTTTGAACGTCTTCGATAACGTAGCTTTTCCGATAAGAGAACATGAGCCTAAAATTAGCCCCGATGAGTTGGAACGAAGGGTGGAAAACCTTTTGAAGCTTGTTGAGCTAGATCGCGATGTTTTTTACAAAATGCCTCATCAGCTCTCGGGAGGAATGAAAAAACGAGTTGGGCTTGCCCGCGCTCTTTCACTCGAGCCAGAGATACTCCTCTGTGATGAACCTACAACCGGTTTAGATCCCATAACGACAGACAAAATTCATAAGCTGATAGTTAGAAGCGTAAAAGAGATAGGGGGAACGGCCTTTTTGATCTCTCACGACGTACATGCCGCTCTGCGCATTTCTGATTTGGTCGCATTCCTTTGGCAGGGTAAAATTATTGAGGTGGGGTCACCTAAGGAGTTTGTGTCTTCGCAAAATGAGACGATTCAAGAATTTTTGGAAGCAGCTGGGGTAAATAAATGAGGCCTCCAGGCTACAAGTACGATCGCGAAATATTGGTTGGGCTTTTTGTTATGCTCGGCATTTTTGTGGTCGCAATATTTTCGCTCAAAATTACAGACACTCCGGTTTATAGATCGGGAACAGAGTTTACGGTTTATATACAAGATGCCAACGGAATTTTTAGAAATTCAAAAGTTAAAATTGCAGGCATAAATGTGGGCGTTGTTAAAGATATAAAACTTGAAGACGGCCAAGCTAAAATTAAACTTCTATTGGATAAAGGTTATACAATAGAAAAAGGTTCTTTTATCTTACCTAGATCACAGGGGATACTCGGAGATCGCTTTCTAGAAATAGTACTTCCCCAAAATGAAAAAAATATACAAGTACGATCGCGAAATATTGGTTGGGCTTTTTGTTATGCTCGGCATTTTTGTGGTCGCAATATTTTCGCTCAAAATTACAGACACTCCGGTTTATAGATCGGGAACAGAGTTTACGGTTTATATACAAGATGCCAACGGAATTTTTAGAAATTCAAAAGTTAAAATTGCAGGCATAAATGTGGGCGTTGTTAAAGATATAAAACTTGAAGACGGCCAAGCTAAAATTAAACTTCTATTGGATAAAGGTTATACAATAGAAAAAGGTTCTTTTATCTTACCTAGATCACAGGGGATACTCGGAGATCGCTTTCTAGAAATAGTACTTCCCCAAAATGAAAAAAATATACAAGAACAACAGGAGGAATCTTCAAATTCTTCTTCATCGGCGAAATATATAGAAAAATTTTTGAATCTTCTCTTGCCTACTGCTTATGCGCAAAACATTTATCGTGAAGGTGAAGTGATTCCTGCCCATCCTGGCAATGCCTCAGTTGATGATGTGATGAAAAAACTGGGCGACATTGGGGATGATGTTAAAATTCTAGCTCGTGAACTCAAAGGAGTTATTCAAGAAAACAGGGGCGATATTAGAGAAGCTATAAGAGCTATTCGTGGATCTGCAGAAAATTTAGATCTCGTACTTAAGGATCTCAGCGAAAAGAATACTCGCCAAGATTTAAAAGAAGCTATTAAAGGAATGCGAGAATCTCTAGACAGTATAAAAAGTATCGCAGGACGAATAAATAAGGGTGAGGGGTCGATTGGTAAACTCATCAATGACCCTCAAGTGGCGGACCAATTGGTTCGTGCTTTAAATTCCATTGTTGAGTTTTTAGATAGAGCTCGAAGAACCGAAGTTATTGTCGATTTAAATTCTAACTATCTGACAGGTGTTAAGAAAACCAAAACTTATTTTAACGTAAAAATTATGCCTCGTAGCTCTTATGGATATCTTGTGGGTATGGTGCAAGATCCAGGAGGTCGCAAGACGAAAGAAACTACAGTGACTACCATTGGAGGTATTCCGCAGCCTCCCGTTGAAGTCGAGCGTACGCAAAAATCTGCTTACGAGTTTAATGTTCAGTTTATTCGAAAGATTTACTACACCACTTTTAGATTAGGATTATTTGAAAATACGGGTGGAGTAGGAATTGACCAACAAATTTGGCCTGATGTTTTTTCTATTACGGGTGAAGCCTATGAGTTTGGCCGTGATGAAGAAAATGCACGTGTGCGCCTTTTGGGTAGACTGAATGTCTTTGATTTATTTTACATTCAAGGCGGATACGATGACTTAGCTGCTAAATCTGCAAAAACCAGAGATGATTCACTTTTTGTAGGATTAGGTCTTGAGTTTAACGATAACGATTTAAAAAACTTTTTAGTTTTTCTGGGGTTCCCATAGGGTGATAGATGGCTAAGAAAAAAGAAGGCACTATTACTAAAACCAAAGATTTAACTCACTCGGGTTCATTAACTCGCACGGGTGAAGCTTTGCCCTCAGTAGAAGAATTATTAGGTAAAAAAGAATCTCCTAAGATCGACAACGATATCTTTCTTTTGAAACTAAAAAGTCCTCAACGTCTTGAAAAAATATTAAAACTTTTGAACACAGAAACGGCGATCAGTTCGCAGGATAAATTATCAATTGTTTTGGGTCCTTATTCGAAGAGTCAAATTGTAGCGCTTTGTGAAGCTAAATTGCTCACTCGTCGAGACGAACTCCTAGCTCCGCAAGGAAATTGGAAAGGTGTTACAGAGGTTATTGAAGAAATTAAGATTGATCAGTTAGTTTCTGAAGATATTACTTCAACGGCATCTGTAACAGAATCTATTACTGAGACTGCATCAGCGGTACACATTGAGGTTGTTAATAGCGAGACAGCTAAAAACCGAGAAGCAGAAAGAGCTAAGAGAAAACCCGTAGAGGCGCCGCAAGTAATTGAGTCAGAACCTTTTAAAGCCAAAGTGCCTCCTCCGCCTACGAACATTACATTAGCTAAGCCAACTATTTCTTCGCCTAATACATCTAAGAGTGTTTGGGCATGGTTAGCGGCTGCAGGTATATTTATAGGTGTTGTAACTTTGTGGAAGTTTGGAACTTTTTCAAAAATCTTACCTTCAGGTCCTCAGACAACTTCTACAACTGGAGATGGAAAAGAAAAAAACTGGCCAGAATCTATGCGCGAGAAAGATTTTGATGAGATTGGCGTGAGTCGCGCGCCCTTAGTCGCAAAACTTGATCCTATTCTAGAAGCCTATGAACGTGGAGCAAAAGTTGTTTCTGAAACTGATTTACGCCTCTTGAAGGTATTGGCGGGGCCAGGCTCTGCCTCGCTTGAAGCACGCGTGACGGCCACAAATTTATTAGCTGCTTTGGCGCTTTCTCGTTCTCAAACGGAAGAAGCTAAAAAGCTTTTGGATCGCTTATTAGAAATTGTCCCTACGGATTCTACAACGTTGTTAAATAGATCCCTCACTTATTTAGTGAATCGTGAGTATAAAGAAGCACGTGAAGTGGCCTCTACGGCACTACGTCTATGCAAAGAGCAAGGTTGTTGGACATCAAGAGCCATCATAGGTTTTATTGCGGCTGAAGAGGGTCGTATGCCTGAAGCTGAAGAGAATTTTAAAGCTGCTCTTGAAGCTTCTCGCGGTAACATGTGGGTGATGGGCTTGTGGTTGCGTTCACTTAAGAATGCTCCTAAGGATGAAGCGCGTACTAAAGCGGCTCAGCTCTTAACTGAAACTCTGGTATTAGATCCTGATTTAATGATTGATTCACCCTTAAGAGCTCCTTTAGCGACGCAAGTGTTTTTAACAGAGGTTATTCGCGGCTACAGAACAGCTATTCAAATTGCACCTGAGTCACTAACAAATGGCCAGAAGAAATATTTTGAATGGTTGATGTCTCGCTTTGAACTTAACCCTCTTGCAACTTCCGCTCAGGAAGCTTTGGAGATATTAAAGGGCGAAGCCGCGGCCCTCTCTCAATTAGCGGCAGCTTATTTAGAGAAAGAAGCAGGCCGTTTGGATATAGCTGCAGAAATACTTTCTCGTACTTTAGCGCGCTTGTCGGGCACTCAAATTAAAAGTTCTTGGCCATGGTCTTTTGCGGGGGATATTCAGCGCAATCGAGGTATGAACGATCAAGCGGTTATTTTTTACGAGGGAGCGCTTAATCGCAATCCACGCGACGTCAATGCAGTATTCGGATTAGCTTTGATCTTAAGAGAAAAGGGCGATTACAAATCTGCTTATCAAAAAATGGAAGAAGCCATTTCTATTGATCCTAATTACGTTCCAGTACAACTCAGGCGCGATCGTTTTGAATGGGAACGCAATTGGATTGGACGTTAATTTAGATTTTTCAAAGAATTATTTAAAAGTTATGTAGGTTGCTGCTACCGAGCTACCCATTTTAATTTTAATGTTCGTACCTTCTAAAATAGCGCACATGCCACCTGTAAAGACACTTGTTGCCGTTCCTTGGCTTGAGCAAAGTCCAGTTGTTGTAACTTCTCCATGAACTCGACTTCCACTCCCACCTGCAATAGCTCCATGCCACACACCGTTCTCATCCTTAGCAAGTGTTGCACTTCCATTGAAGGCATCGCCGGAACTTGTTGCAGTAATATGAATCTGAATTTGGCTTATGTTTGCTGCTGCTATTGAGGTTTCGCTGGAGGCATTCACACTGCCAGTACTTCCTGCGCGAGCACTTACGTGAGTACCACTACCCCCCGAACAACAAATGGAATATGATTTAGATAGAGTTCCTGTGGATCCAGATCCACACTGCCATCCTTCTAGCCCATTAGAATCCACAATCGGATAGGTTAGGAAGAAATAAGCTCCGCCATTAACGTTTTGGCAGCCGCCCCCTGTTCTTTTTTCGTTGGCGTTACAGAAGCTTGTGGGGGCTTGTCCAGCAGAGCTTTCAACTGTGCGACATGTTAGGTTTGTAGAGCTAACTGTAGGCACTGTGACCGAAGAGCTACTGCTTGAAGTGGCGCCGCTCGTTGGGAGATCTCTACAGAGAACTTTTCCATTGGATTCAAGTCCGGCTACGTATTGACCAGTAGGACAAGTAAGTTCGGTTGAAGTTAGATTTCTTTCAGCCGGCTGACACTTGGCACTTCCATCGGTGTTGATACCAACAACAACTTCGCCCTCACCACAGGTGCTTGCAACCGTTGCGCTCTGACACACAAATTGTGAACCATCGTAACTAAGTTTTTGTGAATCTTGGCAACTGGGTAGAGTTTTACAAAGAGCTTTAAGTGAACCCGCAGTGCCCTCTATGCCCACTTGAACTTGCCCATCGGGACAATTGATGTTGGTGCCTGAACACATGGGAGTTCCCGTGCCGGAGTAATAGCCTAAAAAGATTTGGTTCGAGGAACAGGGCGAAGAGGCAGAACACACAAGAGTGTTCGATGCGGTATCAACAATGGCGCCACCACTTACACACGATGCAGGAGGTGTGGCACAAATAGGATTAGCGGAGTTATCGAGACCAAGGGCCACGGTACCCGCAGCACATTTTTTAGTAGGGTGCACACAGTTAGGACTTCCGCTTGCGAGATATCCAATCTTGATAGCTCCCGCAGGACACGTGCCTACAACTTGTTGCCACTCGCTTCCTACATCAATTGAAAGATATTGAGTGCGTTGAGGAGCGGTGCCTTTGATTTGTTCAGAAGCACGATTGGCTTCGATTTTAACAACAAAGCGCACACTGCCAGGAGTAGAATCAATCGCAGGGTTAGAGCGCAAAAAGAATCCGGTAGATTTAAGAGGACAATTCAATTTATTAGTTTGTTGGCATTTGCGGCCATCAAGATCCAAATAGAGAGGATCGTCGATGGTACCTGCAATACGCTCACCTAAGAGATCAATCACGGGAGCAGAAACTGCATGGAGTTGGTTACCTGCGATGCGTTTGAGTTCAGAGTCACTATCTAAAAGAGTCGCATCGACAGCGGGACATTTAAATAAAGATGTTGCGGAGCTGGGATCGGGAATACAGGCTGCATAGATACCGTTAGTTTCAAGAGAGCTTCGCATTTTGCCAAGCCAAGAATCGAGGTTGCGAGAAATGG
>CAZIFW010000087.1:0-9267 GCA_964538275.1 uncultured Bacteriovoracaceae bacterium
ATTTTTAACACTGGCGATGTTCCTGCCAAGTCGACTTCCACATCACCTGCCCCTTCAACCTTTGCAACCGTGCTCTGAATTTTTTTAGCAATTTCGACGAGCTCTTTCAGGTCGGGTCCGAAAACTTTTACCGAAACATCTGCTCGTGTGCCCTCTAACAACTCATTGAATCTCATTTGAATTGGTTGAGACGCTAGGTAAACTTGCCCCGGTACTTCCAGATTGAGCTTTTCGATCATGGCAGCAACTAACTCAGGATACGTGCGCCGCTTTCCATTAACCTCGGGCCACTCTGACCTATCATGAAGCATAATTATTGAGTCGGAGACGTTAACTCCCATAGGATCTGTTGCGACTTCGCTGGTACCGATACGAGAATAGGCATGTTTTACCTCTGCAAAAGTCTTCAACACGACGTCAGCCTTTTCCTGGTATTTGATCGATACATCTAAGCTTGTATTTACCGGACGAATCATATGAAAAGCAAAGGAGCCTTCACCCAACTGGGGTAAAAACTCCGCTCCACGCGACGCTAAAAGTATAGCGCCTATGACTACAGATGCAGCCGCAATCGACAAAGCCGCTCGCTGCCACTTCCATACCGTTTCAAACAAACGCTGATAAAACTTTCTCGCCCAGATCATGAGCCGAGGCTCTTTCTCCTTAGCATCTCTAGCTAAAAATATACTTGCTAGAGCAGGTGCCGTAGTGAAAGAAATAACTAAAGCTGCGCCAACAGCAATGGCAAAAGTTGCTGCCATTGGTTTAAACATTTTTCCTTCTACTCCAACAAGTGCAAATATCGGTAAAAAGACAACGATGATAATCAATTCTCCGAAAGCTGCTGCTTGTCTAATTTCCAATGTCGCTGCATAAATAGCATCCTTAAGCTCTTCTTTTGTTAGCTTTCGCCCAATTTGTTTTGCGCGATTTTGAATAAATCGCACGCAATTATCCATTACTATAACCGTCCCATCGACGATGATTCCAAAGTCGAGGGCACCTAAGCTCATGAGGTTTCCCGAAATTCCCAACGGCTTCATGACTAGAAATGTAGCAAGTAATGCCAGCGGTATTGTTAATGCCGTAATAACAGCAGCACGCACGTTACCTAAAAGCAGAAGGAGGATTAGCAAAACGAGCCCTGCTCCCATCAACAAGTTATGCTCAACTGTGCCGAGAGTGGCGTTCACAAGATCAGATCGGTCGTAAACCGTTATTACTTCGACGTCTTGAGGTAGCTGCTTACGAAGCTCCTTCAGTTTAGCATCAACTCGAAGTGCAACGGTACGGCTGTTCTCTCCGAGAAGCATCATTGCAGTCCCAAGTAAACTTTCGCGCCCATTGTAAGTGGATGCGCCCGTGCGTAGCTCTTTGCCTAACTGAACAGTTGCAATATCGCCTATCTTTAATTGTTTAAAACTCTCGAGAGTTTTTATTGAGACGTTTTTAATATCATCAACATTTTTAAACAGCCCAACTCCTTGAACCAAAAACTGCTCAGCGGTTTGTTGTACATAACCACCACCAACGTTTTGATTTGCGTTTTCAAGCGCTTCAACAATATCGTCAAAGTGAAGACCATAGGCCGCCATTTTTTTTGTATCAGGCTGTACGTGATACTGTTTCTCAAAGCCTCCTGAAGTATTTACTTCGGCAACTCCAGGCACAGTTAACAAAAACGGCTTCACAACTCTGTCTTGTAATCTGCGCAGCTCCATTAGTTGCAAGAGACGTTCTTGAGTATCTTGAGGAGCAAGCTTCTTAAATTCAATAACGTATTGGTAGATTTCACCTAGACCCGAAGACACGGGACCCAATTCAGGGTTTGCGCCTTTCGGGAGTTCTGCGGATACTCCTTGAAGTCTCTCAGAGACAAGTTGCCTAGCACGGTAAATATCGACCTTATCCGCAAAGACTACCGTAACTTGGGAAAGTCCAAATCGTGTAATCGAGCGAACCTGTTCAACATCCGGCAATCCCCTCATAGACGATTCCACGGGGAATGTAATTCCTCGTTCAATTTCTTCCGGAGCAAGGCCATCGACGACTGTATTAATTTGAACTTGATTGTTAGTGATGTCAGGAACGGCATCGATAGGCAATGTTTGAAACGCAAAAACACCCGCAATAACTACAAGCAATGTCAAAAGCAGTACTAGCCCGCTGTTGTAGACTGAAAATTTAATAATTCTGTTTATCATTTTGACCTCAATTTAATGAGCGTGCCCATCGGGGGCTCCGCCGAATGCTGCAATTTCTGCAATTCTAATAAAACTCACTCCGCCCGTTACAATTTCATCACCGACTACCAAGTCAGAAGAGTTAACAATCAAGGGCTTTATGGATGTTTTCTTAAAATCAATACGTTTAAAAAAGCCGCCCCGTAGGCGATAAATTTCTACATCTTCAGCTAGAAATAATAGTGCCGAGTTAGGCAATGCAATCGGCAACTTCGTAACCTTCAGTGTTGTCACTTCAAAAGATTTCACTGCTTGGGGAGAAAGTTTTATCCCGGCGTCCTCAGAAGCAGCTTCAATACCTTTACCTTGGCCTACTTTTGAATCGCCTTCTTCTTTTTCATCGCCGTGATCGCTGTGATCATCGTGCTTTTCGCCTTCGTGTTCTGCGTGTTCGCCTTCCGCATGTTTTTCTGGCTCACCCTCTTCATGTTTGCCATGTTCTTCGTGCGTGTGAGGATCACTAGCCTTTGACTCTTCTTTCTTGCTATCCTCTTCATGTTCATGGTTGTGCTCATCAGCATGAGCTTCTTTTTTTGTCTCTTTAACTGCTAAGAGCAAAGGCGCATACACAAGTATTGCAATTAAAACAATAAAACGAATCACATTAACCCCTGTCCAACGGGCACGCCGTTATGAATTTGTAATTTAAATAAAGCATCCAGAGCCCGCTGTTCTGCTTCAGAAAACGTTTCTTGAGAGTCGAAAAGCTCTTGGTGAGCATCGATCATGAGCGAACTAGGAATAATCCCCTGCAAAAACATTCTCTCAAGCCTGTCATGGCTTTTTGCTAAAGCTGCTTCACTGGGTAGCTTAGTGATTAACTCTACACTTTGAGAATAAACTCGCCTAAGGAGCTCTTCGTTAAATTCCAAAGTTTCTAAACTTCTTTTCTCTTGAAGTTCTGCAACAAGAAGATCTTTCCTCGCAGCAGCCCTTCCGCCTCGATTGATATTAAAAAGCGGTAGCGGCAAGCTCAATTTCAATCCAAACGAACGAACCTCCTCAGAGTTATCCTTAGCAATATTCACCTGCGGACCAATTTTAAATTCAGGCCAACTCTCAGATTTTGCTTTTCTATAATCAGCTTCAAAAATAGCTTTATTCGCTCGTATTTCTTTTACAAAAGGAGACGCTTCCCCGATTGCAGCTTTAGAGGGCGCAGTCGGCCATTTTTTTATTGTCCAAGCACTTTTTAAAGGATCCACCTTAACTGAATATTTTTGAAGTAACTCAAATGTGAGCGAATCAAGCTCCTGTTGAAGCTCTATCACCTTAGCGGCACTTTCTTTTTCTGCCAGCCTGAACACACCTAGAGATGCGTCCTGTTCTGCTGAAAGTCTTGGTCTTGAGCTATACTGTTTAACCACTTTTGCAAAAGTAATTTGGCTCTCTTTAGCAATTTCAAGAAGCTTTGCAGTGTTGTAAAGCTTTCTAAATCCAGTAATAACTGCCGACCTTAAACCCGATAGCGCAAGTGTCGTCTCAGCTTGAACAAGATCCACCCTAGCTTTTGCCTGCGCGGATTCAGCAAATAATTTTGTCGGGGCCACGCTAAAAAGAAGTGCTGCTTCCGTTTCAGTACCTCCATTTTTATTTGCCTTTGAATGCGCAAGTTCAAGCTCTGGATTAGGAAATACCCCCACAGATCCCGCAGCGCTCTCAGCAGACTCTAACCTACTGCGAACAATTTGTGATTCAGCTGATCGCTGCTCAACACAATCGAGCAGCGCTTTTATGTCTGAAGCATCGCAAATGTTTAAAGATGCGCGACTTATGTAAGGGACGAGAAGTATCGTTGCTCCTAACGTCCATTTTAGTGTTCTCACCGAAATAACCTCCATATGTAAAATGCCTTTAATCCTTTAAGTTAAGGGAGCGAAATTTAATTATGAAGCTAAAGTAACCCTGCCCCCCTTTATATTTGGATGGGAGGGCAGAGTTTGAGAAGGAAAGGAAGGAACATGAAAAAAATCCCCGACTTTCCAAGCTCTGAATTAGCTATAATCGCAATTTCTGTCACGCCCTTTTTAGTTTTTGCGCTTCTCGCTTCCAAGCGGCTGGCTGCGTTTTTTACCAGTATGTTGCTCATGTGTTGCGTCGCTTTCATCCGCCGCATGTTTGGGGATCGAAGAGCACCCTTGGGCAAAACTTAATATTGTCAATAAAACTAATGTCTTAGCTGTTAATTGGTTCATAAAATCTCCTTGTTATTGTTAAAATTGAAGTTTGGACAGTGGTAACAAAACTTAAGAGATAGGAGGTCTAAACAGCTGCGATCTGTGATCTGAAATGTTTAAACTTTGAGCAACAATACACTCAGGGCCAGAACTAACGTAATTTTGAATCCTAAGCCTAGAGTCAAGCGTGACGGAATTACAATTACAATGCCTATGAAAGTGGGAAACTGTGCACTCTGTACATTCCCCAGATGGGCTACTCTCATCATTATTAGGGGTTGGCAAATTATTTTGCGATATCTCTCCACTCTTATTACTAGCTAAACTGTTAAGCGAGTGGCACATGCTTTCATGGAGGGAGTCTGTGCGATCACGAACAGTTGATACCGTAAGAGCTACTATGGAAAAGCAAAATAAAAAAACTTTTTTCTTTTCTGAAAAAAAGTTAAATATTTTCTTTTTTCCCAAGTACATAGATATTTGAATATTACTACAGAATCCTGAATTCATTCTCATAAAGCCAAACTAAAGCCCAACAGATAACGCTTAGCGCAAGCTATAACTAACATCACCTTTAACCTATTTTGTAGCGATCGAACTCTAATTTTCCGTTGTTATAGATACGGGCAATGCTATAAGAGCTGCATCTGTAACTAGGAATTTGCACAATGCCCATAAGTATTGTGAATGAAGGAAAGAAGGAAGAAGGAGTATTAATGAAAAAGTTTTTATTATTAGGATTTGTTGGAGCATTTGCAGCCATTGCTCAAGAGCCCACAGCAGAAGTACCTGCGAGTAACCACAGCTTAGATTGGTCTACTGATGCTGGAATCCGCCAAGATGGCGATGAGCAGTTCGTAGACTATAACTTTGGCCACACATACAAATTACCTGAAGGTTATAAAATTAAATCTCAGGTCTATTTTGTTACCAATAGAGCAAAAGATACCGCTACCAACGAGTGGAGCGATATTAACTACACGCACTACTATGTTCGAACTACTTTATCGTCGCCTAAACTTTGGGACATCTTAGGGTTCAAAACAAACTACGCTTTGAGATACGTTCTTCCTACAACTGAAAAATTACAAAAAGCTGGTGCCTATGGCGTGATTTCTCCTCGTTTGGTTATGGAAAAAGAGTTTAGCTCTTACTTCAACATGACAGTACTTCCAATTCTTAGCGTTCAACTTAACCGCAACGGATATGAGTACAATGTGCCTGTTGGGTCAGCTAAAAGAAACAACCTTGGTAACGTTTTGTTGGAAGTTGTTCCCCAAGTTAAATTCACTAAAAACCTAACACTTACATATGATGCTACTTTTGGATTAACAGTTGATGGTAATGGTCCCGCTGGACAAGACGACCTTCAGTATTATGGCGTCTTCATTGGCGATACAGAACTTCTTTACAACATTGAAGCTCTTGGTGACCTCGGTGTCGGCATTTTCCACTATACTTTTGTTACCAAATTTGGAAACGGCACAAACATTAAAGTGTATGATGACTCAAACTCATATGCGGGCCTAAGACTTAGCAAAAAAATCTTTTAATCTAGTTAGTCGCAAATAAAAGAAAAGAGGTTAATCCGAGAGAGGGACTCGGATTAACCTCTTTTTCTTTTTGTGTTTTTAATTAATTTTGAAAAACTGTCTCGAAAAGATCAGATTCCGCTATCGACCGAGGTGTAATTACTGTCTCATCATAGGGAATATCATCACCATACCGCTCCTTTAGCTTTGCTTGTACTACCGGATGCGAAAGATCTAGGTCTTCTAACTTTTCTAAGCTCCCAATTGAAAGCCTCAAAGCTCTGTAAAACATTTTCCAAGGCAATTCCGAACAATAGATTCTAGAATTATCCCAGCCAAAGTAAGGATCGTAAGGTTTTTGAGCATACTCAGCACCAACTTTCTTTAGCGATGCAAGTTGCATAGGTGAGAGCCCCGTCTTTAACCTACGAACCATATAGCGGCCACCCACACCCGTAGAAATAAAACTGCTGAGTTTTCTGTATCCCACTGGGCCACGAGCTTCGTACACATATGCGACACCGCTTTTATAAGTAACAATCCCCATGTGACTCCACTTTGAGTGGGTAGCAAGTTGAATTGCCTGACTTTGAGAAGACGTGCTTGTTTGAAAAACAAGATCGCCATCTTGAAGTTGCGATGGCGCTTTTCCCATACTGAAAGCCAATGCGCTAAAAAAGTATGTGGACATAAAAAGTTGCTTTATAGTTTTCACAAAAAAACCTCCGTGAAATTCTATTATGGCATGCTAGCTATAAGCACCGAGCGAGTATTTTGACGTGGAGAATTGGTTGCACACTCCAAAAAAACTTATAAATAATTGAAAACACTTGTCACTCATGCGCTGCGAAAACAAATAGCTACTAATTCGTATAGATAACTAGACGCCAAGAGGTAAGCGCACTATCACATCCATGAAAATGACAATCATTGTCGCTTTATACTTGGAGGTATTTTGAAAAAAACAATTGTTCTCACAACGCTCTTAGCTCCTGTTTTGCTAATGGCCAATTTTGAAAAAGATAAAGAGACGATACTACGTCAATCGGGGTGTTTCTTAATCGATTATAACTTTACAGAGGTTGAGTCACTCAAAGACGGATATCAACTAGACGAGCGTGTTTATGACACTAACTCAGACAAAACCACCTACGAGTTGATTGTTCCGATTGTTAAATCTGCAAATGAAATTCGCCTACAACACATTCTTTTCGTGAAAGACCTCGTAACTGGCGAGGTAAATGGAATGATCAAGCATCAAGCTGAAGACTGGGCCTACGAGCCTTCCTTTGTTTTTGATTTTGTTTCTACCGGCAACTGGAGCCCCCTAGATATTCAGTCTAATAGCGGTAAGTGGGTGCGAAAAATAACCAACCTTGATGACGGACTAAGATATCAATGTGCGGCTGCTTGGGACCACACCAAAGCAAATTCCGAATGGAATTGCGCTAACTTCGCTCCAATACCCGGACGAGAAACTCGCGACATGGGCCGCAAGGACTATCAAGCACTCGACAGGAATACACGAATTATTTCTTATGAAAATTCTTGGGTTGAGAGACAAAACAACGTCAAAACAATTCTCGACGGAACAAACAGAACTCCACTCGCTAGAGAATTAGGTCGGACGTGGCTAATTCGGCAGTCAACTCAAGTCTGTGACGAAGCAAAAAAACTCTTTGATGAGAGAAAAGATTTTTGGGCAATCCTCATGAATGTTTGGGAAGAGTACCTCGGAAAAAAAGAATCGTTCTCTGAAAAAGCACGAGTTAACAATGAATCGCGCTACGGAAAAATATTGGGAATTGAAGAACAGTATTTCTCGCTAGTGAGCACAGATACAACTGCACGTGAAAACGCAAAGACTGAGATTAGAAACGTAATCAATGAATTTAGAAATGAGAACCCATGAGAACTAAAATTATATTAGGATTTGCCCTAATCGCTTTAACGTCTCTAACTTGGGCTCACAGCTCAGGTCATGGCCCCGATGTCAAAGGGACGGGACCAAACGGAGGGAAGCTCACATCCGTAGTCAGCGCCAAGGAAGCCGACAAAGGAAAAGATGCCAAACAAATTTATTTAGCAGAAGTGAAAGCTGATCTGGAAACAGAAGCGATTGTAAGAATCTTGAATACAAACAAAATCGTGATTACAGAAGCGCTGTCCCCAAAGGCAAAAGTCATAGCCTTAGGGGACAGTGCTGCGCCTGAAATATTCGAAGTTGACTTAAAAGATGGGGCTTACAACGTTAAGTTTCCTAAACCATCCAGTTCTTATACTGGGGTTGAAATTATTTTTAATGTCGGAAAAGAAAGAGTTGTAAGCACAATTCTCTAAGTAATCTGAGGACTTTTGTAACGAATAAGCGCAAAAACTCTCAAAAACCCGCTGGGGCTTTTATGCCCCAGCAATTGCTTTATGCCGCTGATTTTGCACATCGCAAAGTGCTATTATTACGTACCTGAATCGTATTCATTTAGATGACACAAAGAGATTTTCGCCCGAACAATCCCTATCACCTAAATCTCTTAGCTTCCTCAGGAAAAAGCGAAATAGGCTTCCAATCAACGCGCAATACTTCTCGCTTAGCCTTTTCGATCCTTCTTAGACATGTCCCAGACTTACACTCAAGAACCTCCGTTAAAGACATTCCAAGAAAATAAAGTGCATACGCCAGTATGAATTTCCCAAATAAACTCTCCATATCAAACCTCTCTTTTTTTGAGCTGCCTGAGAGCCTTTTTGATCCCAGTTTTACTTTTACCAAAGTGACTCATCAGCCCCTCTACTGTCATTTTGCCAACCCAACGTAGTTTTGCCAGCTCCGCAGGGTCGACCTTTTGTTTTCGCCAGACTACCTTTCTCCCTATGGGAGCGGTTAACGCCTGTGGTTCGATTATTTTGGACCCGCGAGTACCAATCTTCATCTATCTAAAGCACTGACAAACGGTTTAGTCATTTCCACACTCAGCAATTGCTCCACTCACTCATGGACAAATTATTGGAGGGAACTGCCAAACCGAATACGGTGATACCAGAAACTAAGCTTGTTTGGCACTCCTTGAAGAATAGTTTTAAGTTAGATTAAACATTCCCTTTACTGACATAATTTTCTCTAGAGAATTCACAAGAATTAACCGATAAGTACACTGTGAGCGTGCTTTTACTTTTGCTAGCATTGCTGGCTCAGCCTGCTTTTGCGGTGGACGCTTTTTATAAATGTCTACTTGCCCTTAAGGCTGAAATGCCAAACACTCCTGCCGCTGAATATGTAAGGACTCCCTTTCAATTCCAAACGCTGAGCATGGATCT
>CAZIFW010000088.1:0-9233 GCA_964538275.1 uncultured Bacteriovoracaceae bacterium
GTTGCAAACATGGCAATAGGTCAAGGTCCCCTACTGGCAACACCCTTGCAGGTGGCGTGGATGTCTGCACGCCTTGCAAAGCCCGATAGCGACCTGAAATTAAAAATTGTTAAAGAGATTTTCCACGATATTAAAGCAGCTCCTCAGAGTTATGAGTCTTATCTTGCAAGCCAAGGTATTTCTTTAAAAACAGAACCGCTAAATGCACGCATCAATAACTTTCACATCTCCCTTATTCAAAATGCAATGTATTCAGTTGTTAATGGAGCAAATGGTACCGCTACACGAGTCAATTCAGGCCTAAACTATGGGGGCATGGGCGCCGCTGTTGCAGCAAAAACTGGAACGGGCCAATGGGGTGAAAACAAAAACGTAGCTTGGTTAACAGGATTTTTTCCTTTCTATGCTCCTCGTTATGCCTTCACTGTTTTTGTAGAAGGTGTAAAAGGAATGGAGCTGAGTGGAGGTGGAACAGCAGCTCCTATACTCAATGCTTTCTTAAGCGATCCTGTAGTGATGAAAAAACTTCAAGCACATATGCAAAGTGCAGAAGTGCTTACACCCTTGTTGCCTGACTTAGAAGAGCAAAAAGTATTACGAGCGATTCCTGTTTATGATAATTTCCAATATGAAGAACCCCAAGCAGATAGCACCTACTTGAGAGAAGAAAACGTTCAAAGATTTCAAGAAAATAACAAAAATAAAACGCCATTTTTAAAACGTCTTTTTGGTAAAAAACAAAAAAAGGAACGTTAATTTGTTTTTTCGTTCATGTGCCTTAGGGCTTTTTTGCTTATTTGCTCCACATTTTAGTGAAGCTATGGATTGGATTAATCCAACAAATGTTAACGATCCCCGCTTTGATTCCACAACAGGTCAGCTAAAAGCCAATCCAAAAAACGATACAACTCTAGAAATTGATACATATCGAGTGCCTGCAAGAAGAAGTACTTTGCTTGATCGCAAAGGAAAAATACTAGCATACGACGTGGCATTTACTCGCCCTGCTATTTGGCTAATAGGTGGCCATAGTGCAGAAGTCTTAAAGACTTTTGAAAATGATTTGAAAAAACTTAATTCACTTTTAAATAAAGACATTGAGATGGCTCAGTTAGAATTAGATTTTTTTGAAAAACGCCGAGGCACTCCTATTGTCTTAAATGTTCATTTAACTGAACAAGAAATACTTAAAATACAGAATGCTAAAATTCCACGCTTAAGAGTGATTGTATCTTCTATGCGAAGCTACCCTTTTGCCTCTGAAATGGCACATGCCGTAGGTTGGAGCACAGCACTTACAGGTTACTCGAAGACTCATTTATATAATCCAATCTATGGGCAATCGGGTTTAGAATCTTTGCTCAACAAAGAGCTTACACCACGTGCAGGAACTCTCGATGTTTTAAGAGACGCACAGGACAATACTTTAAAAATTATACGTGAGTCTTCGGGCCAAGAAGCAAAAACTGTTAAGGTATCTATAGATTCTGTTTTACAAAAAAAACTATTAATCTCTCTCAAAGAGAAAATCAAAAAAGGCGTTTTACTGGTAGCTGATGCGCTTTCGGGTGAAGTGGTAGTGATGCTGAGTCTTCCAAGTTTTGATCCCAACAAATTTTCGCCATTCGAAGACATAAAATACAAAAATAAAATACTCAGCGACACCTCAGAGCCTCTATCCAATCGCATATTCCGCAAATATCAAGGGATTGATTTGAATGCTTTTAAAAACTCTATTCGTTTTAAAGAAGATTTTGAAATTTTAGTAGTAGATGCAAATGCAAACTACGCAAAGCTAATGAGTAAAGAAACTTATTCTGTTGAAGATATGGGAGTGACTCCTTTGTATCTCTTAACTCTTGCTCAAACGCTCACCTACTCTGCGCCTCTCACATTAACTTCAAATGCGGCACTAAAAAATATAGAAGACTTAGAGGATTTAGGCATTTGGAATCGGGTGAATTACATGGGTTCTGCCACTCGCCAAGGGCAATTTGTTAAGAATAATTCAGTTTATGATCAAATCCACAAAGCGATTATTAACGTAAGCACTACACAAGATCGTAGATACAATTATGTTTTAATTTCAGAGGACGAAAACGTAAGCGATTCAATTTTGTTAGAGATTAAAGAGTCTATTGAAAAGAAATTAAGTTTATTGGGACAAAAAGAAGATTAGTCTTTTTATTGATAGTTAACTTATTTAATAATGGCGCACCCAACAGGGATCGAACCTATAACCCTCAGTTCCGAAGACTGATGCTCTATCCAATTGAGCTATGGGTGCGCAGGTGTGAGCTCAGACAAGCCTGTCTGAAATCACTCTGAAAATTTATCCTAGATTTTGCCTTGCTCCAAGCTCTTAGCCGGAAAAAAGCGATCCCAAAGCTGAAGTAAAAGCAGCGAAAACCCAAGAAAACATATTAAAGTGAATGAGAAGGTGCTTGGAGGGCTAAAATGATCGCTGAGCCATCCCCAAACAGCGCTCATTGCGGGTGCCCATGCCCCAAAAGCTAAAGTGACAAGTGCAGAAAATCGCCCTCTAAACGAGTTGTCGATCATGATCTGTAAGCTCACCAAAAGACTGCTCAAATACAAAAATAAAGAGAGCGTAAACAAAGTCAGCAATAAGTTCATCCACCAAAAGTTGTAACAATATACAAGACCGAACCCAAAAACGATAATTCCCGTGAGTCCGTAGGGGAATAAATTGTAGGGCTTGGGAGGTTTAGTGACGACAAGTATTGTGCTGCCTAAAAATGCCCCAAAACCTGGACCCGTAAGAAGTATTCCAAACCCTTCCGCATTAAGAGCAAAACGTTCGGTGATTAAGATTCGAAGGGTAGAAAAAATGTGAGGAAAAACAAAAGTCATTACCAGTATAAATTGCAAAAGAATGCGGGCAAAAAAAGCATGGCCCCAAAGAAATTTTATAAAATCTTTAAAATTTCCTACAATTTGTGTACTGGGATCTCTTTCCAGACGAGTGAGATTTTTAAATTTTAAAACGGTATAAGTAACTAATAGAAAACTCATAGAGTTAAAAAAGAAAATTGCAGCCACTCCAAAAGCGGCTAAAATTAACCCACCCACAGCTGGACCTAGAACACGTGATAAATGAAATGCCGAAGAGTTTAGAGCCAATGTTTGTTGTAAGTTCTCGCGGCCTACAAGTCTTGGCAATATGACTTGAAAGGCGGGCGTATCAAATGCAATGCAAACACCCTCAAGAATGGCAATCAAAACAAGATGCCAGAGTTCTAGGTGTCCCAACCATGCCATTATGGATAGCAAGAGAGCGGAAACAAATAATAGGAACTGAGTCACGACAAGTATCTTTTTTGGGCTTCCTTTGTCTGCAATAGATCCTGCAAATACACTCAACAGTGCAACAGGTAGGGCCGAGGCAAAAAGGAGCATTGCCATTTCTTTGCCTTTACCAAATTGAGAAAGTACCAGCCAGCTTTTGCCCATGTCCTGCATCCAAGTTCCAATCCACGAAAAGGCTTGGGCAAAATAAAGGCTTCTGTATTCCCGAATTTTAAAAGGAGCGAGCCTAGAGGCAACAAACTCAGAAGGGGTCACAGATTCCTATGATAGCATCCCTAAATAAAGTTGCCTCAAGCTGTATATAAATTACAGTTCACCGTGTTGTGTTTAAGACTCAATTTAAGACCGAAGCTGAAGTGCAAGGTAGCCGAGCACGAGCGGGTCGCTTTAAAACTCTACACGGTGAGATTCTTACCCCTCTTTTTATGCCGGTGGGCACGCAAGCTTCTGTACGAAATGTAAGCGCAGATGAGCTCGATGCATCAGGCTCGCAAATTCTTTTGGCCAACACCTATCATTTATTTTTAAGACCTGGCAAAGAGGTTTTTGATAAACTGGGGCCTATTCATAAGTTCATGAAATGGAATCATTCTGTGCTGACAGATTCTGGTGGCTACCAAGTTTTTTCACTATCTGCTTCTCGAAAAATTTCTGAAGAAGGAGTGATCTTTCAAAGTTACGTTGACGGAAAACTTCACATGCTTTCGCCAGAAACTTCAATTGGAATGCAAAAGTCGATTGGCTCCGACATTATGATGGCCATGGATGTTTGCATTCCCTCTACCTCTGATTTTGCAATGAGCAAAGACGCTATGGAGCGTACTCACAGATGGGCTGTGCGTTCACTCGAGGCTCGCGGAGATTCTGCTCAATCCATTTTTGGTATTGTACAAGGCGCGTGCCACGAAGCGCTTCGTAAAGAAAGTGCTGAGTTTATTGCTTCCCTACCCTTTGATGGTCTTGCAATAGGCGGTTTAGCTGTAGGGGAAAGCAAAGAAGAGCGTGAACGATTTACAGAAGTAGTGACCTCTTTTCTACCTAAGGACCGCCCACGTTATTTGATGGGTGTGGGAACTCCCATTGATTTACTTGAAGCTGTTCATCGCGGAGTGGACATGTTTGATTGTATTATTCCCACTCAACTTGCAGAACAAGGTGTGGTGTTCACTTCTCTGGGTCGCATGCAGCTAGGGCGCGGTGTTTATAAATTTGCAGATGAAGTGTTAGATCCAGATTGCCCTTGCCCAACGTGCAAAACTCATTCGCGAGCTTACTTACATCACTTAGTAAAAACCTGTGAACCTTTATCAACTCAGCTTCTTGGAGCTCACAATATTTATTTTTACCATCAACTTATGAGGCGTATTCGCGAATCTATTTTGGAGGGTACTTTTATGAGTTTCTACTCTAAATGGAGAGAAATTCTTACAACTCGAGAAGTTGTTACGACAAGTTCTCAACCCAAAGTGGGTAGAAGGCCAGCTCGTAGACCAGATCGCTTAGGTGATTTTGAATTGCATCTTACAAAAGATCGTCGCCCTTCTATCAAGCACACACCTAGCACCGAGGTCATGCATCCAGGAGATGACCCCATGGACGAAGCGCGTTTATTGTACGTAGAGCAATCTCAAATTCTAAAAAAATTGGAAGAATTAAATGAAGGCGAAGAATGTGTTGTATGGGATGTTGGACTAGGCGCTGCCTTCAACGCAATGGCATTGGTTTTTGCAGTAGAAAAATTAGCAGAAGAAAAAAAATTAAAAGGAAAGCTTCGTCTTATCAGCTTTGAAAAAGATTTAAATGCACTTAGGCTCGCTCTTTATCACCCAGCGCATTTTCCTCATTTGCGACATGGGGGACCTCATGCAATCTTAGATGGCGCTACTTACGAATCTGAGCACTTGTACTGGGAACTTAAAGAAGGTGATTTCTTAGATTTTATAGAAGCCTCACCTGCGCCCGACCGTATATTCTTTGATCCCTATTCTTATAAAACAGATGCACCCCTTTGGAGCTTGGATTGTTTTAAACGTATTCATAAACAGTGTGGGTCAAAAGAAGCTATTCTTTATAATTATACTTCAGCCGCTTCCATGCGCGCTCGTCTTTTGCTCGCAGGTTTTTATGTCGCTAAGGGCGAAGCTAGCCCTCCCAAGAAAGAAACAACTATTGCATTTACTCATCCTCAAACCTCTCAAGCTGAATTTTTGGGAAGCGAGTGGATTGAGCGATTAGAAAAAAACGAAGCTAAGATTGAAATCATTCCTACGGATGAATGGAGTTCAGTGCGAGCAAAGCTTATAAGCCACCCTCAATTTGCGGTCTTAACATCTTAATCTGTAATTAACAGTAAATTCACTCAGCATTTACGTTAAGTACCTTAAACTTTAACTATGAGCTTACTAAGAGCATTCGTTAAAGGGTCTTTGTGTTTTGTAATAGGAACTCAAAGCTCTCAAATTCATGCCATTAGCGCCGAAGCACTCGAGTTTAAATGTGCTACGAGTAAAAAGACTTCAGTGACATCGCAACTAGAAGCACTCAAAATATCTAAACCTACAGAGGCAAGTGCTATTGCTTCGTGTGTATCGTCTGTATCTTCTACTTATAAAGCTTGTGTAAAAACGATTGATACTGCGGTTGCTACCGGTGGTGGCGCAGCGGCTGCAAATACCAACGGACAACAAAAACAATTTCAAGCACAGAAAAATGTTGCAGGAGTTACTTCTCAGCTCAGCCAAGGCGACATGGTTGCCAATCAAGCTTGCAGTAAGAGTGCAAAATCTTCCCAAAGCTCGTGCAGTAAGTATTCGATTGCAAAAGGTTACCTCAGTGAAATTGAAGCTAAGTGCAATGTAGATGCACAAACAGCAGCTTCGAACACACAAAACCTTGATCAGCTAGAAAGCGCCGACGAAGAACTTGCCGGGAACAATACTCCTCCCATGATGCCGCAAAGTCCGGCAGCGGCAGCTCCTGCACAAACAACTCCTCCAGAATTGTCAGAATACACTCCTGATACGACAGATGTGGGTTCTTCTAGTTCATCTTCAGCGCCAAATTTTGTTCCACCCATTTTTCCTGACTTCAATACTGCTGCAAGATCTTTACTGGATGCTGAGAACACTCAAGAAAAAGAACCTACATATTCAGCAGGTTCTTTTCCGGCATTTTCTGAAGCCTACAAAGAACTCACCGGCAAGGAGCCTTCTCCTGAGGAGGTAGAAAGTTTTGTGGCCTCAACAAGTCCGAGCGGAATGAGTGGAGGCTCTTCTGGGTCTTTACTTGGAAGTGGGTCTGCAGGATCAGCGACAGGTTCAGGTGTAGCAAAAAACAAAGCGGACTCTGAAGCATTAAGCGAAGGAGTTTCGGGTGGTGGTGGCTTTAATTCTGGCGGAGGATTGTCTTTGGCTTCCTTTAATCCCAATGCTCCTGATTTAACTGCGGGTCCAGGTCTTGTTCTACCTACAGGTGATCAGGAAAATATATCTACGGATCTCCCTGGTATTCCAAATTCTTTAGCAGTTCCTTCTAAAAATAAAAAAACAGTTGCGGGAGCTTCGCCAACAACTCGTGCGAAAATAATTCCACAACGAAACGGAAAACTTTTATATAAAACAGCTTCAATTGGATCACTTGATTCTTCAAGCGATGATGAAAATGGGAATTCAAGAGGCCTTGCAGTAACTGTATTTTTTGCGGCTCTATCAGCGGCAGGCTTTGCAATTCGTAAATTCAGAACCGCCTAAAACGTGTAGAGAGCGGGGAAATATGCCGCGCATCATATTAGACAAATGCCCTTAATTTACCCTTAAAAGCAAAATTAAATGCTCAGCTCCTCAATAAGCAGTGCTCACATGTGGCACGGTAACTGCTTAGTAGAGAGCATAAGGAGTAACTCAATTATATGAGCTTAAACACAAAAACAGTTAAACTTACTTCCACTTTGGTACTTACGTTTGCATTGGGGGCATGCTCAAGCGGCCCTAAAACATTCGAAGGAAACACCGAAGCCACGCCACAAATTGAAAACACGGAGCAAAGTTTACAAAATGCATTAAAGGATCAAACAGATGTATTCGCACCTACTTCTTACCATGCTGCTAGAAGAGCATTGGATGAAGCAAAAGAAGAGCGAGCAGATAATTCAAGTAACGAAAAAATCTTAAAAGAAGTTGAAGAGGCAAACGGCCTTATTGCAACTGCAAATCAAAAAGCACAAGTTAACAAAACAGCACTTCCTGGAGTAGCAGATGCACGATTAGCTGCTATTAACGTAGGTGCACACGATAGTCAGAAAGAAAAGTTTGCTGATGTAGATGAAGATCTTATGGACTTCTCAGCTAAAGCTGAAGATGGCAAACTTTCTTCTCCTCAAAGGACTGCAAAAAAACTAGTAGCTGATTACAACAAACTTTTAGTAGAGGGTACACTCGCTCAAAAGCTTGGTGCTGCAGAAGCTGCTATCAAAGCTGCTAAAGATGAAGGCGCAGAAGACAATGCTCCTAAGAGCTGGGGCGTAGCCAATAAGTATTACAAAGATGCTGTTGTAGCTATCAAGGGTAACCCACTTAACATGGGCGTTATTGATCCGGCTTCACAAAGAGCACAATTCGAAGCTGAAAAACTTTTACGTGTAACTCGTAAAGCGAAAGCTGCTGGCGGAGCTAAGGCTGAAGCTGTTGTTCTTCAAGCTGAAGCACAAACACAGTTTATCTACAATCAAGATCAAAAACTTGCACAAGTAGAAAATGAAAAAGCTCAGATTGAAAGCCAAGTTGGTTCGCTTCAAGGCGTAAAAGACCTTCAAGATAAAATTGCAGTAGTAAGCAAGAAGTTTAACAAAAGCGAAGCTGAAGTATATCAACAAAACAAAGCTGTAATTGTTCGCCTTAAAGGAATTAAGTTTGCTAACAACAAAGCAGTAATTCCTACGGCAAGTTTTGAAACTTTGAAAAAAGTGCAAGAAGCCATTCAGGTTTTTGATGCACCCAAAGTAAGAATCGAAGGGCACACGGATGCAACGGGTAATGCGGCAGTTAACATGCCTCTTTCTAAAGAAAGAGCAGAAGCTGTTAAGACTTACTTAACTGCTAACCTTTCTCTTCCCGCTGATGGCGTAGAAGCAGCTGGTTACGGTTCACAACGTCCTATCACTTCTAATAAGACTCCTGTGGGTAGAGCACAAAACCGCAGAATCGACATTGTCATCCAAGAGTAAACATCTGAGATAAAGTCTCGAAAGAGCAAAGGGCAGCGTCGCTATTTCTAGCAACGCTGCCCTTTCTTAGTTTTGAATTCAATTTTTTAATCACTAAAGACTTTGCGGCGCTCAAACTCTTTTTTAATTAACTCACCGTCGTTCCAGGGATGGCTCCACGGATCGTAAAGTTTAATGCCTTTCTTTTCAAAATAGAGTGAGGCTATTTGACCATTATTACTGAATAGGTTTTGGGCTCTCATCTTGTAGATTTCGTCTTCCATGGCAATTTCGGGTGTTATGATGAACCAATCTTTAGACTTAATTTTTTTTATTAATGTTTCTAAGCAGAGCGCAGCTAAATCGTTTTCATGAAGTAACAATGTGTGTTTAGGGCTTCTATTAAGAAGTTCTATTGCTTTTGAATTGTAAAAACTTATTGTATCCCAAATTAGATCTGCATAAGCCGCACATAGGTTTTGTTCATTCATTTTTTTACCCTTAGCTAAAGCTTTGTTTAGAAGATCTGCCATAAACCAATCTTGAATATCGAGAGTAACGTAGCCTTCTTTGTATCCCCTCGTTTTAAGGTGTTCTCTCATGGTGTCTCGTTTTTCTAAAGTGTCACCGTGTCTTAGCATAGGGAAGCGAAACCATGCTTTGAAGTTTTTAAATTGAGCCAACTCAGCATGAGCTTTTTCGA
>CAZIFW010000089.1:0-9139 GCA_964538275.1 uncultured Bacteriovoracaceae bacterium
CAAAGAAGCAAAAAAAGAACATTGAGAAAAAGTTAGGTAAGAAGTTTCCAAAGTCTAAGAAGAAAGTAGCGCCCAAAAAACGCCGAGCTCCCGTTAAAAAAGCTACAGCTTAATTATTTGTCTTAAAATGATCCGGAAGCTTAGACTTTTTTTTAATATTCTTCTTATTTATCATTATTTCTAATTCACACGCTTCAGGGAAGTTTTCTATTGGTTCCTGCCGCTTTTCACTGCTTCACCATCAGGCGGCTGGTCTAGTGTTCTTGGGGCAAGAACCAGAAGTTATTCCACCTGTTATTCAACAATTAATCTTAGAATCGGGTGGCGATGCAAAAGCTGCTCTTTTAAGTGGCGGTTCTTCAGGAAAAGTATATAGAATCCGTGACAATAAATCTGGCAAAGCAGTAGATGTAAAACTCTATAATCCTGCGATTTGGCCTGATGAAACGAGACTCAAAAAAGATGCTGAAGGGTTACGAACCTTAGCCGCATTGCTTGACCCAAAGATTGTTAAGATCCCCACTATAAAACACCTAGACGATGAGAAAATTATATTTGAATCAAATTACGGAATTACTTTTGAGAATTACATGAAAAATCCTGACATTCCTTTAGAATGGAAGCAAAAAAAGCTTCGACAATACAATAATGCAGTTGCTGAAATTAAGTCTAAACTTTTTCAGAATGCTCTTAATAAAGGCTACAAATATTCGGTCTCTGCTGAATCTACCTATATTTTTCATGGAGTAAGCGTAAAGCTACCTATGATTGTAGTGAGCGGTTTTAATTACAGGATGGCTTACTTCATAAAGCCCGACAATATGCTTGTTGAGCCAAGTGGAACGCTGACTCTTATCGATCCCTATTGACGGGCTTTTGAAATTCATTACACGTCGTGGTCTAGGCTACAAACTAGGTCTGTAAGTTCAACGCCAGTTACGCCTTCGATGTAAGAAGTAATGACAAGTGAATTACCCGTATCTTTTACACGCTTTGGATCTTTTAGAATGTCTACGAGCTTAAGGTTTTGGCTCCACATAAGTTCTGAGTAGTCTTTGCCTAAATAGTTCAATTGAACGTCAATATTGCTTCCAATGTTTGAATAAATCACAACAGCTTGCTTGCCGCGCATTGTTTCTGCAAATTGAGCTGAATACTGTGTCTTATCGGAAATCAAAACTTTGCCAGCTGCATCCGTTACTGTGATTTCAGCAGATGTAAAAGCTCCAAAAGTTCCTACAGTTACAAGGTCAATTTTAACGAGTTTCCCAGAATAAGTTTCGCCTAAGCACTGGCTTCCTGCATAAGACTGCGCAGACAAGAAAGCGAAAGTTGAAAGTGTAAGGCCTTTAATGATTGTTTTCATAGGTTAAATCTCCCACGTGTAAAAATAAGGGAGATTGTCATTACATTCTAAGATAAGAGGTCTCAATTTTGGGCTTTTGTGTTCAAACTAGGTCTTCAAATACTCACAGAGCACTTCATAGGAAGTCTCTAATCCTTTGTATTTTTTGCTTTGAGGGCTCATGGATTGAATGGACTCCAAGAGCTTCTGTCGTTTTTCCGGATCTGCTTTCACTTCTTCGCCATCAAGGTAACTCACCCGAATAGTAAAGAGGCCGGAGTTGACCTCGGGCAATCCCCATGTCACTTGTCGCTCCACGCGTACAAATAGCTTATCGCGCTTAGGGTCTAAGAAACTTCTGCCAATCCACTCCTTGGAATCTATTCCGATTGGTGGCACGGGGTGATGATTGAGTCTTTGATCGGTTGAAAAACCCCACACAAATCTTACAAAGGGGCCCTTATGTACCATCATTTCTGCAAACTGTTGGGCGCGTTCATTGATCTTTTCAATGTGCGGCACGGGCGCGTGTACGGCAAAAAAATCTTTGCCGATCTTATCTTCGGGCGACCAGTGTCCAGCGGCACATAAGTGAACCACGCTAAGATAGTTAGAGCGGATGTTATCTGTTGGCGCGCCCGTGAGAGTAATCAGGGCTACGTCTTCTTGAATTTGCGAACACAAAGCATCAAATGCATCCACGTATTTTAAGGTGCTTTGAGTGGAGGGGAGCAAGGTTCCGTTGTCGTCTAAGTGAAGTTCTTCCTGAGTAAGCGCACATATCAAGACTCGGGTATCGCCTTGCTCTTTGAGGATAAAAAACTCAGGGTACTCTTCGCAAAGTTTTTGAATAAGAAAGTCGATTACAAGCTTTTGCGTTTTTGTCTCAAAGCGAGCAGTGCAATAATATTTGCGGATATTTTCTTCGCGACATTTGTTTTTGTTTTCTCGGTAACGATAAAACTCTGAGTCTATCTGAATGAGTTTTTTATCGAGTTCTGCGTTCCCAAAGTCTGCACCGAAAGGGCGCAATCCAGCAGCAACTTCAAACCTGCCGCTCATGAACGGATAGTAACGCGCAGGGACTCGAGTCGGATCTTTCATGCTCATTACAATGGCATAGTACACTTGAGAGAAAACCTTAAGAAATAGCTCTAAAACATGGGGATTGTTGACACTCTGCTCGGTAATGCGTCAAAGAAAGTTCAATTAAGTTTAACCTTTATGCCGGTACGAGCTATCTAATACAGCATTGGAAGGGGGTAGTTATGAGGGGTTCCTCTACGCTATTTTTTAAACGGTTACTGTCTTTGAATACATCTCGATCGTCCGCATTTGCTGTGATGGCTTTGGGCGTGGGACTCTCTGCATGTGGAAAAAGTGTTGATGAAAAACCTCAACATACACGCAGCAAGTTTCCTATTGCTGAAGAGCCACTACCCGGCCAAGGCGGAGGCGCTCGTCCTAACACACCAGAGGAAGTGGCAAACGTTCCTCGCCAAGACTGGTTCAATCTTGATCCCGAAAAGGACAACATTGAAGGTCTAGGTGCCGATCGTATTTACAATGAAATTCTTGTAGATGGCCGCGAACAAGATCTTGCTCCCATTGTGGTAGCGGTTATTGATAGCGGAGTAGATATTCATCACGAAGATCTTAAAAACAGAATTTGGAAGAACGAAGGCGAAACAGGTCTTGATGCCAATGGCAAAGATAAGTCTAGCAACGGAGTGGATGATGATGGCAACGGCTACATTGATGACATCCACGGCTGGAACTACATTGGTGGTTACGATGCTGACGGCAAGCCCGTTCACATTGGTCCCGAGACTCTTGAGAAAACTCGTATCTACAAAAAACTTCAAGACAAGTTAGATTCTGGTCTAGCTCTAAATGAAGAGGAAAAAGCTCTTTACGAAAAAACTAAAAAAGAAGTTACAGATGAGCGTGCTGCTGCAGAAGAAGAACTTACAGTTCTTAAGCCTGCGCTCGCAGAAATTGAAGGCGCTTATCCTGCTATTGCTCCGCTCTTGAACAACAAACCTGTTGCAGATGTAACACGTGCTGAAGTTGCAGCTCTTCAAAGCCAAGACGCAAACGTAGTTTCTGCGAGAGATGTGATCTTAGCAGCCTTTGATCGCACAGGACTTGTGACTGTAGCGCGTATCAATTTGTTTATTGGATTGAACAACGAAGCTCTTGAGTACTACTACAACCCAGATTTTAATCCTCGCGCTAGCATCGTGGGCGATAACCCCGATGATTTTTCAGATATTGCTTACGGTAACAATGATGTTATCGGAGTAGACGCTGATCACGGCACACATGTGGCGGGTATGATTGCCGCTGAACGTGGCAATGGTATTGGTATTAAGGGCGTTGCTAACTCTGCACTTATTATGTGTTTGCGAGCCGTTCCCAATGGTGACGAGCGCGATAAAGACG
The DNA here is from genome assembly GCA_964538275.1 of uncultured Bacteriovoracaceae bacterium. GTDB lineage: Bacteria > Bdellovibrionota > UBA2428 > UBA2428 > UBA2428 > CANIGN01. The sequence continues at coordinate 3,791 of CAZIFW010000089.1, forward strand.
TAGCTCGTGCTATTCGTTACGCTGCTGATAACGGGGCTCAAGTTATCAACATGAGTTTTGGTAAACAGTACAGTCCAAACCGCGCAGAGGTTCAAGAAGCTATCGACTACGCAGAAGCTAAAGGCTTGCTCCTTGTTCATGCTGCAGGTAATGATTCTAAAAATACAACAGAAATTCTTAACGACAACTTTCCTACTCCTAACCGTATCGGCGGAGAGCCAAGAGTAAATTCTTGGGTAGAAGTGGGAGCTGCGTCTTCAATTAAAGGAGCAAACCTTCCTGCAGTCTTCTCAAACTTTGGTAAAGACTCTGTTGATATCTTTGCTCAAGGTGTGCGAGTAGAATCTACGATTCCTGGCAACCAGTACGCTATATTTAGCGGTACAAGCATGGCATCACCAGCATTTGCTGGAGCAGCAGCGTTGATCTGGTCTATGAAGCCCGACCTCACAGGCGCAGAAGTAAAAGATCTCTTGATCGAAAGCGGACGCACATATGATGGTTTGATGGTGAATAAACCCAGTAGCTCAGGTCCAATTGGACAAGTGCTTTTTGCAGAACTTTCCATCACAGGAAAAATCGCAGACGCATTTAAAACAATGCTAGCTCTCTTAGAGATTTAATATAAATCTGCAGATAACAAAAAAGGGCTCCGCCAGAAAATGGCGGAGCCCTTTTTTTATTTAATTTAAAAAATCTAAATTATTTTTTTACAGCCTGCTTGAAACCGCTACCAGAATTTAATCCAGCTAAAGAACCCACAAGATCTTGGTATTCAATGTAAATCGATCCATCGCCACCGCGACCACCTGTACCACCTGTACCGCCACTTCCACCTACATTGCCGCCACATCCATTACCGCCACCACCACCTTGACCTCTTGAATCACTCACAGCTGTAGCACTTCCTCCCGCACCTCCAGAACCAACAGATGCCGCATTTGGAGGATTTGTACCACCGCCACCACGACCCCCATTTTGAGTTCCAAGTGTAGTAATGCTTCCAGTAAAAGTAAGTTTAGAAGTAAGAATTTGAACAGCTGCGCCACCTCTTCCGCCCGCGCCGCCTCCACCGCCACCACCCGCTTCTAAGTGATATCCCCAACCACCTTTTCTAGTGCAACCTGCGCGAGCACGGCCATTTCCACCACCACCAGCACCTCCCGCACCTCCGCCACCGCCACCAATAACTCCGCGAGCAGTAGCATTCATGCCAGGAGCACCCGCATTACCCCCACCGCCGTTATTTCCGGTACAAGGATTACCACCGCAATGAGAACCACCTGCCCCGCCAGCGCCACCCGCACCTGCCGGTGCTGTATTACCCAAACCTGGAGTTCCTGGAGCACCTCTTGAGCCTGGAATTCCGCCACTACCACCGCTCCCACCATTACCACCTTGATAACCACGACCTGTACCGTTTATTGCACCCAGAATTTCAATTTCTTGCGCTTGAATAACAGCAGAGGAATTTACATAGACAGTTACGCCGGCTGGAATTCGAACTAAACAATAATCAGGTCCGCCAATTGTCCCTGAAATACTTTGATTGTTACTGAGAATAAGCTCACCCGAACACGTCGAGATTTCAGGTTTTTTACAAACGACAGTTCCATCTGCTTTAATTTGAACAAGAACTTCAGGAGGTGTGCACTCGGGAGTTACGCCGGGATCATCGCCTGTTGAAGAAGTAGTTGTTGTTCCTGTGCTTGTGCCACCTGCTAATTGAAGTTCTCCATTTTGCATCAGAGATCCAAAATCGGGATCAAACAAAACGGGTTTTGAAGGAAGAGAATCTGTATTGCAAATGGGGTTGCCATTTCCAGAATTAACTCCAAACATTCCTCCGCCATTTTCGCAACTTGCAATAATTCTACTGCGCCCGCCTTCTTTCATACGATCATGAATGATCAAGCTTTGTACAGGTACGACTGAAGCCAATATGCCCTTGTCTTCACGATTTAAAGGAGCAGCATTAATACGAGTTGAAACTCGAAAATTTACTTCGCCACAGCGAGTGTCAGTACATTGAAAACTCATTTGAGTAATATTTTGAATGGCACACAATGCAGGATCGGCTGCGGCACAAAGGGTACCGTCGAGATTAAAGCCACCATTTAAAAGTGCATTTTCTTCTATTTGCATCGGGCTAAGAACTCCTCCGCCCGTATGCATGACGGGATCAAAAGTGCCCAGTGCCGTACAATTCAATCCAGCTTCTCGTAAAAAACAATCTGCAGCATTTGCATTAGCTGGTTCTAATAAATAGTTTTCGAGTTGAGTGAACTGAAACTTTTTCGCCATTTGAAGTCCGTTTTGATGTATAGAAGTTAGCTCAGACTTAACGACGTTTAATCTTTTAGTTTGCTGTTCAGCTCTAAACTGATTTACAGCTAAAGCGCTTAAGACAACTCCGATAACACATACAACTAAAACCTCTAGTAAAGAAAGACCCCTCTTAGGATTTATAGATTTATTTTTCAAAATCATAAGGGCCTCCTTTATCTCTGCATTTGATATTTGAAACTTCAAATTTGTTACTAAATTTAAATCCCGTTGCAACTTGTCCAGGAGGGCATAATGTTACAACTGGATTTGTAATTCCAGTGCCTGCCGGGAACCTTTCACAACGAGCAGATAAATCACTCTCAACTCCTGTAAGCCAATACCCTTGAGACGTATTGCATGTTGTTTTTTTAATAGGACAGTTTGCTGCTTGAACACCTGTACAAGCTAGGGATGAATTTGACTTAACCGCAATCGTTCCACATTTTGCTCTAATTTCTTGTCTGCGATCGACGCTAACAATTTCAGTTCCTTTAAAAATCGGAGTATCTATTGGGCACACTAAGTTTCCTATAGTTAGTTCTGATCTCTCAGTAATCGTGCTCATTTTAGGAAGGGGAACGATAAGTTCTTTTATGCCTGCGCCCTTTTCTTCAATAACAGGACCCGCTGCATTGTGGGAAAGATATTCTGACTTTAAGTCCAATATGGCTCGTGTTGCATTGTTGTGAATATTTGCTGCGTCTGTAATAGCCGCGCAACTTTCTGATTTAATTTCACCTGATTTTATACGTGCAAGATCACATGAATTATCAACAAACTTAAAGCTTTTAACAAATACATGACAAGGACGATTATCTCCACAGGAAGAATTGGGGATCGGCATTCGAATATTTGCAGAACTGGTGATTGTGTTTATGACCGCCGTTCTAGCTGCTGTTGCAGTAGTGTTTGCACTGTATGCTCTAAGCGCAATTGTGTTTCGAATTGAATCTTCAACAATGTAACTTGCGTGTTTAATGTTGAGTAATTGAGTGTCTTGATCAATTATTTTTTTGTAGGCCAGAGCCGCAAAAAAACCAGCAGTTACAACACCACCCAATAACATCACTCCCATGAGAATAAATCCGCTTTGATTTTTACTCATGGGCTCACCTGTGCGGGTTTTCTTTCAGGAATGCTAAAGATGTCAAAATTTACTTTACAGCTGCCATCCTGATTAACGGTGTAGAGATTTTTATCTGGGCAAAAACCTGGTTTTTTATTTACCGCTGGGTTACTTACAAGTTCTTTCGGCAATAATCCAGTTTCGTTACTACTTGTGAAATTAATTACCTTCTCGCATTGAGAAGCAAGTGTTGACCCGACACTTTTTGCAGGAAAAAAATCTCGAAGATCCAAAGTACTGAATGCATAAAAATTTGGTAGAACCCAAGTCTTGCCTTGATAGTTGGTAATGCTCATTCCAGGACATTGAGGTCTATTGAGGGGAGTGTATTGTAATTCAATAATGTTACTTGAGTTATTAATGGTGAAAGCGGTTGGAATGGCCCAATCTGGAGTTGTCGTTGGAGCTTTGAATTCCCAACAAATTTGATCAAAGGTGCCGTCTGTTTTTCTTCTGAGTCCCCTCATGATTCCTGATGGACAATTTTTTGCAACACTCGCAGCAAGTTCCTGAGGCACACTCAAAATAGAATGACCGTTTTCATCTTCAGTAACATATTCTGTAATATCACTAGGCCAGATATTCGTTCCTAATTTGGCTAAGACATTTTCTCTTTCAGCCAAACCAGATTCTGTAAAATTATAATCAACTGCACTAACTTGATAAACTAGGCCCCACCCGCTTGGGAGTGCAGCATTGTTAACGAGTGAAATTTGAGTCTTGAGTGGAAAGTTAACATCGGGAGTTGTTTTTGACTCACTAAGATCTTCGCGCACATAGCGAACTTCCCCTTCCTTAGCTAAAACAACACCACTCACTTCAATCTTAAATCCAGCGGGATTGTAGTTATCTTGATAATAAATACCTCTACGGATTTCGTTTTCTAATCTTTGAGCTTTGCTGGTAAGTCTAAAACGCTTGTTGGCTTGACTGATAGGCTTGAGAGAATAGGCGCCAGCTGCAACCACAAGGACCAGAAGTCCGAGTCCTATAATAAGTTCAACAACAGACACGCCAGATTTCAAAAGATTTCTCCTATACTTCTCTTCGGTTGAACTTTTTTTAGGGATATAAACTTTGCGTAAAATGACCTTAAAGTTTTCATTAAATTTTTAATAAAGTCTTGAAATAGTGGCCCTTTTTTGCTGTTCCGCAACAATTCGTGAACCTGAGGCGAATCTTACATAGAGTGTTATTTTTTAGTTAATATAACGCTGGCGAATGCTGCGCCGAGCTTCGACACCTTAGATGCCTCTGATTATTTTGAAGAACTATGAAAAAACTACTTGGATTCTGCCTCACCCTCTTCACTCTCTGTTCTGTTGCACAAGACATCACACACAACGTAGAAGAACGCATTTTAGAATATCCCACCCTGGGAGGAGCTTATTTTGACACCAATGCTGCGGTTGCCGCTTGTAAGGCACAGGGGTATTCAATTGCAGTTGTTTTAGAAGAAAATCGTCAACCCTCAAATATTCAAGTTTGGTCGGCAACAGACTACACAGGAAGTGTCATTAAGCGAGTAGATAGATCCAATGGACGAAGCCCTTACATAGCAAAATTGAGTTGCTTACGCCCACGATAAACCTAAATTTCAAGCAAATGCTTAGCGTTCAGTTATTTTTGCTTTAATGTACTCGCGGTTCATACGCGCGATGTTTTCTAGGCTGATTTCCTTCGGACAAGCGGCTTCACAGGCTCCTGTCACAGAGCAACCACCAAAGCCTTCTACATCCATTTGCTCAACCATAGCGATAACTCGTTCATTGCGCTCAGGTTGACCTTGAGGAAGCAAAGCGTATTGAGAAACTTTTGCCGCAACAAACAACGAAGCCGAAGAGTTTTTACAAGCTGCTACACAAGCGCCGCAACCAATGCACGAAGCTGCTGCA
>CAZIFW010000090.1:0-9137 GCA_964538275.1 uncultured Bacteriovoracaceae bacterium
GAGAAAAAATAGATAGCTGGATTTGTACAGCAATAAAATTAAATGCCCAGTTAATTATGGGATGTTCTATGCTCTTAGACTTTAATCTCTGAATTCTCATAAACTCATTCGCGGCATGCAATCGCACCTCTGGACGAGTCGAATGAAAATAAAGAAGGCTCATGGTGAGTAATTTTATGTCGCTGTAGTTGAAGTCTGAGAATTCGAAAAAAGTGTCGAGAGACATTCCGTGTTTTTGATCAGGAGCTTCGTTGCGAATAATCTCATCTGTTATGTCTAGATCCGTTAATTTAAATCTCAGATGCTGCTGAGTACCTGGCGTATCGGGAAGCGATAAGGTCTCTAAAAGTTGCTGATTTTCAACACTGAGCCCGTCCGCTTCTAGAGCCTCGAAGGTTTGAATCATAGCTCTTTGTATGGGAGCAGGAAGGTGACTGTGCGCGGCCTCTATATTTTTGAAACCTCGAAGTTTGAAAAGGCACGTTCCAGCAAAAGTAGGATGAGCGCATAGGACAAAAAGGAATAGAAAGGGGTATTTTTTCATCAAGCCCGCTAATACCAGCCATACTAATGCGTTGAGTCAATGGAAGAAGAGAAGCCGAAACACCGATTCTAAAACAGGCAGTTAAAATTGACCAAGGCTCTCGGCTCCTCTGAGCGAAAAACAGCTATTTGTTCTTAAAAAGCGTGTTGTACGAATCGCCCTGTAGTGTTCGAACATGCAAAAGAATTTCCTCCGCAGGTAAGCCTTCGGGAACGGTGTAATCTTGCTTGAACTCGGTCACCTTGATGGGACAACGCTCACGAATCTTTCTCATGATGGGCAAAACTGAAAATGAATCTTTTTCGTTTGATATTTCTTCCACACGATCTAATTCATAACAATCGCTAGGTGTGTTTAAGTGCAATATGACTTTGCGAGAATCAGGAACTCTCTCTACAAAATCTACACCTGCATAAACGTGATCATTAACATCAATACTTGCAGCTTGTTTTACAATAATTTTTTCTTCAATAAGTTGTGCTGAATCTACATTGGCTTGCACGCGATATTCGCCCGCATCCAATACTTTCAAAGATACTTTTTCCAAAAAAGGTCTCACAAGCTGAGCACAAACTCCACCTTCAGGAGCTTCGTAAAGTGCTTCAACCACAACCTTCACAAGACCCTCTTCAATTGTTGCCGAGGCCTTAGGTGATTTGTAACAAAGATCAGGTAAAACTCCTGAAACAACAACTTGTACGTCATCGTTAGAATCAAAACCCATCGGAGCGAATACTTTTTCGACTGGAATTTGCACCCAAGCAGGCGCTGCTTCTGCAAGCCCTACCCAAAGAGCTAGTGCTGGAATCATTCTGGTTAATAATTTTTTATTCATTAGAACCTCCTCTTAAGCTCACAGACTTAAGTTCTTAACATGAGGCTCAGACTAGTCACCCCTTTCAAAGAAATACCTGATGCGAGTCATGTCGTGTAAAAAAGGTGCCTGGCACCTTTTAGTAACTTTGCAAGATTGAGTGGAGAGCATTAAACTCTTGAACATGAAGAAGCTCTTGTTATTCGCACTTCCAGCATTAAGTGCCTGTGTAACTGTACCTGGAACAGACTCTAGCCAGTTTAACGTTTTTTCACCGCAGCAAGAATCTCAAATGGGACTCACTGCTTTTAACGAAATCACCAAAAAAGAAAAAGAAGCCAACAATCCTCGCGTTAAAGCTATGCTCTTACGTGTAGGAAATAGAATTTCAAAAGTAGCTGAGGCGCGTCACCAATCAGGCTTTCAGTGGGAATTTAAATTGATCGAAAGCAAAGAAGCCAATGCTTTTTGTTTGCCTGGCGGAAAAGTGGCTTTCTACACTGGCATTTTAGATCCTCTCGAAAACGAAGCTGCAATGGCCATGGTTATGGGACACGAAGCTGCACACGCGACACTCCGCCACGGTGGACAACGCATGTCTGCGGCTTATGGATCGCAAATTCTACTTATGGGCACAAGTTTACTTGGAAGCGCTTTGATCAAAGATCCTAAATATCGCGATATGAGTCTGGCTGCCCTCGGCTTGGGTATGAATATAGGCGTTATGCTACCTTTCAGTCGTTCAAATGAAGCAGAAGCAGATGCTTACGGACTAGAATATGCCGCATCGGCAGGTTATGACCCTTCCGAAGCTGCGGCTTTTTGGAGTCGCTTTGCAGGCAAAAGTTCGGGCAAGTCGACTCCCGCATTTTTATCTACCCACCCTACGAATGAAAGCCGTATAAAAAACTTAACGGAATTGAAAAAAAAGGTTGAACCCATCTACTTAAGATCGCCACAATATGGATTAGGGGAACAAATATGAGCAACGAAACAATTCTAGATTCAAGCAACACTCCAGAAATGCAATCACTTGAAACTCTACATTCTAGCCACGAAATTGGAGACGCTGAATCCAATGTAAAAGTTGCAGAGAATTTTGAAGAAAGTACAAACGAAGAAGAAGGTGCAGCCGTAGAAGCATCTGCTCCCGACGTTGAAAATAAAATTGAAAATGAGCCCGAAGAAATCTATCTCACCAAAACTTACGACCTAGATATCGACTTTGATACCTTTAGCGTGAGTGAAAAACGCGCAGCATCTATTCGCAAATTATTGAGCGATGTAAAAGCTAAAACTTGGATGGCTTCTCTAAAAGATTGGGTAGATGCAGAAGGCCAAGTTTATTATCCTTACGGCGAACAAACTGAGATGGGTGAAACTCCCTCCAAGCGTATTGCATGGGAAGCGGGCCACGTTCTTGAGAATCTTGAACTTATAAATGATGGAGTTGATACCGAAGTTAAAATTGATGGAAAGCGCTACCTCTGTCTTCAAAAGCTTCCCAAGGGAGACGAGTTATTGCTCAGTCACTTTAACCCTGAATTTACCAGTAAATTCATAAGCTTAGAACCAGAGCTTCACGCCAACCTCAAAGTTTTCTTAAAGGCTAAATCCGACAAGCAAAAAGCTTTTCAAGAGCGCTTTAAGAAGTAGTTATTAGCCGCTGCCAATGTCAGCCTCGCACCTACCCAGATCTTAAAAGGCCTAACCTGCCTTGCTAGACCCTATAGACTCACTTAAGCCTAGCGTGTGGTGCAAAATCATTGGAAAAAAACACGTTTCTTTTTCTTAAATTTATTTGCCTTCAGCATGAGCACGTCTGCTTTTGCAGAAGTTGCTTGTAACGCTATTATTGATGGTGACGAGCAAGTAAATAACTACTCTAACTTTGCTCCTCTTAGAGAACGCAATCCACAAGTTGCAGGAAACGAAGCTGCACTCGCTGAATTCTATGCAAAGTATTACACTCCGCCCGCAACAGCCGCTGCAGCAAGAGAACTCATTGGACAACTTTACAATAAGAGCGGTTGGTTGGATGCAGGTTGCCCTGCACGAGTAGCTCGCCATCTTGAAAGCAAACCCAATGTATATATTTATGTTGGAGGCTACGGCCAACACGTACAATTAAACGAACAATATATTGATGCGGCTGAAGTGGTGAAATGGATCAACAAGCGAGATCCAAATGCTCTGGTACTTTCGCTTGGTTGGAGTTGCGAAAGTGCAGTTTCAGCTGGAAAAACTTGGTGTCGTGAAAAAGCCAAAGAATATGCAATCTCCGATGATCATGTAATTTTTCAAACGTTAAAAAAACGTACGCTCGCTTCGCCCACTAAGGCGATACTTCAACAACTCAAAGTTTATGCCGAAACCAACGGCTCTGCTTACAACGAATCACTCACTCACACGCTAGAAATGGCAGCAAATCTTGTAAATATTTTACTGAAAGCAGAAGTGAGCAAAGTTCACTTTGTCGGCTACTCATTGGGGGCTCAAGTTGTTACTGAAGTGATGAGTTTTGACTACGATCCGCGCGACAACAAAGAAGGTTTTCCTTGGTCTACACGTGGAGTTTGTGCGAATGGCGAAAAAGTTTGTCGCATCTCTGAGCTTTCAAAAGTTGAATGGGGTCTTGCTCTGGGTGCTCCCGGTTGGACTCCAGCTCTGAGAAATTCCTACAATAAATTCGATGAAAGCACTGGTGTGAGTCCCAAGAGCCAAGCTGAACGTGACGAATACGAAAACGGTGGCTTACTTCGCATCGAAGACTACACATATAATCGCAAACTACCTGATGGACGAACGGCTCCTCGCGAATTGAAGTACCATAACAAACTTGTCATCAACAATAAGCGCTTTGATCCCACTTCTGTCGCGGATGATTCTTATCAGCGCGGAATTGGTGGTTCAGTACTTTTTGAATACAATCACTACGGACACGACTACAATCGCCCTTATTTCTGGAACAAAACTTGGGTTTCTAATGTAGAGAAATTCTTGGAAAATAAAAATGCGAAAAGTAATAAAGAATGGGGCGTAATTTGGGAAGCTGGCGCAAACTTTGACTTTGAAGACTGCACTCAAGCCAGCTGTCACCCTGAGAGTACCTATGCCATTCACCAACATTTGGGATCACACCACGGCCTAGTGCCCATGCGCCCCAAAAATCCTGTGCGAGTCGTTGTCGATAACGGAAGCAAAGCTGTAGCCTTAGAAACAGCTTCGGACAACGCACTTCAAGCCTATGCTATGGACCAAGAAGACCTCAGAGGATCTGTTGAATTTTCTTGGAAACCAAAATTTGATCTCAATTCCAGCGAAGAGCGAGGTCTTTTTAGTTACGAAACTTGCGAAGGATCTTCTGAAGATCTTATGCCCCAAGCATATGTTAAAAATGGAGAGCTAGTATTTGAGACACGTTACCAAGGTCGCCTCTACCAAGCTTATGTAGATGCCCCTACCCTTCGCTCTAAAGTTAAAACTAACGAATGGACTCACGTGTCTTTTGGATGGGAACTTCCAACAGTTTCTCTAGCAGATACCTTTAACTCTTTACCCGCAAATGATCCAAGTAAGATTGAACTTGCGCATGAATACCAAGACGGAATCTACATCGCTGCAGGACTTTTAAGAACCCCTCGCACCTCTATGAGAAAACAACAAAGCAAAGAAGGTAAAGCGGGAACTCTAAGCATTCGCATCAACGGTGAAAAAGTGAGTGAAGCTCCTTTGGGCGAAAATAATTCCGAAAGAGACTGTTTAAGCTTTAGCGAAGTTATTTCTGCAAACTCGTTTTCATTGTTAGATGGTTTTTTCCCAGCGTATAATCCCTTTACAGGATACGTTGGCGATGGCATTGCACTCACAGGTACTCAAACTGGAAAAACATGCAAAGCTTATAAAATCCGCAACACTGCTGTTCATTTTGGTTGTGCAAAGAGTTCTTTCGTAAATGCAGCTTCATTGATGGACAACGTTAGAGTCATTTTTGGATCTCCACGCAGTAGTTTCCCAGAACTTAAACCCGAAGGTGGACTCCCTAAACCTTGGTCTGAAGTTTTAGGTATTCAATAAACGCACTGCTCATAAGCTGGCAACTCAAGGGGTTGCCAGCTTCGCTCTTAAAACCTATTTTGTGAATCTATGAGAATTGCATTACTTCACTGGGTTGTTTCTGCCTTGGCGCTCTTGGCAACTGCTTATATGGTTCCTGGCTTTAAAGTGAGTGGCTTTGTTGCTGCACTTGTTGCTGCAGTTGTTGTGGGTATTGGAAACGCAATATTGTGGCCCGTATTAGCCTTCCTCACACTTCCACTTACTATTTTAACCTTTGGACTTTTTCTTTTTGTAGTAAACGGAATTGTTATCAAAATCTGTGCAGCTATAGTTCCCGGATTTGAAGTAACATCTTGGACTGCTGCCATTATTGGCGCAATTGTTTTAACGATCTTTAGTGCCGTCTTTAAATGGTTTACGGGACTTGCTTAAGACTCAAAAAACACTAAGTTCCCAAGATCCAGTTTTGAATATCTTCACTTACGAGATCGCGATCGCGACCAAAAAACAAGTAGTGTTTTGAGTCATAGTGCTTAATAAGTTTCTCGCCCTTGTAAGGGTTAAAGATTTTCTCTTCAAAACTTTTGTTATCAATAATTTCATCGCCTGTAGCCATAAGAGCAAACATAGGAATATTGATATCAGCAGTTTTGTCTTCGATCTTGGTTTTCATAAGAGTCACAGCTCTTAAAAAGCTTGCCGTAAAATGACGACGACTCATAGGATCGCCCACAACCCAATCCAAGTAATTTCCTTCCTCTACAAAATGTTCATCTCTTATAGGTGAACGAAAGTATCGCTTAGAAGGTGAAGTTAAAATATTTAGCTTTGTCAGCAAAGAATAATCCCCCTCAGGAGTGCTGTAAGTTCCAGGAGTTGTAAGAATGATGGAATCTACTTTGACATTTTTATTTTCAGAAAAATATTTCAGCGCAATCACAGATCCCAAAGAATTTGCCATTACATGGATTGGCAATTGCTGACGATTGCGCGAGCGGATAAACTCAAGCGCAGAACCGAAGTCGTCCATAAAATCACTCACGCCATCTACATGACCATGCATTCCTGAACTTAAGCCCGATCCGCGTCGATCAAAGACAAAAGAAGAAATTCCCTTTTGAGCATTTGCATCACCACCTAAGTACCAACCCGAATGACTTTGCAAACCATGGACGACGAGCAAAATAGCTTTTGCATTTTCTGCAGGGTAATACTCAGCATAAAGACGAGTACCGTCTTTTGCATTGAAGTTAAGTTGTGTTTTGGAAAGTGCCGGAACACTGACAGCAAAAGCGCTGAATAACAAACTCAATTTAAACATGTTTTTCATTGAAGCCCCCTTAAGCACCCAAGCTTAAATTTAGCAGCGTGTGTTTTAAGAGCAAGAAGGAGAGGCTATTATTCAGTTAACTCAGAGAGTTAGCCTCGGTGCTAATTAATTTTTAGTTTTAAGTAACAATGCTAAGAAGTGCATAAATTTCTCTTTGTTTTCTTAGTTTTAGCTCAGCAATTGAGGGCCATAACAAGGCCTTGTGGCATACGTTTGTCTCAAGACACACTGCAAGCTAGAGAGGCCTCCACTTGGTCTGCCACTGATCCAACTGTGAGGATTCCGAATTTGCTAGAGATTTTTTTCGTGCACGTGCGGTTTCAAACTAAAACTCTTTTTTAATTTTGATAAAATCTGGAACTGAAATGATATTCGACAATTCAGTAATCAGTTGGGGCGAAGGTTGTACGTGGTAATCCTTGCCCACACTCATGCGTGTTTGAAAACGACCACCTTTAAGCATAACAAGTTCGACAGGAACTGGGCCTCGATGTTTAGCCAAAACGTTTGCAATTTCTACAAAAAGTAAATCATGGCCGATAACCTTAGCCGCTTTATCTAAGCTTAATTCCAATTCAATCTTGCGAGGCCACTCATCTTTAAGCTCTTCAAGACCTTGCACAGAGGGCTCACCTTGAACACTTACTTCCCCACCCAAGCTTAAATTTAGCAGCGTGTGTTTTAAGAGCAAGAAGGAGAGGCTATTATTCAGTTAACTCAGAGAGTTAGCCTCGGTGCTAATTAATTTTTAGTTTTAAGTAACAATGCTAAGAAGTGCATAAATTTCTCTTTGTTTTCTTAGTTTTAGCTCAGCAATTGAGGGCCATAACAAGGCCTTGTGGCATACGTTTGTCTCAAGACACACTGCAAGCTAGAGAGGCCTCCACTTGGTCTGCCACTGATCCAACTGTGAGGATTCCGAATTTGCTAGAGATTTTTTTCGTGCACGTGCGGTTTCAAACTAAAACTCTTTTTTAATTTTGATAAAATCTGGAACTGAAATGATATTCGACAATTCAGTAATCAGTTGGGGCGAAGGTTGTACGTGGTAATCCTTGCCCACACTCATGCGTGTTTGAAAACGACCACCTTTAAGCATAACAAGTTCGACAGGAACTGGGCCTCGATGTTTAGCCAAAACGTTTGCAATTTCTACAAAAAGTAAATCATGGCCGATAACCTTAGCCGCTTTATCTAAGCTTAATTCCAATTCAATCTTGCGAGGCCACTCATCTTTAAGCTCTTCAAGACCTTGCACAGAGGGCTCACCTTGAACACTTACTTCCCCACACAAAAGCTTAGGTTTATCTTCTTCAAAATCCAACTCAGCTCTCAAAAGTATTGGCTGATTGGATTTAAACAAAGCCGAGTATTCTTTGTAGTGGTCAGGAAAGCTCACCACTTCAACCTGGCTTGAAGCATCTTCTAATCTAAAAGCCGCCATAAACTCTCCTGCACGGCGCCCGCGTTTTATTCGCAATTCTCGGAAGTCACTCACGATACCTGCAACCAATACTTTTGTTTTAGGCTTAATGTCTTCTAACGCATGTAAAGGAATCATGCGATGTCGCTCTAACTTTGCAGCAAACTTATCTAAAGGATGTCCTGAGAGATAAACTCCTAAGAGTTCCTTCTCCCACTGCAAACTTTGTTTTTCTTCAACCTCTTGAGGAGGCTGCTGTGGAGGACGAGGCAATTCACTGCTTGCAGCATCACTAAAGAGCGAAAATTGTCCCGCACTTTGATCTTCGCTTTTACTTGAAGCCCACTTAAGAGCAGATTCTACGTTTGCCAAATAAAGACCACGTAACGTTTTAAAGTTTTGTCCATTTGCGGACAATGAATCAAAGGCACCCGCTTGAATTAAACTTTCCACAACACGTTTATTGATTTTGCGAGTGTCTACGCGCGATAAGAAGTCCCACAAGTCTTTAAAAGGCCCATCTTTCTTACGAGCTTCTAATATGACTTCTGTAGCCGCTTCACCCACGTTGCGAATTGCAGACAAACCAAAGCGAATCGTGGTGTCATCAATACACGCAAAATCACTCACGCTGGCATTCACATCGGGAGGCAGAATTGAAAGTCCACGTTTTTTTGCATCTTGAATATAACGAGCGAGCTTGTCTGTGTTTTCTTTTTCAATTGTTAAAAGAGCTGTAAAAAACTCTACGGGATAAACGGCCTTCATGTGGGCTGTTTGTACAGATATCTTAGCGTAGGCAGAAGCGTGACTTTTGTTAAAACCGTAGCCTGCAAATTTTGCGATCAAATCAAAAAGATCAGAAGCTTTTTTGGGATCACGACCCAATTTTTCTGCGCCTGTAACAAAGAGTGAACGCTGGGCTTCCATCTCCTCTGCAATTTTTTTACCCATTGCTCGACGTAAT
>CAZIFW010000091.1:0-9122 GCA_964538275.1 uncultured Bacteriovoracaceae bacterium
CTTTGCCATTTTAGGGCCCGATGGCTTTCTTAACAAGGTTAAGAGCCGTGGCCTATTTATTGCTCCACTTAACATAGGGAACTCATATGAAATTGAAACAGTCGCGACTATTACTTGCAATGACCACGTTGTTAGCAAGCAATGCACTCTGGGCTGTAGAAGGCCACCTTGGCGCAATTTTTGGAGATAACCCAGAAAAACGCGTCCTTGCTGCCCAAGCAAAAGAAAACCAAGACTTACTCGACAGCGGCACTGTGCGTTTAGCAGACAGACTTGCGCTGCTCGCACTTTGCACCTCTCGCAATGCCTATAGAGGAAAAGATGCCTCTACCTTGGAGTGGTATACTGCCACTGCACTTTCTCAATGGAATGACGAAGTTTTAAGCAAATTTCCTCCCTCTTCAGATCTCTCCTTGGACGCAAGCGCTTTCAGGAAAGCATTCGAGGCTGCAATTGCCAAAAGACTTCAACATGCCAAAACACCAAGCACTTTAAGCGATGACACAGATTTAATTTCTGAAGCCGTAAAAGCTTTTACAGACAGTGCTCATGAAATAAACGAAACGCTTGGAAACAGCACTCGCTCCTTTAAGCGATTTTCACCCAAAACACTTGCAAGCTTACGCGATAAATTAAGCACTGCGCACTCTCTATCTTCTTCATTAAATGCAGACTGTTCAGATGCAGCCAAAGGTTCTAAGTTTTGGAGCACCTATAACTTTCTAGGAGAACACAAAGCGACACCTGCTGTATCTACGCTTAAAAAACGTGAAAATATTATTCAAAAAATTATTCCTGGTCGTAAACCAAGCGCAAGCACTGAAAGTTTAATTGACGTAGCTTACGGCCAAGCGCATCTCTATAGAAATAGCGACCGCTCTGTAAAACATAGCAATAAATCTCCAAGCACCTCGCTCGGTCGTTGTGCGATGTATGTTGCAATCTCTCTACAAAAAGCTGGATGTACCCCTGAATTTAGAGCCCCAGATGCTAAAGCAAAATATATTGGAAGGTCACTTAAAAGCTACGGCTTCACAAATCTTATGAAAAACGGCCAACTACCAAGTGGCATAGATGACCTTTTTGATGTGCCTGCTGGTGCAGTTCTTGTATACGAAGGTGGAGACGCTGGACACGTAGAAATACGCACTAAAAATGGCTTTGTGAGTGATTACTATTCTTCAAATCCCAGAACGGGTTCTGCTGGATCTACTTCTGCACGTGGCAGAAAGCTCACTGGAATTTACGTCAAACCTTCTTGTGGTGCAGGGAGTATGATTTAATGAAAGTTGTGAGAAAAACACTTTTGACATTAGTTCTATTGGGCGTACAATTTTCGTTCGCACAAATTCCCGAAGCTTTTGTTGCTGAACTTTCAAACGCAAAAGCTAAATTAGACGTCAAAGTAGATCCAAAAAAACAAAAACAAGAGCCCACTGAAGACAACTTTAAAGAGTTTGGCGGATTAGTTGATAAAGCTTATCTAGAACTAGATGCTGACAAAGCTGAAATTCTTAAACTTAAAAAAAGTGACCCAAAACTTAAGGAACGCGTTTCAACTTGGGTAAAAGTTGCTGCTCTTGCAACGGCTCTTGATCCGAGTGAGAGCGTAGTAGAGCTTTCTGCGGATATTGAAAAAAAATTCCCTCTTGAATTTAACGAAAGTATTCAAGGACTCGATCAAAAACTTCAAAGTAGGTTTAAACAGGCCCTCAATGTTTTTAAGAGAGTGAGAAAAAATGGGAACGGTGGATAAGTTAATCAAAAGCTCCTTTGCTTTAGGAATAACTCTTTTAAATTTCTCTGCAGCTTGGTCAAATCCACCTGCTGTGGATCTATATGTTGGCCCCACTGACTCAAGAGCAAATCACTCTAGCACTTCAACAACAAGCAGCAGCTCTTCGCAAAACTATAAAGACAATACTTTTCCCGACACGAAACTTACATACAGTGAATCTCGAAAACTCATGAACGCAGCTGCTAGCCGCATAGTAAAAACTTTAGGATGTGCCGCAGAAGACAACACTGAGGGGCTGAGTGCAGCTATTAATGTTTGGGGCAAGGAAATTCAAAAACTCGGCACCTCGCCTCAGCAATTTACGAGCAAAACACCGTATAGCTCCACCTTACGTTTTATTGTCTGGGATTACTTAGACAATCCAAGCGCATGTGGATCCACTCAAAGAGAATGTTATCAAAAACTTCATAAACCTCTCGATAGACTTTTCACACTCTTTCGCGAATACGATCTTGCTGACCCCAATGTAGAACGCGAAGTAAATAACATTAAAGATGAACTCAATGGAATTGTTCGAACACTTCATGCTGAAGGAAAACGAATTCCCCCCTGCACCACCACTTTTGACTCAACACCAAAAGCTGAAAGTTCTGGAACAAGTTCTAAACCAACACCGCCTAAAACTGAACCCGCACCTGCACCTAGCAAACCCGCACCCGTTGAAACATCTGGAGACGAAGTCATTGTTAGAATTCCCAAAGATCGCTGCAAATCTGGTACTTTTAGTTTTGCTGGAGAAACATGCTCCGTATCTGCCAGAGGTATCACCCGCTATTCAAACCCTGGTAGTTCTCGATATGAAAAAGGTACACGCGACGATGGCACCGCATGCTGGTACTTAAAACCAGGACCCAGTGGCTATCCGCAAAATGGCCAAAGTGGTTACACGAACGGATCAACACCAGCTACTACGTATACCAGTGGTGCGCTCAGAAAAATGGGCGACGACAAAACACATTGGGGTCAACACGGAATTCGCATTCACGGTAATACTCCAGGGAGAAATGGCTTTGTAATTCACTCACGTGAGGGTTACACAAAAAACTCTCAAGCTACAACGCGTAGCTCTGCAGGTTGCCTCTTGATACCTCAAAGTTGTATGACTAAATTTAGAAATCATGTAAATGATGGATCCAAAAAAGTAAAAGTTAGGGTAGTTGAAATATGAAAAAACTTCTAAGTCTCTCACTTCAATCGATGATGCTATTTTCAGCTTTTTCTTTGAAAGCTGAATCACATGCCTTTGGATTAGCTGGCGGAGCAAAAAACGCAGCAGCTTCGAAAAATAAAATTAAAAATTGCTCTAACCCACAAGAGTTCTTTAAAACTAAATCAAATGCTCACCCTTCTTACATTGCTTTAATGAGCTTACTTTGTGCTTGGAACGACTTACCAAGCATCATGAACACTGCTGGCCTTAAGCCCGAAACTATTGCTGAGACTCAAAAGTTTCAAAAGCTATGGAAAGAAGTAGATAAAGGTATTTTTAGCGAAGTCCCAACTATTTCAGACTTTCAAAAACTTGGCTTAGCTAAAGACGAATATTTTAAAGACAATGCTCCCGATGCGCCCGAATTAAATCTCGAACCTGGACTCGCTTTAGAGGACTCCATCAAAAGCGACAAATTCACATTAGCGCAAAAGAAAAACCTTTATTACATTTTAAAACTTTTTGACGAAGATCTTGTAGACGCAAACATCTCATCTTTCTCGCAAAAGATATTCAAACAAGGTCCCGAAGCTCCTATAAGTTCTGAAATGTTTAACAATCTTGTTGAACTCGAAGTGGAGTACCAAAAAGACCCTCCTCGAAGACCAGATCAAGGCATGAACGTTAGAGTTCGAGATAAATTTCGCAAATCACCGCTTTTATCATTTGGCGACGCTTTGGCCTTCAGCGAAGTGCTAAGTGATGAACAAAAAGAAAAATTGCTGATTGGCTCCGAAAAAGAAATTCTAGCTCGTGTAGCCAAATTGGAAGATAAAAAACTTCAAGAAAAAATCATAAAAGAATCCATTCAGCAAATGAGAGACTCGGTTAAAAGCACTTTTTCGCCCGAGTAAGCAATAGCTATTTGCTCTAAATTCTTACCAGTAGCAAAGCAATCTATGCTAAAAATAGCTTGTGACCGATTCGTTTTTCTCACTCAATCCAGACACCGTTCTTAATGTCGTCGAAGAGGCTCTTGGTAAACATTACCCCCGAGTGCGTGCAACTGGGAAAGCTTTTGCTTTAAATAGTTTAGAAAACCGAGTTTTTGAAATTGAGCTCGAAGATGAAGTTGCTAACGAAAACAGTGTTGTAGCAAAATTTTATCGACCTCAGCGTTGGAGCAAGGCTCAAATTGCTGAAGAACATTCTTTTATCCATGAACTAAAAAAAGCAGAAGTTCCAGCCGTAGCAGCCCTTACGGAAATTGAAACAACTCAAGAGGGAATACACTTTGTAGTATTCCCCAAAATTAGAGGCCGATTGAAAGACGAACTTCAAGACGAAGAGTTACGTCAATTAGGACGTCTCGTAGGTCGTCTTCACAGTGTTGGTGAGCGTTTTAAACCCAAGCACAGGCGTACGTTAAATCTAAAAAGTTTTGGCCTAGAATCTTTAAGTATCTTGGAAAAGTCCAACTTTATGGACGAAAACATGTGGGCTCGTTACTCAGGAATTTGTCAGAGCCTTTTTGAAATCATTGGCCCGATGATGGAAGGTGTGCATTCACATGCGCTCCACGGAGACTGCCATGCAGGCAATATACTCTGGAACGAAAATGGTCCCTTTTTTCTGGACTTTGATGACATGATCAGCGCTCCTCCTGTGCAGGATATTTGGATGATTCTCAAAGGCCGCGAGGCTCGTGATTTAGAAATGCGTGATGAACTTATTCAATCCTATGAACTCATGAAAGACTTTGATCGCAGCACACTTAGTCTCATTGAACCCCTTAGAGCGCTGCGTATGATTCACTACTCCGCTTGGATTGCCAATCGTTGGAACGACCCATCTTTTCCTCAGATGTTTTCTCACTTTGACAGCCCTGCATATTGGAACGAAGAAATTCAAGCTTTAGACGAAGTCTTAAGTATACTTCGCTACGGACCAGACTTTATGTCCTAAGTCAGAGTGAACTAAGACACTCAAAATATTGACACTAAGAATTTACTCCTAAGAATGATCCCGAGACGATAATAAGAGAGGTGAGTCCACTTCTCTACATTAAACAAATCACTTTATTGGGCATACTCCTTATCTCTTTTCAAAGTCGTGCAGAGATAACAGAAGAAGAACGTTCACAACTCAAGCTTGATCAAAAACTGAAAAATGCAATTGTCGAAGGAGATGATTTAGGATTTTTAAAACTTCTAGAATTAGGAGCGAAGCCCTCAAACCCTAATTCAGCTCTACAACCCCTCATTCTTGCAATTGAAAATCAACGTTACGACATGGTTGAAGTACTCTTAGACAGAGGAGCTAACACTGAGGGAGCATTGTTTGCTGCTATAAAAACCAGCAATAGCCTTTCGGGGCACCCCATTAAAAACATTGAACTTGAAAGACGGAGTACTCAACACAAAATCATTGATTTGCTTATGTCTAAGCAAGCAAAACTTAGTCCACACGAATTGTCTTACCATAATGAAGAAATTAGAAAATTTATTAATGATAAAAATAATGTCTCATATTTTTCTCAGCCAAAGGCTCTTGCTGTTTATTTGATCGAAAATAATTTTTCTCGAAGTGATAGCTCCGACCCACTAGCTCCTTCTAGAGAGTTATATGTTCTCTTGCGAAGCTTTCGTTTAAATCCATGGGAAACACTCAAAAACACAACAGACCTTCCAACGCTGAGTGGCCTTTTTCACCAATTGAGTCGCTACGGAAGTGACCAAAAAGAGATAGAAATACAAGAAAAAGATTTCTTTTTTAACAATTACTGCTCCGAACACAAAAAGATTGTTCTTATGTTTAACTCCAACAAAATTCGATACCTGGATTTGAACTTTAATAAAGAATTAGAATGCGAAGCGCTTGCCAAAGAAATTCAAAAACGCATAGATGAACGCAGCTCTGAACCCATAAATCTTCCCGGCGGAAGAACCCTCAAAATACTCTTTAGAGCTGGAAAAGATTATTTCAAAAATTTATTAAAAAACTCTAAAAATTCTCCTTGGGATGTGCACAATCCAAACGCAGCGAAAACACCTAAAGTCACCGAATAAAAAAGCCCGCTCGGATCATCTTCATAATTTGTTCACAGTCTCTTAACATAAAACTCATGAACACACTTTCGAATGCAGACTAAGCTAGAAGCATGAGGAAACTTTTTGTTATTCTTTGTTTGTTTGCTATGGCATGTGAACCCATAGGAGCAGTTAAAAAAGAAGAACCCAAAAGTGCTGAAGAGCTTTCCTCTGAAGAAGGGCTTTCAATTACAGTCCCAGATGGAACGACTACAACAGATACTTCAAATTCATATGCATACAAAAATTTAAGTACAGCTTTACGCATCCAATACTTAGAACAAGTAGTTAAAATTTTTCGCAATCTAAAAGTTAAAGTGGGCGACGACGTTTGTAATCTTGGTCAATCGCTCAGTATCAGTATTCCAGGAGAAATAACTGATAATGCATTTGATACAGCTTTTAACAATATCTCTACCGCTCTCGAGGATTGCATGAGCAAAGGCGACGACAAAATCAAAATTAAAGCGGCTGAACTTCAATCTCTCGAGCAACAAATTCAAGCTGCAACAGGAGCAAATATATTGCCTGCTTGTAATGCCGACAGTCAGTGCGCCCAGCTTCCAGAAAGTGGTTTTTTCAAACCTTTGGCAGGTGCTGTGTACTCTAAAAAAATACATGCAACCGAAAGTGAAATTATCCAAGAAAAACTGCGCGCACTGATCATTAGCTTCTCTGACAACGATAATACCGACTATACAGGCTTCGAGATGCCCGTCTCTGATGACATTGACCAACCCGTCTTTGTTCCCTCATGTGTCAGCAACGTTTGCCGTGGCGCAAACCGCTAATAAAAGCCGCTCTGCGGCACCCCTAAAAGCAGCCTTTTCTATACAAAGGCTCCTATACGCTTAAGGGAGAAGCATCTTTCCAAGTTTACTCTCTATAGTTGTTAGTCCAGCAGAGAGGCTTTATAACGATTTCGTGGCAAATTTAGCACAAGCAGTGAGGCTTGCGTTGCACTATGGAGAGACGCATTTAGGGGTAACTGACATCTTTGGAGAAGATGTGGGTCCACCTTTGGGCGGTGTTTTTACGTGCACTCAAGGTTTAAAAACAACATGGAATACTCCGCTCGATGAACGCGGAATCATAGGCACAGCTATGGGCCTTGCTATGGCAGGACAAAAGCCTGTCGCAGAAATTCAATTCTGTGATTACATTTTCAATACTATCGATTTACTCAAACTTGCAGGAAACACTTACTGGTCTTCAAACGGACAGTGGAATGTACCTATGGTGGTGATGACTCCACATGGTGCGGGCATTCACGGAAGCCTTTATCACAGTCACTCCTTTGATGCGTGGGCAACTCGACTTCCAGGATGGAAAATCGTAGTGCCCTCAAACCCTCGCGATGCTTACGGACTTTTGCTCTCAGCGATTGAAGATCCAAACCCCGTGCTTTATCTCATCCCCAAAGCACTTCTTCGTATGAAGGGTGATGAACTTATACCGGGAGAACCCGAGAGCGATGCAGAACTTCGCAAAAGAATTGATGCCCCTCTAGGAAACGCACGTGATAACTGGGCACCCGATTGGCCTGCAGTTGAGTATGCTCCTGTTCCAATTGGCGAAGCTAAAATTGTTCGCGAAGGAATGGACGCCGCGGTTATTACCTATAGTCGCCATGTAGCTATGGCAAAAGAAGTTGCCGATGCTCTTTCAGCTGAAGGGAAAGGTGAAGTTCGCGTAATTGATTTACGTTCTCTCCACCCTTACGATTGGGATGCAATTTCTAAAGCCGTAAAAGATACAGGTGGCAAAGTCCTCTTCGTAAACGAAGACACTGAAATTACAAATTTTGGAGAACATCTCTTGCGCCGTGTGATTGAAGAACATTTTTATGAACTTCGTGCACGTCCTCGTGTGTGTCTTGCCAAACATCTACCGGGAGTTGGCCTTGCGCCCACACTTGAAGATGCCACCGTCCCACAAAAAAGTGATATCCGTCGCGAATTAGAAGCGATGTTGAGCGAAAGTTTTTAAGAAGAAAGAACAGTAGGAGAATTATATATGAATTTTGAACTTCCAGAAATCGGCGAAGGCGTACAAGAAGGCGAACTTATTGCATGGAAAGTAAAAGTAGGAGACGTCGTTAAGATAGATCAGACACTTGTTGAAGTGATGACCGACAAAGCGACTGTTGAAATTCCCAGCCCGGTTGCAGGGACTGTTAAAGAAATAAAAGCGGCAGAAGGCGATCGCATCAAAGTGGGTCAAGCCATTCTTGTTATCGAAGAAGGCGCTAGCGCAAAAGCAGAAGCCCCTAAGAAGACAGAAGCTGCGCCTAAGCCAGAAGCTCCTAAAGCCACTCAGCAAGCGCAAACAACTCCTAAAGAAACAGTTACAAATGTACCTGCTCCCGATAAAACAACTGCAGCGCCTACAGAAACTGGATCTCAAGTTCTTAAAAACGGAAATGGTAATTCTGCATATACTGGAAACTTCCAAGTAGAGGCAGGAAACGTTCCCGCCTCTCCCTATGTAAGATCTCTCGCAGCTAAAGCCGGAGTGGATCTTCGTAATGTACAAGGCTCAGGTCCTGAAGTGGGTGGTGTCGCGCGCATTCTCGAAGAAGACGTTCTTAAATTTGTAGACACTCAAGGTCGAGCTGCAACCACAAGTGGCGCCCCAGTGAGTTATGCAAGTGCAGGTGGCTTACAAAAAGTTGAAAGTAGCAAAGCAGTTGCTCAAAGCTCTACTCCGAGCAAACAACTTCCTGTTCAAAACTTTAACTTTGAAGAAGCTGTTGAGCGCAAACCTGTACGCGGCCTTCGTCGTGTCATTGCTCAAGCTATGGTGAGAAGCAAATACACAGCTCCTCACTTTTCTTACGTGGACGAATTTGAATGCTCGAACTTGATGGCACTTCGCGAAGAAATGAAGAAAAGTGCTGAGAGTTACGGAATTAAATTTTCGTACCTTCCCTTTGTAGTAAAAGCTCTTGTAAGCGCCCTTAAAGAATTCCCAGAAGTGAACTCCAGTCTTGAAGAAAAAGATGGTCAGATGGAATTGATTATTAAGAAATTTTATCACATCGGAATTGCAGTCGCGACCGACAGCGGACTCATCGTTCCCGTCA
>CAZIFW010000092.1:0-9079 GCA_964538275.1 uncultured Bacteriovoracaceae bacterium
TTGGCTCCGTAACCTTCATATAAAATTTCTTCAAGTTGACCTTCGCTAGATTCACCTGAACCACGCTTCAATGCACGTTCAACAGTATCTTTAGACATAGAAGCCTTTTGAGCTTCTTTAAGCGCCAATCTTAAACGCGCATTACCTGTTGGATCCTTAGACCCCCCCGTGCGTACGGCAACTGCAATTTCTTTTGCAATTTTAGTAAAAAGTTTACCTTTTTTCGCTGCAGAGGCTTCGCGAATTCCATGCACCCATCCGCGACCCATACTTAATTAGACTCCTGATTACTAGCTTTCATACTCTCATCTCTTAGCTCACGACGGAGTATTTTGCCTACATTTGTTTTTGGCAAAGAGTCTCTAAACTCCACATGCTTGGGCATTTTATAGCCCGTGAGGCGTTCTCGACAGTAATCTTTTATAGCCTGAGCCGTAAGGGCGGGGTTCTTGCGAACAATAAAAAGTTTAACCACTTCGCCAGACTTTTCATCGGGCACCCCCACAGCAGCTACCTCTAATACGCCAGGGTGAGCGGCCACGGTTTCTTCAATTTCATTGGGGTATACATTAAAACCGGAAACCAAAATCATATCTTTTTTGCGGTCTACTATTTTGAAAGATCCATCTTTTTCCATAACTGCTACATCGCCGGTTTTGAGATACTCACCGATCATTGTTTTGTCGGTTTCTTCTTTGCGTTGCCAGTAACCCTGCATAATCTGTGGCCCCTTAGCGCATAATTCGCCTGCTTCTCCCAAAGCAACTTCTTTACCGTCATCATCCAATAATTTTACATGTGTAGAAGGGAGCGGGTACCCTATACAATTTGTTCTTTCAAAACCATCAACTCGGTTACAACAAATAACTGGAGAAGCTTCAGTTAGTCCGTATCCTTCGATAATTGGAACTCCGGTAGCCTCTTTCCATCGTTTAGCCACTGAACTTTGCACAGCCATTCCTCCGCCTACACAAAGACGGAAATAAGAAAAGTCTAATTCGTGAAAGGCTTTATCGTTCATGAGTGCATTAAAGAGAGTGTTTACACCGGTAATAATATTAAAACGATAACGCGAAAGCTCTTTGATAAAAGCGGGTATATCTTTTGGATTGGGTATCAATAAATTATGCCCGCCTTGCTTACCCAGCATCAAGCAGTTCACTGTGAGTGAAAAAATATGATAAAGAGGTAATGGAGTTACGATTAAATCTCCCTGACCCGTGGTACCTGGACTCATCCAAGCCGCGCACTGCATGCAGTTTGCAATCATATTTCTGTGAGTAAGAATGGCACCTTTAGAAACCCCAGTTGTTCCTCCCGTATATTGAAGAAACGCGATATCGCTAGATTCAATTGTAGGAGTATCTAGGTGCTGTAAGCGGCCCACAAGTAATGTTTTGTGAAAAGAAATAGCACGAGGAATTTTATATTCAGGAACAAGTTTTTTAACATGCTTAACGACAAAATTAACAATGTTACCTTTTACAAGACCTAGTTGATCTCCAAACTCAGTAACAATAACGTGCTCAATCCCCGTCTCATCAATAATTTTTTCTAAGTTCTGAGCAAAATTAGCCAAAATAACAATCGCCTTTACCCCTGCATCATTAAATTGATGCTTCATTTCGCGAGGCGTGTAGAGCGGGTTTGTGTTCACCACAATAAGTCCGGCTCTTAAGGCACCATAAAGTGCAATGGGATATTGCAATACGTTTGGCAATTGAATTGCAATGCGATCGCCTTTTTTAAGACCTAAACTCTTTTGAAGATAGGCGCCAAAAGCTTTGCTGAGCTTATCTACTTCTCCATAAGAAAGACTTTTTCCCATACAGGTAAAAGCAGGGCGGTCGCGGAAAAGATTAAAACTGTTTTCAAAAAGCTCAACAAGGTTACGATGTGCATCGACATCTACGTCATGAGGAACCGAACGAGGATAATTTTCAAGCCAAGGATAAGCCATTCTATGTTTCTCCCTTAAAATCTACTTTCTTTAAAAACCAAGCTCCTGAAATAAAGAGCACAGCCACACTTGCTAAGCCTAAGCGATGACTTCCAGAAAGCCAAGCAACGCTCCCCATCAAAGTGGATCCGATTATTCCGGCAAACTTACCAAGCAAATTATAGACCCCAAAAAATTCACCCGCTTTAGCCGGAGGAATCAATCGCATAAAAATTGATCGACTCAATGCCTGCACTCCGCCCTGCGAAAAAGCCAAAATCAAAATGATTGCAAAAAATTCCCACTTGCTACGAATCAAGGCACCCCATGCAACAATCACAACATAATTAAAGAGTAGCCACAAAACGACAGTGCGGGGGGCAATTTTCTCAACTACTTTTGCAAGTAAGAGAGTTGCAGGAAACGCAATCACTTGAACGGCTAATAAAGCCAGCATTAAATCTCCGGATTCAAGACCAATACTCACTCCGTAATCAACGGCCATTCGAATAACGGTGCCCACTCCATCGCTGTAGAGAAAAAATGCAATTAAGAATATTTTTAACTGCGGGCTATGTGTAAAAACCCTTTTAATATTTTTTAGAAAAAAACTATTTTGCTCAGCAATTTTTGCATCAAAAGATTTTTCTTTAACAACAAACAAAAGGGGTAATGTGAAAAGCAGCCACCAGACACCGACCAATGCAAAAGCTGCTCTTATTGCCATTGCGCCATCCGCCAATCCAAAAAGCTGAGGCTTTTGGAACATAACAAGATTAAGCGCAAAGAGGAGACCTCCACCCAAATAACCCATGGAATAGCCTAGTGCCGAAACTCTATCGGATTCTTTAGAATCGCTCACACTCACCATTAATGAGTCATAAGGAGCGCACGCTGTAGAAAATGCAAAGTTTCCAAAAATAAAAAAGAGAGCAGATAGCACAACCTCTCCCTTTGAAAGCAAAGACAAAGCTATACAAGAAACGGCTCCTAAGAGAGTTAAAGCAAATAAAGCTTTCTTTTTATTGTGACTCCTGTCTGTGTACTGTCCCAACACAGGTGCCGTGATTAAAACTAAAAGCAAAGCCAGTGAATTAGCATAAGCTAAGAAAGCAGTTGATTGGCTGGAAGAATAATTAGCAGCATAATATTTTTTAAAAAATACCGGAAAAAATCCCGCCATAACAACTGTAGCGAAAGCGGAATTACCCCAATCATATAAAGACCAAGACCACTGCTCTTTTGTGAACTTAAAAAACTTAGGCAAGTTTTTAGAGAGCAAGCTTCACCTTATTAAAAAGTTCAGTGTGATACGGATTAGGATCTAAGAGTTCAGACTCTTCTTGTCCCATACTGAAAGTGCTCACATCTTTTAGAATTAAATCTGAATGTACGCCTTCAGGACGTGAGCTCAATTGAATTTCTACAACTTTAGACTCAGAAACTTTATAGTTTCTTCCTCCGCTAAAGCCTGAATTAAATGTAGCAAGCGCATCTTTATGAGTAGAAGCGGCAGCAATCCTACCCGACTTCATATCAACATGAGTGATTTTATAACCGTCTTTTTGAAGCTCGCTCACCATCAGATTCGAAACATGGAGCAGATCCGTTGTTGCATAAGTAAAAGTAGGCAATTCGCCCTTTGCCAAACTTTGTTCGCGATTGGCGCGATCGCGACTCGCTTGAGTATGAAAGTAAGAGCAAGAAACTAAAAATAAACTCAAGAAAAGAATTCTCATTATACAGACTCCTTAGAACTCAGCAGAAACTACACTGTAATCGCGCACGATATTGGCCTGATCAAAAGTTAAAATCAAATCAAAGGCCGCTGTATTGGAGCCACTTGAAGAGGCACGTGCTCCGCCAGACAAAATGACTCCGCCATTCACGTCGCCAGTTTGAGCATTGTAAGATTGTTTGGTGTAAGTCCAAACTTCTTGTCCTTTAGAATTTTGAGTCACCAAATTAGGAGAACCCATAAGTTGTATCACTTCGTTTTGTGTCGTTTTACCGCGCACAATTGAACTCTCTACTTTTTTATAAGCAACTTTATCGTTCTGCCCAGTTGCACAAGACATCAAAGAAAGAGCGACCACGGTGTATAAGCTTTTGAGTATCATAGCAATATGTTAAGACTAAGCGGATGGATGCTGTGCTGACAATAGCAGCAAGATCCTGATGCAAAGCTTCTAAGTTAGAGATCACTCAGTGGTCCCATAGTTAAATGGATATAACGGCTCTTTCCTAAAGAGCAATTGTAGGTTCGATTCCTGCTGGGACTGCCAAGATGCCATTAGTGGCCACATAGCGTCGATTAAGTACTTGAATTAATTAGACTTATAGCTCTCTAATACTTGTCTTGTTTTAGATTCATGCGTTTCGCAAAACTCAATCCCTTTTTCCAACAACCACTGTGTCTCTTTTTCAAAAACTTCGGTAGCCGTATCTATGTCTGTGCGCGTTGATACCTCCAAAAGTTCCGTGCCATCTTTAAGGTGCAAACGTTCAAGTACAAGCTTTTCTTTTTTCTCTCTTTTTAAATCCCACACTTCGTTCAATGCCGGACCATGCACCTTTAATAAATGCCAATCTATTTGAAAGCCTAAACTTTCTAAGAATTTTTTTTGTAGTGATGTAAACTCTGAGGATTCTTCGCTGAGCGAACAAAAATAGTTTTTTCGCGCAAGAGATAGATCCTCTTCACACTTAAAGGCTTCTAGAGATGTCCACTCATCTGAAAGATCAGGAAACTCACTAAACTCAACTTTCACTGCAGACTTATAGCTTTTATCTTCATAACTCCGAACACGCAGCACCACACCTTGAGAGTGCAGATTAAAGTCCTGCAATTCGGTATTCCAATGATCGCTATAAGACACATTGCGGCGCTCTGTTTTTTTTATTTTCAAACCCAATTTATTGAGAACATCTTGTGGAGAGCGTTCACATACACTCCAATGGAGCTCAGTTTGTGTTTGAGCATTTGCTTGCATTAAACTTGCTGCAAGTAACAAGAAAAAAATCACTGCAATATAAGCTTGTCTCATACCTTTATTGGAACATGCTTCATAAAAATCCACACACTACAAATAGTTATTCGTACTTCTACTTTTAGTTTATTTTACAAGAGACAAATTGAGTTCTATTTCTACTTATATGAAAGTTTTTACTCTACAACCCGCATACACATTCATAACATTGAGTAGCTTTATTCTACTTTCATCCTGCGCTCACAAAGAGAAGGAAAATATGCCTCAAAGCCCTTACACAATTCAGAAACAAATTTTTCAATTTAAGGATCTTCCAAAGCTTGAAGGCTCAAACGATAAAATTAGCTTGGGCGGTTTTTCTGGGCTGGCATATGAGGGAGTGAATCCGGTGACTGGCCGCAAATCCTTTCTAACTCACACAGATCGAGGCCCCAACAGCGAGCAAGAACTTACTGAAGACAAACTAGCAGCTCGCCGCTTTGGATTGCCTACTTTCAATCCACTCTTAGTTCGATTTGAATTAGACGAAGACACGCTGACCGCGAAAATTACTGAAGTTAAAGCCCTCAAATCAAAAAATGGAAAAGCTATCAGTGGACTGCCTAACCTAGACCCTAAAAGTAAAAGAAAAGACGCAGATGAAGTTCCTTTAAGCAGTGACGGCAAGTCCCTTACTTACAATCCATCCGGCCTTGACCCTGAAGCAGTTGTGATGAGTGCAGATGGAGATTACTGGATGGTAGAAGAATATCGTCCCTCTATTTTACAGTTTGGATCTAATGGCAAACTTAAGAACCGCTACATTCCCGCTGGGACTCGAGTAAAAGGAATGGAAGCCGCAGTGGAGGCTCTACCCGCTTCGCTTGGAAATAGACAAATGAATCGCGGATTCGAAGGCCTCGCGCAACACAATGGCAAACTTTATGCCTTCCTCCAGAGCCCCCTAGATTCCAAGGGACTTGAAATACCTGTGATCGAATTTGACCTCAAAAGTAAAAAAGTTACTCACGAGTTTAACTATATCCTTGAAAGCACCAAAGCCGACAAAATCGGAGATGCTGTTGCCATTGGCAAAAACAGATTCTTAGTGATTGAACAAAATTCAAAAACGAACAATCAAAGCTTCCGTAAAATATTTGAAATCACTCTTGCTAAGGGACAACCTTTAGAGAAAAAGCTTGTTGCTGATTTAAGCGAACTTGGATTTTCGCACATAGAAAAGTTTGAAGGACTTACAGTGCTTGGGCCCAGAAGTCTCGCTTTGATTAGCGACAATGACTTTGCTTTTGCTAAGCCCGATGCATCTATTCTTGTTCTATTGCACTTAGATAAAGATCTATTTGAGTGATTTCCAACAGTAGGTACGAGCGCGACCCCAGACAAAACGTTCAAATCCATTTTCACAAATGAGTTCGTTCCACCACGCATAGGGCTTGAGAGTGCGACGAGCTATGTCGGGGCAATAACTTTCTTGAAAACTCGATTGAAAATGTAAATAAGTACAAACTTTAGAAAGCTTGCGAATGAATGGACGAAGTTTGTTTTCAGAGAGATATATAAGGGAATTTGCAAACACCAAATCAAAATGTCCCTTGTCTTTAACAATCTTAGCTATGTAGCGAGTCATATCTTCGCATTGAATGCGGCGCTTATATTCTGGAGCAATCTGACTATGGGCCCATTCGTTGATCTCGCAACCATAGGCTTTAAGACCCAAGCGCTTATGAAACTCTTTTAGAACCTGCCCAGAGGAAGTTCCTAAAACACATAAGCTCTTTATTTCTGGAGCTCCCTTACGCTTAAAAAGACGACAACACTCATCATAATAAGAATGATCGCGCCAAACTTTTTTATAAGGCAGAGAACGACCAGCGTAGTTTTCAAAATACTCTTGAGGAATAGATTTCTGAGCCATTCTTAAAACTGTTGAATCAACTCCGAGGCAGGGAAACGCACTTTCTTAAGAGCGCAATATTTATCTTCCGCGTGGCGATATCCTGCAACACAAACAACCAAAGTAGAATAATCGCTCCCTTGAAGACCCAAGACTTCGTCGTATTTAGCAGGATCAATTCCTTCCATGGGACAAGTATCAATTCCAAGTGCAGCAGCAGAAGTCATAAAGTTACCGAGTGCAATGTAGCTTTGTTTTCTTGCCCACTCACCGTAAGTTCCCTGATTGTTTAAATTACGTATGAAAGAAAGCATCATATTTTTATACCCTTCAACACTTTCGGGGCTCTGCTCTCGAGTTTGAACTATAGAATCTGCAAATCTTTGTACGTAAGCATCATCCATTTTGTTGCGATACAAAAACACAACCATATGAGAAGCATCTGTAATCTGAGCCTGTCCCCAACTCAAAGGGAGTAAAGTCTTGCGAAGCTCAGGATTAGAAATCACAGCAAATTTCCAAGGCTGCAATCCAAAAGAAGAAGGCGACAAAATAAGAGTTTTTTCTAAAGCTGCCCACTGATCAGCAGGGATTTTCTTTTCAGTATCGAATTTTTTTATAGAACAACGCCATTCTTGAAGTTTTAGAAGCTCACTTGTATTCATAGCGGCTAATCCTAGCGCAAGAATTTCGCCTATTCAAAAAAGTACAGGGGACCCCCTCACTAGGTCATCGTGACCAAAAGAGGGGGTCCCCTGTACCTTTTTACTTAGATTGCTTTTAAATCGGTATTACTTAGAGCACCAAGGCATATCAGGCATGATTTGGCACATCAAATCACAAAGAGCTTGATCGCCCAATGGACAAGAACCACCCGCACTTGTGCGAGTCCAAACAAAGATGCTTTCAGACTTAAGAACAGTTCCTGCGCTATCGGTTGCAGTCACAGTAACTTCACCTTCTGTAAGAGCCGTTAAAGTTCCGTTCGCATCAAATGAAGCCACTTGAGGATTGCTAGAAACAAAGTTTACAGCACCGACTGCATTCATAACGCTAAACTTCACAGTTTCGTTAGGAGCAAAAGTATGTGCATAAGGAACAAGGATAGGCTTGTCATTTAATACTGCATCCATTGAATCAGATGCACTTACGCGACAATTACAAGCAGTTTCAATTGCAGCTTTAACTGCAGTTTGTTGCAAGAGTGATCTTGCTTGCATACCTGTAAGAGCTTTGTTTTGTGCTTTCAACAAAGCCACCAAACCAGACACCAACGGAGTTGCCATGGAAGTTCCACTGAGCAATTCGTAGTTGTTGTTAGGAAGTGTGCTCATGATTTTGAAACCAGGAGCTGCTAAGTGAACACTCTTTCTACCGAAGTTAGAGAATTTTGTTTTAGCATCACTCTCGTCACTCGCTGCAACTGTAATAGTGTTTTCGAAAACGGCATTTGCAGGGTACATCCCTTTAGTGTCGTTAGAAAAACCGTTACCCGTTTGATCGCCATTACCCGCTGCAGAGATAAAGATAACACCTGCATCGCTCGCTCTTTTAACAGCTTCAGTTAGAGGTTGTGCTTGTGCCGCACTTACCATCGCACCCCAGCTGGCAGAAATGATATCAACTTTTTTCTCAATCGCGTAATCGATAGCTTTAATACCCGCCATCAAATCTCCGGAACCGTCCACACCTAAGAAACGCAAAGGCATAATAGAAACACTCGGACTTAATCCAACAATTCCACCTTGCACAACACCCGTAGCACCTACGATACCTGCACAGTGAGTGCCGTGACCGGGGTTTTTACGAGATGTTTGCCAATTTGGATCGTAATCATCAAAGGGGTCATTATCATTGTCTTTGAAGTCATATCCAGGAACCATGTTTGCCTTGAGGCTTTCGTGTTTATAATCAACACCTGTGTCGATAATGGCTACAGTCACACTTTGAGATCCCGTGTTGCCCGCCATGTTCCAAGCTTGTTCAGCTCCAACTTTTTTAATAGCCCATTGATCTTTTAAAACTGTGAGATCAACTTGGCTTTGAGTTTTAAGTTCAAAACTTTCTACTACGTACTCAACTTGAGGATTTTTCATCAAGTTAGCAAGCGCCTGAGCTTGATTGCCTTTTTGATCGAGAACGATCTTGGCAAGTGCCGCACTTTCATGAGTATCAACGAATGGTACACGGCCCACTCCTTTAATGCTCACAGACTTCTGCTTTGTTACAGCAGCATCTTTAAATTTAACAATGTAC
>CAZIFW010000093.1:0-8690 GCA_964538275.1 uncultured Bacteriovoracaceae bacterium
ACAATAAAGATTGTAGCAAAAAGTACAAAAGGAAAAAGTGGCAGAATCAGACGTATTTGGTTCATCCAAAATAAGCGACTGCGTGTGAGGGGAAGTGAAAAGAGATAGTTGCGTGTGAGAGACATTTGCGTTCTTACTTGAAGAGAAGTTCCTATGACAGAGTTTAAATATTTCCCGTAAAGTGTGGCTGATACAAATATAAATAAAAAGGTGCAAATTTGTAAGCCCGTGATTGCAGCATTCGTTGATAGAATTTGCTGCCTCCAAAGTAGGGTTAGGGTAAATAACATCGAGAAGAGTACAAGGGGCGCAGTCCAAAGGGGAAGATTGTCTTTAAAGTCTCGTTTAAGAAAAAATACTAAAGTGTTCATAATATTCCTTAGGCTGCCTCTAGAATAGAAGCGATTTGATCAATGAACTGAGGGGTCTTTTGTTGCTTCATGAAAGATTTTACATCTCCAAAGTAAGAGAGTTCTCCTTTGTTTAAGAGAATTAGATGTGAAGTGAAGTGTTCAATGTTTTCTAAAATATTAGTAGCCATCACAACAGTACAGCCTTTTTTTGCGAGTGCTGAGAGGTGGCTCATAAATTTTTGGCGACCTACAATATCTAGCACTGCGGTGATTTCATCGACTAAAATCAGTTGCGGATTCGAAGAGAGCGCAGCAACTATTTGCGCTCGTTTATTTTCGCCTGCGGAAAGTTCTCTGAAACTTGTAGATCGCTTGATACGATATTCTTCTAAGTATTGTTTTTCTAGTTCATTGGAATAGTGTTTATAAAAATGCTTGTGAAAATCAAGGTAGTCACCAATTTTCCAGTATACGGGAACTTCCATTTTTTCTGATAGATAAATCGTGTTGCCTTTAAGGGTGAGATCGTCGATGTGGGGTTCTTTGTTATCAATTAAAATTTTTCCACCTTTAGGTACTCTAAATCCCATGACTAAATCTAAAAGAGTGGATTTCCCGGATCCGTTCTCCCCAAGCAGAGCAGCAAAGTTTCCAGCATTTAGAGAAAAATCAATCTCTTTGAGGATTTGTTTGTTGTTAACATGATAGTTTAGATTCTGGATTTTGAGTTCGTAGCCCACGTGCATGTTTCGTCATTTCTAAAATGGGACTTAAGCTTACAGAGCATGCTTTTACGATTCTTTAAAAGCTTCTAAAATCAATACAAATTCACTCTCAGAACTTATTAAATGAGGCTTACAGACCTAAGTGTCAGGATTCCGTTAAAGGCTTTGAATGAGCTGAACGAGTCGCTCGGAGGCGCCACTTTGAGAATTCAATAGCTTTTGTGCATCGAGAGCTTTCTCTCGCCATTCTTTCATAATGAAATTATTTTCCAAGAGAGCCACAAAAAGTTTTCTTAAATCTTCAGGATCTCGAATGGGTTTGAGTGATCCTTGCGCGGAGTAATAAGGGGCTTCGGGTTGTTTGCGAATGTCATCTCCACAGACTGTTGGGATGCCCCATGCAAGGGGTTCTATAATGTTATGAAGTCCTGTGCGGAATCCACCGCCAACAAACGCGATATCAAAATTTCGATAGGATTCTAAGAGAATCCCTTCGCGAGCAACTACGTTTCTACCAAAGTAAGAGGAGATAGCTCCCATCTCGGTTGGATTTTTTATGTCATGAGGAATTGCAATGACTTCAAATTTTTTTCGATCTTCTTCGCGAATACTTTCAAGTGCCTGATTCACTATCAAGGCATCTTCTTTCCAAGCTGAGCCCATTAAAATTTTAAATTTAGCACTAGAAGCAGAAAGTTGTTTTTGAAGGGGATGTTCTGAATTCTGACTTGAGCGAATACGATCCAAGATGCGATCTATACGAGGACTACCGATGAATTCTGCTCTAGATGCAGAGAGTGGATTTTTGCTGTCATTTCTTCTGAGGCCTACAACTTTAACAATGGGCGCTAGGAAGAGATCTCTTCCCCAAGATGCGCTTTGATCTTTGTGGGGAAGCCAGATGGCACCTTTTTTAAGTTTTTCTTTGGCGACACTCATAAGAACAGGCCACATGTCGGACTGGCTTAGAATAAGGAGTTCGGGTTTGAGTTTATCAAAAAATTCTTCCACTCTAGGTAAAACATCTGGGGGCAGGGGGCCCGCATAAAGAGGATTTATTTTACTTTGTAATTTTAATAAAAATTCCTCTGCAGAGGGAGAAGAGCTTGTAATGATGAGTCTTGAAAAATCGTAACCCGCTTTTGCAAGTAGCTCTGAATTTCCATAAAACGCGGCTA
The DNA here is from genome assembly GCA_964538275.1 of uncultured Bacteriovoracaceae bacterium. Classification (GTDB taxonomy): domain Bacteria; phylum Bdellovibrionota; class UBA2428; order UBA2428; family UBA2428; genus CANIGN01. Next base: position 2,257 of record CAZIFW010000093.1, read on the forward strand.
AGTCTTCGAGTTCTCCTACGCTGGCTCCATGAATCCAGAGAGTAGGATGGGTCGCTTGTTTTTTATTTTCTAAGAAACTCTGCCAACGACGACGATAATCAAGAGTCATTGTAACTTTATGGGAAGCTCCAATGTTCATAGCTATAAATTCAATGCTTCTATAAACAAAGCTTCCAATTTTGGCAGCAATCATGAGTTTAAAAGTTCCTTAGTATTTCTGATTAAAAAATCAGGTGTAATACGTTTCATACAGGCGTGAAAATTTTCTTCACTTTGATGGCAAAGGCCACCGCCATGCCGAGTGCAAGGGCGACAGTTAAGTTGCACTTCAAGTTCACGTGATTTTGAAAGGAACGGAGAAAATCCAAAACCTTTCACAATGGGCCCAGGAAGCGAAATCACTGGGACACTTACGGCTTCGGAAATATGTTGCCATGCGGAGTTACCGCAAAGAGTGAGGTCATGTTCGGAGGCTACTCTTGCCAAGTCTGTAAGTGGGAGGCGTCCGAGCCTGTTTTTAAAACGCTCACCAAAATTTTCTTTGAGTTGATCTACAAGGTCCATTGGAAATACATCGCTTCCGCCGACAAGTGTAAATTCAGCATCAGGGAGATGAATATAGGCAAGTCGGAAAAATTCTTCCCAAAGACTCACGGGCCATTTTTTTTTCCAGTGTTGGCTATCGGGGGCGACGAGCACCCTTTTAAGAGTAGGGCTTAGGGGAGCTTCGCTCCGAGTGGGTATTCGCAAGCGCGGCATAAACGTTTCGTTTGAAGGAGCTAGAATTTTTTGATGATCCAAATATACGTGTCTATTGCCTAATACATCTTTTTTAAATGTGAGAGTAAACCAACGTCGAAAACTTTTTTTGGGGGTTTTATAGCTCGAGTACTTAATTCCGTGGCTAAGAGCAAAAATGAAAGTAGCCGCGCGAAAGAAGAAAGACTTAGGGACTCTGTGTAAGTCAAAAATACGAATACTTTGAATAGCTTTTTGGGAATGTTCACTACTGAGCAAATCCCAAGCTTTAAAAAAGACTGACAAAGATGACGAAGGCAGGCCCCAAACTCGGTGCGGAGGACTGTGAAAGGTACTGAGGATGTCTTTAAAACCCGTTAGAGTGGCAAAAACGATTTGTTGAGATTTTTTCTGATGATGCAGCTTTTCAAGAAAACCTGAGCAGAGCACAAGGTCTCCAAGGCTTGAAAATCTAAGAACAATATCAAGTGAATGCGTATTCATCGTTAAAACTATCTCTATTTAAGCAGATTTTAATCTACCTGATTCACACTCGCTTGAAAAAGGTGTTTAATCAATGTGTGGCGATTTGGTTTAAGGAAGTTGGTATTGAGGATTTTCATGAGAGAGCTACCAAGACTTGTGCGGAGTGGCTCGGTATTGAAGTTATTGAAATTGGGCCTGATTTTATCAAAGCCACCATGCCTGTAGATCATCGAACTCGCCAGCCTATGGGGATTGCCAACGGGGGCGCTAATGTTGTTCTTGCTGAGAGCATTTGCAGTGCTGCCGCTAATTATTGCGTAGATCCTGAGCAATCGCGTTGTGTAGGACTTGAAATCAACGCGAATCACATTCGACCTGCGTTTGAAGGTTCCACTGTCGTGGCAACTTGCAAACCTTTGCATATGGGTCAAAAAACCCAAGTTTGGGAAGCTAGATTAGAAGTTAACAATCGATTGTCCTGTATTTGTCGGATGACTTTAGCGGTTATCGATAAACACAGTATCGAATCGCGTTCATAATTGTTTTAGGGGGGGATTATGTATTTTGAGGGGTCAGAAAAGAAGTTAGAGCTTTCGCTTAAGCAAGGTTCAAAATCGTTAAAGAGTTTACCTAAAAGTTTTTGGGAATCTTTGGTTAAGTTATGTGGCACGCAGATTGTAAGTTCGGTGAACTCTCCACTTTGTGATAGCTACTTGCTATCTGAAGCTTCTCTCTTTGTATTCCCACACAAGTTTTTGATGATCGCCAACGGGAAGGCACGTTTGGTTCCAGCTGTCAGAGAGTTTCTTTCTCAATTTAAAGTAGACGATATCGACTCACTTTTTTATGAAGCAAAGAACTCTTCTGTACCGGCTTCAGTGACTGCTCAATTTAACCAAGATGCAGAAGAACTTGCTCGTTTGGTTCCGGGCCAAGCATTTCGTTTAGGCGAAGAAGAAGGCACTCCTCTTTACTTGTTTCACATGGATAAGGCTTCTTCTTACTTGCGCAACTCTGAAGCTACTCTCGAAGTTTTTATGTTGGAGCTCAATCCGGAAGCTAAGAAGCAATTTACCAAAGGAAAAATCACTGCGCGCAAATGGATTGCAGAAAATCCTGATTTCAAAAACTTTTTTGCATCCTTCGATATTTTAGATCATGGCTTTGAGCCATTGGGTTATTCTCTGAATGCCATCAAGGGTGATCGCTATTTTACTTTTCATGTAAATCCTCAGGCCGTGGGAAGTTTTGCGAGCTTTGAAACCAATTGTTTTGATCAAGGTGTAGACGAATTGGTTCAGGCGTTGAAGTCTCTTTTTATGCCTGAAAATTTTCAAGTTGTACTTTTTGCATCCGGCACTCCTCTGCCCTTTAACTCTTTTTCTCCCAAAGCCGGTAACTTAAAACTTGATAAGGTTTTAAGCAGTGGACACACGCTTCAGTTCTATACAGTTCGTGAAAAAGTAAAATCGGAGTTGGTGCAAAGTATTGAGTTGCCCAAGTATGTTGAAATAAAAGCTTCACCAGTGGCTACTCCAACGGTGGCTAGAAATGTAGAGGATTCTTCTTGGTTCTATGAAAAGAATGAGAAGTATTCGATTGGCTCCAAAATTAAAAAAACTTTGTTAACTGAGCAAAGCTCTGTGCAAAAAATTGAAGTGCACGATACTGAAAGCTGGGGCAAAACTTTAGTTTGCGATGGACAGATAGTTTGTACTGAAAAAGATGAATTTATTTATCACGAAATGATTACGCACGTACCGTTGTTTGTGCATCCAGATCCTGCGCGTGTTTTGATAATTGGTGGCGGAGATTTAGGTGCGGCAAGCGAAGTGCTTAAACATTCTTCTGTGATTGAGTGTATCTGTGTTGAGGCTGATCAAAAAGTTGTAGACGCTACGAAAGCTCATTTCGACTGGCCCGAAAATGTTTTAACAGATCCTCGTTTTGAACTTATTATTGGAAATGCAGGAGACTTCGTTGCTCATACCGAAAAACAATTTGATGTTGTAATTGTAGATGCTGCCGGCCCTTCGGGTGCGGGTGCTGGGCTATATACTGAAGAATTTTACAACAACGTTCGACGTGTTTTAGCAGCAGGAGGAGTTGTTGTTTCTCAAGCGGAATCCCCCTTGTGTTGTCCGGAAGAGCAGAAAGCACTTAAGAAAACTTTGTCTTCAGTTTTTTCAAAAGTTTTTCTCTATAACTACAGCAATGCATCGTACTTAGGTGGTTTGTGGAGTTTTGCTTTTTCGAGCGAAAACTTTCATCCTCTTGATGATTTTGATCGAGAGAAAGCCATGAAATCACAAATTGATTTTAAATATTACAGCCCTGAGTTGCACTATGCTGCATTTATCCTACCTACTTTTATGAAGAAAAATTTGAGGGAAGTTCCTAAGGCGGAGCTCGAAGAGAGTTCTGAGACGTTACAGACAAGTTCAGAAGCGACTCATTAGAACTAGATTATAGTTCTCTTAATCTACAGTGCCATCAAGGTAAGACCCGCCGTTTGAATTGCGGTGGGTCCAATGCCACCACTCAGTGGCAAGGCCGCGAAAGCCTTCAGAAGACATGACTCCAGAGATTAGATTTCTATGGTGTTTTTGATCAGAGTTTAATTGTGCACTTTGGCCCGAGCGACGTGAAAAGACATCAAAGGCAGTACCTGTGTCTGCTTTTTCCCAGCGTCCCATAACCCATTCAAGGAGTTCAAGGTCTACCGTGCTTCCTTTGTTATGATTGGAATAAAGAGCAAGATAACCTAAGCGTTTTAATCGACTGGGTCGCAGTATTCCCATTTGATCAAAGAGGCGCGGATCTTCAAAAATAACTTTCTGTGCAGCATTGAGGTCACGATCCGTTAAATTCTTTTGGTCCTGCGTATCGGCCCAGTTGGACATGTCAATGCTAGCGCTAGAAGGACGCCAACAGTCGCGTACTGTGATTCTATAACTTAATCGCTCTAGTCTTTCATTGGCTCTAGAGAGCGCATTCGCAGTTGCTGGTAATAGATAGCAAGTGTTTGAGCGATAGTTCGCTACTCTGCGACCTAAAAAGTTTTGGCGACCCAAATAAGCCATATCTACGTGGATATTTGAGTTCACACTTGTAATGTCGATCAATTCGCGGGGTGCAGCGTTTAGCTGTGGCATGGCCGTATAAAAAGCTGAACTAACAGCTAGGCCTGCAAAAATGGCAGAAAATATCTTCTTGATATGTTTGTAGTGACCCTCAGGTTGCGCACAGGAAAAACACACCCCTCCACCCAGGTTTTTTGAAAAACCTTGAAGAGTGATTTTCATAAAAGCGCTGCACCCCCGCATGCAGCACTTCTAATAAAGTTCTTTGTGAAATATCCCTAAAAAGGTCTGTTATGTCCTTAAATGATCTTGCGCGCCAAGTACAGGGGACACTCCATTCTGGTCCCGATGACCCAAAGGAAAGTTGCTCAGGGTCATCGGGACCAAAATGGGAGGTCCCCTGTACCTCATTACAAAAAGACTTGGTCTAAGAAAGAGGCTTTTTGAATCACGTAGAAAGGCCGCACGTGGTAGTTGTCTTTGTAAACAGGCTTGCCTTCTTCATCTACGGTAGGACATTTTTCGGGAGTACAAAATGTATCAAGAGGATCTAGCAAAGTTGCGCCTGCCTGAATGGATATTTTTTTAATATCTTCTCGTATGGGGAGCCAGCCCGTATCAAATTTTTCTTTATCAAAGTTTTCAATTTTAATTTCAAATTGTCCTGAAGGAAAATTTCGCTTGATCATACTGCGCGGATTGAATTCGTGGCCCATTGGAATATTGAGCACTACAAAAACTTTTTTACCTAAATTCTTATAATACTGGATGTCTCGGGAGAGTGCCTTGAGTGCTAAGTTATAACCTGAGCTTCCTTTGGCAATATCAACAGGCTTTTCTCCGTCAGGTACTTTAGTAAATTCTTTTGTTTGAAAATAAAGTGACCAAACCGCACCCAGCACAATACTTTTAACTTCATCGCGAGCAGCATAATCTTTTGCAGCGCTTATGATTTTAGAACAAAGAGGGTAGTTGTGATTCGTAGCTTCGGGAATGGGGATGCACCCGCCTTGAGTGATAAAAACAGCAGAGCGTTTTGTCTGTGGATTCACTTCAAAGTAATGATCCACACGAGGATAAAATTGTTCCATGTTACTATCGCCCATAAAGAGAACTTTTTCGGGACCATTTCCTCGAATATATGCAGTTACATCTGGGGCAACGACGCTAGGAACACTTCGGGCATTGGGATAATCCCAATCATAAAAAGCAGCCATGATTTTTTGCAGCTGCCCGCTATTATTGCGCGCAGTAAATTTTTCATTACGAGTCAGTATACCTACGACAGAAACTATAATCATGATAGCAGTCAGACTGTAGGCATAACGAAGTCTCAAAGATTTGGACTGCGTTTTGAGTGGAACTTCTAAGAATTTATAGGTTAAGTACGCGAGTACAAAAGAAAGTATAGCAAGTATGGCTTTGGCTTTAAGGCTAGGTTCTCCGCCTTGAAGTATGCGTGCAAAAGAAAATACAGGCCAATGCCACAAATAAAGTGGGTAGCTAATAAGTCCAATAAATACCATCCAAGGGTTTGCTAAAAAGTAACGGTTGATTTTGGATTGAGCACCCGCAGAAATTAAAAGTGCTGCTCCAAGAGTGGGGACTGCGGCCCAATAGCCAGGAAAATACATAGCGGCATGATAAGTTGCGATACTCCAAAAGATAAGGCCGATGCCCAATACCGATCGAAGTTCAGCATTAAAATATTTAGAAATTTTAAAGTTTTTAAATGTATTAAAAGTTTCGCTGTAAGCAAGTGAGGCACCTATGAGCAATTCCCAAAAGCGATATTGGGGGAGGTAGAAGGCTCCGCTTATGTCGCGTTTAACGGTAAAAATATTTAAAAGAAAAGAAGCTACTAAACAACCCAATATAAGAGTGCCGATTTTTCGAGTTTTTTTCCATGTTACAAAAAGGAGCAAAGGCCAAATTAAATAGAATTGTTCTTCAATTCCGAGCGACCATAGATGGAGTAGGGGTTTGAGTTCGGCGGCGTGATCAAAGTAGCCCGCTTCTTTATAGAAAGTAATGTTTGAGAAAAAAACCGTAGCTTTGTGAATGTGTTTGCCAAGGTTTTCAAATTCATCTTGAAGAAGATAATACCAGCCCGCCAAAAAAACACGT
>CAZIFW010000094.1:0-8444 GCA_964538275.1 uncultured Bacteriovoracaceae bacterium
GCCAGTGAATTGCAGATTTGGGAGCCACCCTATTGCATAAATGGGAGCCACTTTAAAATAGATAAAAAATATCCTGTTTTTATAATCAAAAAAATCATAAGCACGAAGAGCGAGAGCCCTAGAACGAAGATCAGAAATTGCTTTTGCAGATGAGTTTTGATCATAGAGTTTATTATGACGGAAAAATATCAATTTAGGCAATACAAAGATGCAGTCAATAAATGTGGGTATTTCTTTATTCGCGATGGTCCAGCCAATGCATGATCGCTTGATAAACTTCTTTGTTGGGGTCTAATGTACAGCTTGGACAAAAAGGATTGTTAGTGACTCGCATGATCATATCCTGTTTTTTTAAAGCGAATACAGAAAGATCATAAGATTTTTGTCTGTTATTAAGTTCGAAAAAAGCTGCACCAAAATAAAGTTTTTCATTATGGCAGGATCCACAATGTGGTGCAAAATACTGATCCAATAAAAATTGAAATCCTTCATTGCCCTTCATAGGAGGTGGGTTTGTTTTAAAAGTATTAATATCATCTGTTGGACGCGTCGCTGTTGTGTGATCTGAGCTTGGCAAGGTGCTCGATTCATTATTTTGAGCACAGTTGTTAAATAGAAGCGATAAAAACACTAAAGCGACTGTCGTATAAGTAAATCGAAACAATTTTGATTTTTGTATTTTAAACATAATTACAAGAACATGATATCACACCGAATGGCTGCTTTGTTCAACTCTATGGTTTAATGTTTTATTTTGGTACGAAACGAAGCGCGTTTTTAAAAAAAACGCATGATTTTTTTGATCCAATTCAATTTTTGTAAAGAGTAGGGTGGATACAGCACGGCCAACAGGTCGCCAAAGCGTGATTGTTGATAGATGGCTTTTTCATGAGAAAACGCTTTAAACAGAGCCCGCGGTGTCGCGACCGCCTCGTAACATAACCGTTGATTCGTGGAATTCATAAAAAATTCCCTGGGGCCGGCCGGGGATACTTTAGATCATGATCGAAAAGGCCTTTTATTTGTCTTAGACTCCCTCAGCCTCAAGGCTAAAAAGTACAGATAGCTGGGTATGCATCTGCACATGCTCTGTTTGCAATGCAGTCCTGGCATGTGCTAGTGGCACCCACAGGGGCACAAGATGTAACATCACACTGACGTGGAAGCGGGCCGTTTCCGATCCGTGGGCCTATAGGGCGCCAGGTCAGCGCCACTAATTTTTCGGTTATCGAAAATGTACCTACACCTAAATAATAACAAAACTACAAAAATTATCTTGTAGAACCTTTTTATTTTCATTTCAGAACGAAGTTTACCCCCCCCCCCCGGAAATTCCAATTAGTGTTATTAAAAAATCTAAACCGAGTCCCTAAAACGAGCGTTTCTGGAACTTTTAAAAAATCAATTCCCTGTAACATAAAGTTTTATGTTACAGGGAATTTTTAGTTTCAAAAGCCGTCTTAAAACCTCTGTTTGAAATCGAATTACTAATTGCAGTAGGCTGACCTTTTTGAAACTCTTTGGTTATCACCACGGGAGTTTTATGTTTATCGGTTACGCTAGGATCTCAACACAAGAGCAAAGTCTTAATCTACAAATTGATGCTTTAAAAAAGGTGGGCTGCGAAGATCGCAATATTTATCAAGATACCGTGAGCGGGTCTAAATCAAGTCGCGAAGGACTTGATCAGATGCTTGGGTATTTGCGCCCGGGTGACGTTGTGGTGGTTTGGAAGCTTGATCGGCTAGCTCGGTCACTAAAGCATTTAGTGGAGCTTGTAGCTGATTTTGAAAAGCTTGGAATTGGGTTAAAATCCATTCAAGAAAATATTGATACTGAGACCGCCAGTGGGAAATTATTTTTACATATTTTTGGAGCTCTGGCTGAATTTGAGCGGGAATTGATTCGGGAAAGAACCCTCGCCGGGCTCAAAGCAGCCGCTACTCGCGGCCGTAAAGGCGGAAGGCCGCGGCTTATGGATGATTCAAAGATCCAGCTTGCCAAGACACTCCACAATGAAAAAAGCATCCCTGTGGCTGAGATTTGTAAGACCCTGGGAATCTCCAAAGGGACGCTTTATCGGTGTTTATAAATGTGACCGCCTCAGATTATCTAAGAAAATTAGCAAATTACGTTGAATTTTCTAACCAATATTATTACCATTGCATGGTATACCACATTATGGTAATATAAAGTTGGAGTTTAGATGATCCGAGCGTTTGCGAATAAAGAGTTGGAAAATTTCTTTTTGAATGACAAGGTCCCGCGCGGCGTTGGTTGGGCGAATGTTAGTAAAATAGTAAGAAGAAAGTTGTTTGCTCTTGACGCTGCTCACAAGCTTTCGGATTTAAAGGCTCCTCCAGGTAATCAGCTAGAAGCCTTAAAGGATGATCTTTTAGGTTATCATAGCATCCGTGTAAATGATCAGTGGCGAGTGATTTTTAAATGGTCCCAGCCTGATCAAGGTCCCCTAGAAGTAGATGTTGTTGATTACCACTAACGAAATGAGGAAGTTTTATGAATAAACGAATTTTTAAAAATCCTGTGACTCCTGGTGAAATGTTAAATGAAGAGTTTTTGCGTCCGTTGAATCTTACTCAGAAAGCGTTTGCAAACCATATTAAGGTTGATACTAAGACTATAAATCGTATTATCAATGGCCATACTGCTATTACGCCAGAGCTAGCGGTTAAATTTGCGGCCGCATTTTCTATGAGTGCTGAGTTTTGGCTGAACCTCCAACACTCGGTTGATATTTCAAAAGTACACCAACGCGCAAAACAGCTTCCTAAGGCGCTTATTAGAGCAAGTTAGGAATTGTGCATCCCAAAACAACGCGATGCATACGGCAAAAAATCTAATGTCTGGACTTTAAAAAAAACATCGAGATACCATTTAAACAACCTAAGATTGGGGTTTTAAATGGGCTGTAAAAAGATTGGAATTGTTTCTTTTAAAGGTGGCGTAGCAAAGACTTCTTCTGCTGTAAATATAGCAGCCGGAATTAAAAATAAAAATCCTGAGGCTAAGGTTCTTTTGGTTGATGCTGATCCTCAAGGGTCTGTTAGAAGTTATTTTCAATTGCGACTAAAAGATAAGGCAGATTTCGCTGATTTTCTTATCGATGGTAAGAATCCTGAAGAGGGATTCCATCAAATAAAAACCGATGGTGGAGAAATCGATCTCTTTTTAACTTCAAAACGATTGGCTTCTTTAGAAAGAGAGATCGCAGGCAAGCCAAAACAAGATGAACTTATGGCTCTACGTTTTAAAAAATCAGGCTTAGAAGATAAATACGACTACATAATTGTCGATACTTCACCGGCAATGGGTCTAATGAACCTGAATGTTCTTACTTTTGTTGATTCAATTATAATTCCAACCGACTTATCAGCGTTTAGCGTTCCAACAATTGAGGCCGTACTTAGCAACCGAGAAACTCTCAAAGAATTTTATGATAAAGTTCCAAGTATTCTTGGAATACTGCCTACCCGGATGGACCAAAGATCAACAAATGATAAGTCAGCGCTTGAATTTATAAAAACGAGATACGCCGGAAAGGTTAATGTTTTTGACCCTATCGGATTAGACTCCGGTGTAAAGCGAGCCGCGATTAAAAAACAGACCATTTACGATCTCAACACAAGAGCTTCGGCCCAGTATGAAATGCTGACGTCTAAAGTTTTGGAGATCTTAAATGGCTAAAAAGTCTAAAGTTTCAGTTGATGATTTTGCGTTTTTTGATGAAGAAGAGCCTCAGCCTTTAAATATAATCGCCAAGAGTATACTAAAAACTGATTTAAATCTTGAGCCAAAGTTGAGCCAAAGCGAAGCCAAAGTTGAGCCATTTCATGAGCCAAACATAAGTCAAACTAGAGCCAAAGTTGAGCCATCTCGCTTCATAAAATCTAAACCTGAGCCAAAAGTTAAGCCGCAACCTGAGCCACGTCTTGAGTCAAAGTTGAGTCAAAGTGAAGCCAAAGTTGAGCCAAATGGCTCATTTGAGTCGCTTGTTGGTCTTCAAAGAGATGCTCTCATTTTCGTATTCGATTCTTGTTTGCATTTTGGAAGTAAAATTTCTGGACCTATTACAATTTCAAATTTAGCAGCCAGCTTAAGAACCACGGTGGCGGCGGCAAGGAAGGCAGTTCAGCGTTTAGAACAAAAGGGTTACCTTCTTAGGGCTGAGTTTAAAGATGGCCGGGGTGGTTGGACTAAATATGCTCTGCCACAAGGGGTATATTCAGATCTGTTATCTATCAAAACTAGAGCCAAAGTTGAGCCAAACATAAGTCAAACTAGAGCCAAAGTTGAGCCGCAACCTGAGCCGCAACCTGAGCCAAGGCTCCCTTATAGTAGTAGTAATGATTTATATAATAAAGAAACTACTAATACAGCAGCTGAGATTTTAATCATTCCAGAAAACCTTCGCCGGTTTGGTGTTTCTGTGGTGAACCTTCAAAATTTGATCACGGCAGAAAAAACAACTTTAGAGATCATTCAACGAAGTTTATCGGCGTTATCGTTTGATGTTGAAAACGGGAAGACCGGAAATCTTGCTAACATCCTTTTTGGGGTATTGGGTTCAGGTCGGGAGTACATTAGCCAAAAGTATTCAGAGACTTTGCAGCAAGAGCTTGATCAGGAATTAGCCCGAATCAACCAGGCCGAAGAGAACGAGAAAAGATCAGCGGAGTTAAAGCTTTCAGCTCGATTTAAAGAATACATTCAAGCAAATCCAAGTTTCATTGAATCCATCAAAGCCAAGCACAGCAATTTTGTGACGAGCAACGAATTGCTAGAAAAAGTAGCGTTCGTAGAATTCAAATCTTTAAACCTAGAAAATTAAATCTGCAAAAGAGCTCAAGACATCTTTTCAAAACCGCCATAAAACCTCTTAAAATGCCCCAGGTTAAACTTTTCAGCGCAAGCATAATCGATTTGATATTCAAAAAATTAAAAACCAGCCAGCAGCCTTTAGACGCCAAATAAGCATAAATGCCATTTAAAAAAGCATTTTGTAAAGTCTTCGTATTTTAAAATCCAGAAACATCTGCTAGAAAAACCTCTGTGGTAAAGTCCTCAAAAATATCCTGCTTTTAATTGAGGACTTTTGTTGAAAACTAACACAGATAGATCAAGTGATTTCAATAGTTTAGGTGATTAGACCAAACCCACCCAACTCGTGACCACTCCCTCCCTACGAGATGAAGTGGTCACGAGTTGGGTGGGTTTGGAGATAGGGGTATTAAAGTTGGTAGTGGGTTTGGGTAAATAAAGAAATGAATAAGGAAATTGAGAGAAGATATGGAATTAGAAATAGATCAAAAAACAGGCAGTACATTAAAAGTTAGGTCAAATGTAAAGCTCAAGAATTTTCGATTAACGGATCGGGATTTGGATATTTTTGGATTTATTTTGGAGCAGAAGTTTGCGTCCTTAGAGCAAATTTATTTCCGGTTTTTTGATGTCCGAGAAAAGGTAACCGACCCATTGCCAAAGGGATTGTTTGTAACTCGTCAGAGATTACAAATTTTAAAGCGCCATGGATTTTTAAAATCTGAAAAAGTTTACTCTGAATCAAAGAGTTTGTACCTGGTAACTGGTTTAGCTGTACAAGTTTTAAGATCGAAAAAGCCACATTTGGCAGATCTTAAGGTTATTTCTCAAATCGATTTTAGAAATTATGAACACGACACAAAGGTTAACGATTGTCGGATCGCTATTGAGCGGACGGGTAAAATCATTCGCTGGCTTCCAGAGCGAAAGTTACGCGCTCAAGGGTTTGAAAGTGATTTTTCATGGAATGAGTTACCGAGTGAACTTGTGCCAGATGGAATCTTTATCACATCAAAAGGTGAGCGAGTCGCCTTTGAAATCGAAACGACGCCTCGTAAAAAAAGTCGGTATGAAGAAAAATTATCGGGACTCCGGTCAGTGATGGTTGGATCAAGGCCACTCATCCACCGGGTGATTTGGGTAGGATTTACGGACCGGATCTATGGTGATCTGAAGGAGGTTGCCGGTAGTACGGATGGATTTTTAGTTGAGTCATACAGTCATTTTTTATCAAAGCTTTGGCCGCGCGGAATGCCAGAGAAGGTTTAGGAGAGGATAGAATGAGCAATAGTAAAAATGAGCATTTTGAAAATTTTGTTTTGGTAGGTGCCGCAGCTGTTGCAGTGGTTTCTGGGCTGATTTATGGAGCTTATTTGGTTTTTCCGTTTTTAATGTTTTATTTGGCTCCGTTTATTTTGGTGTCTTTGGTAGTTGGTACCATTTTAAGGATGGTAGGAGCTCCAGGAGATGGCGTTAGCAGTTTATCCAGCTCAAAAGCCGTGGTGACTGTTTATGCGGTCATGCTATGTTTAGTGGGGCTCGTGTTTTTTCAGAATTTAGACCGAGCTAAAGTTTTAGATGCGAAAGGCAAATTAACAAATCAGGTGGTGGTTGATTGGCCGGAGTTAAATGATTGGCACCATGAATGGCGCGTGCGTATGTACACCGATGCACCGTTTGAGAGCCTTCGTGCGAAGGCTAAAATGGGTGTGGTGTATGATCGGCTAGAAGTTGGCTGGATCTTTTTAGTTGGGATGTTTTTAGGAGCTCCGCTAGTTTATTGGTTTTTAGCACGGCATGATGAAGAAACAGTGAATGCAATTGTAGACGGTTTGGTTAATGAGCGAACTAAAGCAAAGCGAGATCAGTTAAAAACTAAAGAAGATAATTTGAATCAGATCATCAACCAGAGCAAAGAAAAGCTTGAAGCGGAAATACATGCTTCAAGAAAAAAACAGGCTGAGATTATGGCCGAGAATCAGTCGTTAAAAGCGAAGCTTGAATTTGCGCCGGATATTCCAAGGCCGAGTGAGTCTTTCAAAAAAGATGGCGGCGTTCTGGATCAGGATATTTTTTAATAGAGTTTAAAAATTGCAGTCATGGTCAGAGATCATGGCGGCAGTTAATAAAATTGAATCTCAAGCAAAATATCTCCGCCGCCGTCCGGAGCAAGGGCTCCTCTACCGAACAGTTGAAACGTACTGGCCTCTATTTTTGCGGGAGCAAGAAAGAGTCGGCAGGAACATTCCGATCTTTATCAAAGATGAATTCAATAAATATCTTCGCTGCGGAATTGCTGAATTTGGATTTGTAAGAACCTATTGTTATCAGTGCCGCGAGTCCGGGATCGTAGCTTTTTCTTGTAAGAAAAGAGGATTTTGTCCGAGCTGTTGTGCTCGGCGCATGAACGACGAGGCAGCACACTTGGTGGATCAGGTCTTGCCAGAAGTGGTGATGCGCCAATGGGTTTTATCGTTTCCGTATCAGCTGCGTTATCAGATGGCACATAATCCGAAGCTTACAAATAAAATTTTAGCTGTATTTATTCAAACAATAAGCTCGTATCAAAAAAAGCAGGCCAAGCTTTATGGGATCAAAGTGGCGCGTCCAGGATCCGTGACTTTTATCCAAAGATTTGGCTCAGCTTTGAATTTAAATGTGCATTTTCATACGTTGTTTGCAGACGGGGTCTTTTATAAAACAGAAAATGGAGACTATAAATTTTTAAGGCTTTCAGAGCCTACTCGGGAAGAGCTCGTGTTGCTCGCCACAAAGATCCAAAACAAAGTTGCGATTTTAGTTCAAAAACTTGGGATCGATGACCAAGGACAGGGTGGGTTTGATGAGAACTTGTTAAATGATGTGGCAGCTATTTCAATCGGGCACAAAGCAGGCTTTGGTGAAAGAGCCGGTCAAGGGCTCAGGCGATTTGGAATAAAAAAACTTGAAGTGGACCCCGAAGACAATGATCCGTATTCGGCAAATGTAGGCGGGTTTAGTTTAAATGCCAGAGTTTGGGTTAGCGGTAAGGACCGTGAAAAACTAGAAAAGCTGATTCGCTATATGTCCAGAGGACCAATTGCTACAGAGCGTTTGAGTGAATCATTTCCAAATCTATTGATTTATAAAATGAAGACTCCGTGGCGTGATGGGATGACGCATGTGAGTTTTTCGTATTTGGATTTTATTGCACGTCTTGTGGCTTTGATACCGCCAGCGAAGATGAACTTAGTTAGATATCATGGTGTGTTTGCTCCAAATTTTAAGGACAGATCGCGAATTGTTCCGAAGACGCCTAAGGCTGCTGCGACTTGTGAGTCCGCAGCACCGGATGTTAAAACGAAAGCCCTTCGAGCTCGGATGTTGTGGTCAGAAATGCTGAAGCGAACGTTTAAAATCGACGTTACGGTTTGTCCTCATTGCGGAGGAAGGCTTGAGCAGATTGCCGTTATAAAAGATAGAGTTGTGGCCAAAGCGATTTTAAAGAGTTTACAGGTGGATAATTGCATGAAACGGGAGCCACCTAGTTGCAAAAGTGGGATCCACTTGATTGCATAAACGGGAGCCAGTGAATTGCAGATTTGGGAGCCACCCTATTGCATAAA
>CAZIFW010000095.1:0-7800 GCA_964538275.1 uncultured Bacteriovoracaceae bacterium
ATACTGTTGTCCCGTGAATGAAACATATTTGAAAAGAAAATCTCCGGGCACAGAACTACATAAAAAATTAAATCCCAAAAGTACTTTCAAAGGATGTTATGACGTTGAAAAACATCTTCTTCAAAATGACCTCATTCGCTATGAACCCAGAGAGAAAATCAGTAAAAGCCTAGATCCCGCAGAAAGATCAGAACTCTTTGGCACCCTTGCTGATTTTGAAGACTTCTCAGCAGACGATGCCTTTGAGTTTTTATTTGCTGGAATCAGAAAAAAGCTTGGCATTAAGGATTTGTTCTCATTCACGCTAGAGGTCGATAGACTCCAAGAGCAACTAACGTATGAGGACTTAGAGGTGCCCATTTATCAGGTTGACCATGAAGAAGAGCAAAGGGCTGAGCAATTGGCTGAAGCCGTAAATGGGCTTCTATCAGCGCTAACCACAAAGCAGCGAAACGCCCTCAGGGCCGTTTATCTTGATAATTATGAGGGGCATTCCCGTGCAGCAATTGCCCGCCGCATGGGCATAAGAGAAGACACGCTCAATGAGCGCGTTCAAGAAGCGTTTAAAAAGCTCCGTCAACTTCGATATCCCACGTGACAATCCGCGAGGTCTTTCGCTCAGGCAATATAATGTAACTTTTGTCTATCCTCTTTATGTAAATGGCGTTAAAGTTCGAGCCATGAAGCCATTGGAGAAAAGTTACAAAAAACTTTGGATCACCTTGACCTTAGTCATCGTCGCATCTTTTGCGGTGCTGGGTTACTACGGTCGTGAAATTTATCGAGAGGCACCTCCAATACCTGATCAGGTACTCGATTCGAATGGCCAACTTCTATTTACGGGCACTGATATTCAAGAGGGGCAGAATGTTTGGCAATCCATGGGAGGTCAGCAGCTTGGTTCTATTTGGGGTCATGGCGCTTATGTGGCCCCCGATTGGTCTGCAGACTGGTTACATCGTGAAGCCGTAGAGCTTTCAAATACAAAGTCTGTAGAGAAATATCAAAAAAAATTCTCTGAACTGAGCAGCGCGGAGCAAGCCTACGTTAAAAATGAATTACAAAGCGAGCTTAAAAAGAATACCTACGATCCGCAAACTAAGACTTTAAGCATAAGTGCAGAACGAGCTAGGGCTATTGCAATAGTCAGTGAGCACTATCACGGATTGTTTATGAACAATCCAGATATGGCCAAGCTTCGTGAAGCGTACGCGATGCCCGCTTTTACTATCAAAGACGAAGAGCGTATGCGCAAACTGAATGCTTTCTTTTTTTGGGCAGCGTGGGCGTGTGTTACGCAAAGGCCCGGCAAAAATATTAGTTATACAAACAATTGGCCCTCTGACGAGTTAGTGGGCAATACTCCACCGCCTGCACTGCATATTTGGACAGGTTTTAGTGTCATCTTGCTTTTGTTTGGTATCGGGCTGCTTGCCTATTACTACGCATCTAATAGAGACGAAGAAGAGGATGTGCCACTTGCAGAGTTACCTAAGTCCGATCCACTTTTGGCTCTTTCGCCAACGCCTTCAATGAAAGCAACGCTGAAATATTTTTGGACTGTTATGGCCCTTGTTATCGTTCAGGTTGTATTGGGCGGAATCACGGCACACTACGGAGTTGAAGGGGAAGCGTTTTTTGGTTTTCCTTTAGCTCAGTATTTACCCTATACCGTAACTCGCACGTGGCATTTGCAATTAGGAATTTTTTGGATTGCCACGTCATGGCTCGCAACGGGTCTTTTTATTGCACCAGCGATTTCGGGTCACGAGCCTAAGTATCAAAAGCTTGGAGTAAATTTTTTATTCGTCTGTCTTCTGATTATCGTAGTGGGTTCCATGGCTGGCCAATGGTTTGCGATCATGCAACGCTTGGGATTTGAAACAAACTTTTGGTTTGGTCACCAAGGTTTTGAATATGTAGATTTAGGTAGATTTTGGCAACTTTTCTTATCTGTTGGATTGTTCTTATGGTTATTTTTAATGGTAAGAGCGATATGGCCTGCTTTTAAAAATCCCCTAGAGAATAAAAGTCTTCTTGGATTATTTATAGTTTCTTGTGGAGCTATTGCACTTTTTTACACGGCTGGACTCATGTGGGGCAGAACTACAAATCTTGCAATTTCTGAATACTGGAGATGGTGGGTGGTACATCTTTGGGTTGAGGGATTCTTCGAAGTCTTTGCAACTGTGGTTATTGCATTTTTATTCGTAAGAATGGGTTTACTGCGAGCAGGTATCGCCACGGGTACAGTTTTATTTTCTACGATCATTTTTCTGTCGGGTGGAATTATTGGTACTTTTCACCACTTATATTTTTCAGGCACCCCTACCGCCGTCATAGCATTGGGGGCTACGTTTAGTGGCTTAGAAGTGGTGCCCTTGGTCCTGATCGGTTTTGAGGCGTTTCATAACTTAACTTTAAGTCGTGCAGCGCCTTGGTTGAGAGCTTATAAGTGGCCGATTTACTTTTTCGTAGCTGTCGCATTTTGGAATTTTGTAGGAGCCGGAATTTTTGGTTTCTTAATCAATCCACCCATTGCTCTTTATTACATGCAAGGATTGAACACGACACCTGTGCACAGCCATGCAGCTCTGTTTGGTGTCTACGGAATGTTGGGGCTTGGGTTGATGTTGTTCGTCTTGAAGGGTTTAGCGGCAAGAAATATTTGGAAAGACAAATACATTCGCATTTCATTTTGGTCGTTAAATGTTGGACTTATGTTGATGACCGTAATCAGTATTTTGCCTATTGGTCTTTTCCAAACATGGGCGAGTATTAATCATGGTTATTGGTTTGCGAGATCCGCTGATTTTCAACAGCAGGAGTTTTTAGATATCTTTAGGTGGCTGCGCGTACTTGGAGACGTAATATTTACAGTCGGAACATTTGCTATGGGATACTTCGTGCTGGGTTTAAAAACGGGCGCTTCACTTGAGTCGGGCTCTGATATGCCTTCGTCTCGCGACTAGTGATTGGATAAACTGATGCCTAATAAGACATCACGAGGTTCAGGCCAAGTAATAGACTCTGCACTTGTTCTGACAGGTGTGACCATCTTGGGAATGGTGTTGGCGATTACTCGATTCCTACCTCTGCACGAAAAAATATCCGGACTTTTGTCTGTTATTGGCATCTCGTTAGTTTATCTTACTGGCGGGTTGCCGACGTTGTGGAGAGCTGCGGTTGTCATGTGGGAAGAACACGTTTTGGAGATCGATCTTTTAATGGTGGTGGCAGCGGCTGCAGCAGCAGTTGTTGGTGCTCCATTTGAGGGAGCTGTACTACTGACACTCTTTAGTATCTCAACCACCATGGAGCAAAGGGCATTGGGCCGAGCGCGACGGGCCATCGAAGCGTTGATGGCACTTCGTCCGGAGACAGCGTTGCGAAAATCTAAAGACGGTACTGTGAGCGAAATTGCAGCCGCTGATCTGCGCGTGAATGACATAGTCGTACTTCGGCCGGGAGCAAGGGTGCCTGCCGATGGTACTATTTTAAATGGCCACGGCTCCCTCGACGAATCCAGCATCACGGGCGAATCAATGCCGGTCACGAAAGATCTCGGTGCTCCAGTTTTTGAAGCAACGGTAAACCTCGATGGCGTGCTTGAAGTCAGGGTCACCAAGGCTCTCGCGGAAAGCACCGTTGCGCGCATGATCTCTCTGGTTACACAGGCTCAAGCGGCCAAAGCACCTTCCGAGCGATTCAGCGCATGGTTCGGACAACGCTATACCGTTGCAGTATTAGTTGCTGCGATACTGACATTCATAGTTTTCTATTGGATCGGACGCGATTGCGATCAGTCCCTTTACCGTGCGGCCACACTGCTTGTTGGCGCGAGTCCCTGTGCGATTGTTATTTCAGTTCCGGCGGCTATCCTATCTGCACTCTCCGCAGCAGCGCGAGGCGGTGTGCTTTTTAAGGGCGGAGCAGCTTTGGAAACTCTGGCAGTCGTTGATACATTTGCCTTCGATAAAACAGGCACGCTGACAACAGGAAAGGCTGCCGTTACCGAGATCGTGGCCCTCAATGGAGACGAGGCACATTTTTTATCACTTCTAGCTGGAATTGAAGCCCAATCAGAGCATCACAGTGCTAAAGCTATACGCCAAGCGGCAACCGAACGTGGGATTGCATTTGCTCAAGTGACAGAGGTCAGCAACCGCCCAAGTGCAGGCATCGTCGGAATCTATGCAGAGGGGCAGTTGTGGGCAGGCAATCTGAGACTCGCTACGCAGATGAAAGCAAAGATTGATCATCCGGCTCTCGCAACACTATCGACCACTACACAAACTATAATCTACTTGGGATTGGGAACTCGAGTATTGGGTGCCGTAAGCGTTGCTGACCAATTGCGCACGACATCTCACGCTGCTCTCATGGCGCTAGGTGCAGGCGGAGTTCAAAAGATCGTGATGATGACCGGAGATCGGCGACCCGTTGCTTTGCGGATTGGAGAAGAGCTTGGGCTGCAATCCGATGAGATACACGCAGACATGTTGCCTGAGGATAAAGTACGAATGGTGGGCGAGCTCACCCGCACAGGAACCGTCGCCTTTGTTGGTGACGGGGTCAATGATGCTGCCGCACTTGCGCGGGCGGATGTTGGAATCGCCATGGGTGCCGCTGGTTCGGATGTGGCGCTTCAAGCTGCCGACGTTGCTTTGTTGTCCGAGGATATGGAACGCTTGGCAGCTGCCCATCATCTTGCTCGGCGAACGGCGAGAATAATCCGGCAGAACCTATTTTTTTCCATTGGGGCGATGGTGGTTTTAGTCATAGGAGGATTGTTTTTCAACTTTCCGCTTCCCTTTACGGTTATAGGGCATGAGGGTGGAACTGTATTGGTTGTGCTCAATGGATTGCGCCTTCTAAACACACCAATGCGAAGCTCCTTTTCCTCTTAAAAGCAATAAAGTGTTTTCTTCTATCTTCTGTTTTTATTGACCACGGGGCAGTTGATAATTAAATTTGTAATATGGAAAGCTCAGAGAAAAAGCCCTTTTTTCGAATTGATGCAGGTGTAAGAATTGGTCATGTTCATCTTAAGGTAGCAGACCTCGAACGAGCATTGTCCTTCTACTGCGATGTCTTGGGCTTTCATATAACCCAACGCTTTGGCGACAGCGCTGCATTTATAGCCGCTGGAGATTATCATCATCATATCGGACTGAATACATGGGAAAGCAAAGGGGGCGTTCCTCCATTACCTCAAAACACTGGGCTTTATCATACTGCGATTTTGTATCCCACCCGAGTATTGCTGGCCGATGCACTACGCCGTTTATTGAAGGCTGGTATCATTTTGGATGGCGCTTCAGATCATGGAGTAAGTGAGGCAATATATGTACGAGATCCCGACAATAATGGTGTTGAACTTTATTGGGACAAGCCACGTACTCTTTGGCCAGTAACTTCCGACTCACGGTTACAAATGTATAGTCGGCGACTTGATCTCGATAACCTACTGACAGAAACTCCACCAGCTTCATCAGAAGAAGATTTGTCATCATGTACGCGATTGTTGGCGTTATCTCGTTGGGAAAATGAGGGCGGAGCACTTCCTCAACTCGATGTCTCGAGTGAAACTAATCCTGAGAAAATTCACCGCTAAACGATTTTGTGAAGTGGTGTTGCATAGTAATTTTTATACTATAAGCAGACTTTTCGAAGAAAAACAAAGCCGTACTAGCCGCGCGTTTGCTGCTTCGAAAGCAAGTTTGTGCTAAAAAAAATGTTCCGCTGATGTAACGGAACCCATTTAAGGATATTCACAGAGAGTTTTCTTGGGGGTTGAATAACCTAGGAGTATCGACATGAACCACTTGCCACCCATGATTATTGATCTCGCAGTGATACTCGGTGCCGCTGCCATAAGTACTCTATTATTCAGCAAACTTCGGCAGCCAGTTGTGCTGGGCTACCTTATCGCCGGATTCGTGGTTGGCCCACACTTTCCTTTTTTGCCTACGGTTGTGGATAAGGAAGGTGTTGCTCTTTGGGCTGAAATCGGCGTTATTTTCCTACTTTTTGGTCTCGGGCTTGAATTCAGTTTCAAAAAGTTAGCAAAAGCGCTTTTATAGCTGCGACTTTCGAAATCCTCACTATGAGCGCGGCAGGATATGTCTGTGGCCGTGCTCTTGGATGAACCACTATGGATAGCATTTACCTTGGTGCGATTTTATCTATGTCGTCGACTACCATTATAATCAGAGCTTTTGACGAGGCCGGTCTTAAAGCCAAAGCATTTGCAAGTCTTGTCTTTGGGATTCTGATTGTCGAAGACCTCATGGCAATTTTGCTGATGGTGATTCTATCAGCCATTAGTATTCTTGGCTCATTTTCAGGATCCAGTTTGGCCTTTCTCTCTGCGCGACTTGGATTCTTCCTAATGATTTGGTTTTTAGTTGGGATTTATGTGGTACCAACGCTGTTACGACGTGTTCGCAAGTTCTTAAGCAACGAGATTATGCTCATTGTGTCGATCGGCCTCTGTTTCATGATGGTAGTGCTAGCAACCAAGGCTAACTTTTCAGCGGCCATAGGTGCTTTCATTATGGGCTCAATATTGTCGGAAACCGACGAAGGTGAGCGTATCGAGCATCTCATGTCATCAGTGAAGGATTTGTTTGGCGCTATTTTTTTCGTCTCCGTTGGAATGATGATCGATCCCGCAATCCTGCAGCAACATTTCGTTGTTGTGGTGTTAATCACTGTTTTGACAGTAGTAGGAAAGCTTCTTGGATCAGGTTTTGGGGCTGTCCTTTCGGGTAGAAGCCTCAAACATTCAACCCAGGCAGGGATGAGTCTTGCACAGATTGGTGAGTTCTCATTTATTATTGCCACGCTAGGAGTTAATCTAGGAGTATTAAGTGATTTCGTTTACCCAATTGTAATTGCCGTTTCGGCGGTCACAACTTTCACAACTCCCTACATGATCCGCTACTCGGGACCGATTTATTCTTGGATTGAATCACGTCTACCGAAAAATGTTCTTTATCGCTTTAGTCGCTACGAGCAAGCCATGTCCGCCAATGGTCAAGCAAATGTGTTAAGCCTCCTCTGGAAAACTTATGGAGCCCTAGTACTACTGAATTCAGTTGTTGTTCTATCGATTGGTCTTAGCGCCGCTCGCATTGGGTTACCATTGCTAATTTCAATGTTCGGTGATGAGAAGTATATCCGCTTCACTGCTTGCGTCGTTACACTCGTTATATGCTCACCTTTTCTATATGGAATTGTTCTCAAGATTCCCAAGAAGCCACCTATTGACGATGCCTCAGCACTCTTGCGTTTAAGCCAACTTCAGTTTGGCACGGTCATAATTAGAGGCCTCATTGGAATGATCCTTATTGAGATCATTATCAGTCACTTTGCAACGACTCGGATTTTGCCTCTACTAGTTCTAGTGGCAACGCCAATCCTCTTCTATATCTTCAGAACCTCTATAGGGAGTTTTTATACACGCTTTGAGAGTAGATTTTTACAGAATTTGAATGCGAAAGAAATAGCGGAAGTCGAAAGACTTGCACGATTACCACAACTAGCTCCTTGGAATGCAAGTCTCGCACAAATAGTTCTCTCTTCTGACTCACCAATCGCTGGACAAACACTCGAAGAAAGTAAGTTTCGAACTGCCACCGGAGCTACGGTTGCAATGATTGATCGGGGACGAAAGCGCATCTTTGCACCCAGCAGATCAGAACGTCTTTTGCCGAACGACGAGCTATTTTTGATCGGAGTTGATGAGCAAATCGCGGCTGCCCAAGAATTGATAAAACCCAACGAAGTCGAAGC
>CAZIFW010000096.1:0-7185 GCA_964538275.1 uncultured Bacteriovoracaceae bacterium
ATGGCATCTACATCGGGCTTTTCGTGTTTCTCTAAAAACTGACGCGAGTAAGAACTCAACGATTCTACAAAGCGTCTTTGCCCCTCGGCAAAAAGCGTGTTGAAGGCAAGGCTGGATTTGCCCGAGCCAGAAGGACCAGTAACAACCGTGAGACCGATTCGAGGTATCGTCAGCGTAAGGTTTTTTAAATTATGCTGCCTCGCACCTACGATTTCGATGTCACGAAGAAAGCTATATTTCGACATCAGTCTGAAGAGTTTAGACGATAATGCATAAACTTGGTAGGAAGATTCAAGGATGTGGAAGAAATTTCAAATGCCCCCGGAGTTCTTAAGTGGACGCTCAGATGACCCTACGTTTAAACGCTGGGCTCAGCTCATTCAAAACGACACTGAGCCGCAAAAAAAATCTGTTTTGATTGCAGGTTATGCGAGCCACGCAGGCGTTCTGGCAAATTTAGGGCGAGCAGGTGCAGATAAGGGTCCAGATGCTTTTAGAAGTGCTTTCTACCGCATGAATGCTCTAACGGATGTCTCTTTTGTGGATTTAGGTGATTACACATCTACAGAATCCGCAGAAGCAAGTCATGCTTGGCTTCGTAAAAACTTGCCTCAAGAAAAATTCCCTTTGCGAGTTTCTCTTGGTGGTGGGCACGATTATGCAGCGGTAGATTTTGATTCACCCAATATGCAAATCATACACATTGATACGCATCTTGATGTAAGGCCTTACGAGAAAAATAAAATTCATTCAGGAATGCCATTTCGCTATCTTGTAGAGAAAGAAGCAAGGATTTGGTGTTTTGGTGCTCAAAGGGAGTATCACACGGCTCAGGATTGGGCTTTTGCTCAATCAAACTTTAAAGGGCTTTGGTCACTTGATGATTTAGAGCACGATTTTGCAAAAGCTCTCGATCGTTGTTTTACAGACATAGATCCTCTAAAGCCTCTGGCTCTCAGTATAGACCTCGATGCTTTTCCGCAGGCAATCTCTCCTGGGGTTTCTGCTCCTAGCCCAAGGGGTATTTCTATAAATCAAACCGTTCGTATTTTAGATGCTGTAGCAAAAAACTTAACTCATCTTGGTTTTTACGAATTGAATCCCAGTTTTGATTGGGATTATCAAAGCGCACGTTTGGGTGCGTTTTTGTTTTCTCGAATTTTGCAGAAAAAGTTTAGTTAAGACCTATTTTTGTTTTAAAAATATTCTTATTTACGAGTACGAAATTTAGCTTTGAGTTTTGCATAGCAACTATATCCTGAGCTTTTCATGTTGCTTAATATTTCGGCTCTTAGTTCTGGCGCTGCTGTAGATTTTGATGCAGGACTGTTGGAGAGTGAACGTTGTGCGTATACAAGATGAGCGTTTGCTAACTCTGCTACCTTAGGTAAATGCTTTTTTAACGAAGCACTATGCAAGAGTAAGCCTTTACTCTCAACGTAGAACGGGTTGAGTGTACCTTTTAGTAAATCAATTTCCCAGAACTTAAACAGTGGTCGGTATGCTTCAATGTTTGATTCTGATTGAGCGAGTAAGCGATTGAGTATTTCTGTGCTTAAATTCTCGGATGAATTTCTGTATTTTTCAAGAATTTTCATTGCCAAATCTTGGTTAGATTTTTTATGTGATCTTAGATTTTGTTCAATAAAACTTATAATGTCAGCTTTACGGAAAAGAGAAATTTTATCAGTGAAAATAGTTGCTACTGGTCCGCTGAGTAAACTTTCAAGCCCCTGAGCTTTAAA
Organism: uncultured Bacteriovoracaceae bacterium; assembly: GCA_964538275.1. Taxonomy (GTDB): domain Bacteria; phylum Bdellovibrionota; class UBA2428; order UBA2428; family UBA2428; genus CANIGN01. Next base: position 1,746 of record CAZIFW010000096.1, read on the forward strand.
GGTGCTTTGAATTTTTGAAGCTAAATCATTCTCTAAGTCTAGTGGAACTTTCAAAGCCGCAAAGTGGAGCGAGCTATTTATAGCATCATGAATTAATCCCTGCGCCTGAGCCAGACTCGTTTTATCAATCTCTTTGTCATGTAAAACTCCTCTGTAGGCCCCTAAAGTATTTGCCAGAAAAGCGCTGAGCCCTCTTTTAGAGTCTAAGAGTTCTTCCCCTGATAGTTTATTTAAAGACTCTAAGCCTCTCTCAATAACTGATTGAAGCATGGCTACGCTTTGATGTCGCACGGGAACTTCTTCTCCCATGCTTTCTTTAAGGGCTACATATGTCTCCGATAAATAAAAATTCTTTGCTTTGCGAGTTGCGTCCGAAGTTTCTTTTGAGCGTATAAGTTCTTCAATGACAGAAAGCTCCTCTCGTAAACGATAACGTTCTTTTTCATTAAGCTCCTGCGATTGAATCTTTACCGCCATTTTATTTAAAAAGTTTATAGAGGTATTTAAAAGTAAAAGTGCGTTTTTGGAATCTCCGTCTGCTATGAGATATTTAATCAGTATTGGGTAAAGTGTGCTGTTACTTGCTATGTGTTCTAGGGTGGTGCTTCGATCAAACTGCGATCGAGCAAAAATGTTAAGACGTGTCCAAGCAGAGTTAGTTTTGGAGTTTCTTAAATGTTGAGCCATTTCTCCCATGAATTTTCCATCTTGTGCATGCGCAAGAGTTGCTTCAGTTGCAATAGATGATGCAAATGATCTAGCTGAATCTACATAATCTTGGCCTAAGCTTTTTTGAATTATATCTAGGGGAGCTTCGAGTAAATTCATAAGGCTAAGAGTATTGTGAGCATTCAATTGGGAAGCATGTTTTTTTAACAGAGAATAAGCATATGTATCGTAATAAGAAACAAATGCTAAGTGCTTATTGGAATTGCTGAGTTTGGGGTTTTTAAGAATTTTTAAAAATGCAGCTTCAACATGAGAATGGTTTTTTGAAAAGCTATTATAAAAGTCTTGGGGTTTAATATTGTCGTATGAAAGAACAGCTCTTTGAATGAGCTTATTAAACTCATCGACTGCCGCATCTGGAGCTTCAGAGCTTTGATGTGTAGAAGCTGCTTGCGGTGTACGCGCTTCGCTTTCTGCTTCTGCAGCTCGTTTGGCATTGAATTCATCAAGAGTGCTAAATTCCCCCGCGGTAGGATTGCGGCCAAACTGTGTTATGAAAGCATCGTATCGAGTTCTCTTGCTTTCATCGCCCAAAACATCCCATGCTTCGCTTAGAAGTTTAAAATATTCTTCTTTGTCTTTATCGCCAGGAAATTTATCGGGATGATTTGCAACGGCAAGTTTTCTGTATGCTTTTTTTATCTCGTCGGTGGAACTTATAGAGCGTACTCCCAAGAGTCCGTAATAGTCTAAAACTCGATCAGAATCGGAATATAAATTTTGAGGGGTAACACAAAGAATGAAACAGAAAAGAAGAGAGTAGAAGGTTTTCATGTTTATATTTTGCTGCTCGCATTATTGATTAAGTGTTGCGCCACGGCGCAGTACCATATCATGAAAACCCTTCACTCATAGGATACAAAAGCTGGAAATTTTTATTCTTAATTTGAGTAAACAATTGCTCGTTTTTATGTTTGAGCCATTAACGAGTGCTTAGAAGTTTAACACTTTAGTGGTTGTGATTATGCCCATCGCCTTTTTTATGCGAGTGAGGGACTTTACCTTCAGGAATACCGGGCTCTTCTTTAGCTTTGGGAAAGTCTCCAAAGAGAGTGGGGTCGGCTGGGTTGCCCGTAAGAAAACGTCCTTTGGCTACGTTCATATCTACGGCTTCGTCGCCTTGATAGTTTGAAGGGAAGTCTGCATATCCGCTTCCTACGCGTGTTTGAATAATGCGAGTAGATTGGTCTTTTTGTTTTACTCGAATCTTACCTGTCTCGTTTCCTACAACAACATAGAGTTCGTCTTGATCAAAGTCGTAGTTCCAAAACTCAGCACGACCACCTAAATCTTTTTCAAGTTTTTTTCCAAGTTGAGTGTTGTAGAACTCTGGGTCTACCGGCGTAAGATTAAGTTTGTCCGCTTCTGCTGTATTCATACGTTCTGCTTTAGATTCTTGAGCGGTTCCTGGAAGTTTGGGTTTAGCTGCTGAAAGTTCTTCTTTGGCTTTTTCTTCAGCATTTTTCTTAGCCAGTGCTTTGAGATTAGGGCTTTCAAGAGTTTCGTACAAAGCTTTGTTGGCCGAAAGCGAAGTAAAAAACAGAACCGAACGTGCTTGTTTTACTTGGTCTTGACTGGCTTTGATTTTAAGATCGATATCTACAATACTTTTTTTCTCAGAAAGAGGAAGTGCGATTTTGCGGTCTTTTAAGAATGCAATTTGTTTTTCAAACTTTTCTTTTGTTTCTTTAAGGCTAATGAATTTTATATAAAAACGCTGATAAAGATTTTTAAATGTATCAACAGGAAGTTCTTTTAATGTTTGAACTCCATACTTTTTGTACTGTTCGATGAGCTCTTTTTGGTCTGTTTCTAAAAGTTGGATAAGGTCGCTGTGCGAGCTGTGCATGTATTTTAGAAGGTTGGCAAAGTCTTGGAGTTCTTGGCTGGAAACAGTATTCGCGCTTTGCGCAAAAGCCATTTGTAATGGCACCTGAATTGAGCAGAGTGTCGCAATTAGTAAAAGACGTCCCCCTTGGAACGCTAGACCTCTCCCCATATTTATATTTTGACTCAATTTAAAGGACTTAGGTAGCAAATTGTTGACGCAGTTTTGGACTTTGGAGGGCTAATAGATTACACCAAGCCTATATGTCGGATCTTGAGGATAAAACTGAGGGTACACCAGAAGAGGCTCCAAAGACCTTCGGCGCTTGGCTTAAAGCCCAAAGGCTTGAAAAGAAGGTTTCTCTTGAAGAAATAGCAGCGGTTACAAAGATTCATATCCATCAGCTGAAATCCTTAGAGGGGGGTTGGCCAGATGCTATTCCCGCCTTGGCTATTGTTCGCGGTATTATGATTACTTACGCTCGTCACTTGGGTCTTAACGAAGTCGAAGTGATAGAGCGCTTTAAGCAGCATCAGGGTGAGTTTAAGGAGAAGGTATCTTCGCTTATCAAGACGGATACCCCTACCTATACTCCTAATTCTGGTAAGCCTTTGCGTTTTGGCAGTTACAGCGAGAGAAAAGAGCAGTCTAAGCTCACTCACTGGCTCTCTACTAAGAGAACACTCTATGCAGTTTTAGTTCTCATTGGATTTGGTCTGTTATTGTTTTTAATGAGCCTTGGAAAAAAACAGAGTTCTGAAGTTTCATTAAGTGCTCCTACAGTTGTTGAAACAGGCGTTGTAAATCCTCAACCACAAGAAACAAAAATTGTAGATCAGCAAGCTACTGCTGATTCAGGAAATCTCTTTAAGGGGAATCCTCCCTATGAATTTACAATCAATGCATCGGGCGATGTGTGGTTTAACATGCAGGTGGATGAGCAGTCTTTGGTAAGTTTTAAGCTGTCTGAGGGACAAAGTCGCAAAGTAAGCTTTAACCGTAAGGCGCGGGTTACTTTTAGTAATCCTCTGATTACACGTTTTGAAATCAATGGAGCTAACTTTAAAAGTACGGCTCCTTTGGGCAAAGACGAAACGGTTATGTTTCCAGAGCAGAGTGCTCAGCTAGTTCCAGCAACTCCGTAATGTTTTTTTAAAACTTAAAAAAGACAAACTTTGCACTTAGAATAGGTTTATGAGAAAGCTCTTATTGTTATCTTTCCTATTCGTAGAGCTTTCGTCTGCTGGAGCATGTCGACTGGCCATTCTTGGTTTTTTTGGAATTTATAAAACAGAGATACGCAGGATGCCTACTCCTACTCAGACTCAAGCAGGGGTGCAGCTAAAGCCTGGCTATCATGCCTCTCCCAATCTTACGCTCAATACACTTGATCCAGCTTTTTCTAGAACTGCTTTACGTTACGGGCCTGGTGTATATCTGTATGTAAATTCTGAACATGCTGTTCGACATGCGACTTCAATAAATAAGGGATTGATAAAAAAAGATAGAAGACCTCATCCGGCAGTTGTGTATGAAGGGTGGGTAGATGTTACTCACGTTTTTGATACTCAAAAATCGTACACTCGCTCTGAATTACAATTTATCTTAGATAATGTGCCTGCTCAGAATTTAGCGCGTCTTAAAATTGATGAGATTGAATTTCCTATATCAGGAGAGATTTTTTATACTTTATTGGGTTCGGCTTTTATAAGTGAAAATCCTAAGAATTTACCCTTAGATATTGCAACAAAAGAAACAGCTCATAGAGAATGGGTTCGAGAAATTTTTATAAAATCAGGCATCAATACAATACTTGGGATTATTCCAGATCCCAATACAGGAGAATGGCATCCTGCCTATATTTCACTTGTGCCGGTGGCTATAAAGTAACTGTGTTAGAAAGCGCTTTGCTAAGAACTTGTAAGACTTAAAAAACTTTAATTTTCATAGATAAAGTAGCTTTTAAATGGCCTCGACTTAAAATGCGAAATTGATGGTGCAAACATTCAAGAAAATTGGGGTAGGGGTTTTTTCTTTAGGGCTTTCTCTATCGTGTCTAAGTGCCAACGAGAAGAAAGTGAACGTGGATTTTTTTCCTATGCTTCACCCAGTTTCATCTAAGATGGAAGATACTCAAGCTAGAGAGCTTGTATTAAAATCTCAACATGCACTCATGGTGTATCTTCAAGAAAACCCAGACTCCTATGTGTTTTTAGAATCTTCCTATGTCTCAGCAGATAGAGACTCTTATTTTGATCCCAATTCACCAGGATTCTTTGAGCGCGACGCCTATAAAGGTGCTGTTGATTTGATTTTTCCAAATAAGGTTCCCTTTATGTACGAGCAATTTACTGAACTTCAAAAAGAGATGACTTTGGAGCCGGGGCTTGCTGTGAACGTAATGTTTAATCTGGGTTATGTAAAAGCCATACTCGCCACAAATACAAAAGAAGAATTCAAATCTTATGTGGGACAATACGTAGGTGGATCTTTAACGGAGTCTGAGCTTGATCGTTTATGGGCACTTTTGAGTGGAAGTGTGTCGCCTTCTTCTGATGAGGAAGCAAGACGCTTTGAAGAGTTTAAACTCACAGTTTTTGATTTACGCGAGCAAGCTGCTTTACGCCAGATTCAAAAGTTTGCAGAAAATAATCCAGAAGTTAAAAATGTAGTTTTAGTCTACGGAGCTTTTCATGATTTTTTAAAATACCGCGAGCAAGAAGCCTACATGGATCTCAATATTCGTAAAGTAAATCCCAGACGCTATACTCGAACATCTAGCAACTTTTTATCGGGAGGATATTTGACTGAGCCCAAGTATGAGCAATTTCGTTATAACCCTTCAACAAATAAAGTTGAAATGATCCCAGGGATGAGTTTGTT
>CAZIFW010000097.1:0-7068 GCA_964538275.1 uncultured Bacteriovoracaceae bacterium
TTTTTAGCTGAGTAAACAGTTGAAGCATCATTTAATAAATTTAAAACGATACCCATAGTTAATGCTGATGTAAGAGCACCTGCTAAAATAGCTATCTGTTGTAGTTTAGGTGTCGCTCCAACTAAGAAACCAGTTTTTAAATCTTGCGAAGTTGTTCCTGCGTTAGATGCAGCAATACACACAAGTGCTGCAACGCTGAGAGCAGTTACTCTGTGATCACCCTCGGTCCAGCCTAATGCTAAGAAGATTAGACTTGTGATCAAAAGTGTAGCAACAGTCATTCCCGAAATAGGATTGGAGCTAGATCCAATTTCACCTGTGATGCGCGAAGATACAGTAGAGAAAAGAAAACCAAACACTACAATCAGCAATGCGCCCAGCAGGCTCATGTGTAATGCAGGAGTTGCCCAAATAGTTGCAATAAGAAGTAGAATTCCGCCAACAACTAAACCTGTAGGTAAGTCTTTGTCGGTACGTTCAATTTTTACGGCACCTTTTGATTTGTAACCGCTAAGGCCTGCTACAAGAGATCTCCAAATAGTAGGCAAGCTTTGGAACAAACTAATAATACCACCCGCTGCAACGGCGCCTGCACCAATGTAGAGAATATAATTTTTCCACACATCAGATGGGCTCATGTCTTGAATTAAAATAGTAGCGGGGAAAAGGGGAGCTGCTTGATTAGCTCCGAAAAGCATAATGGCTGGAATTAAAACGAAAGAAGACAGGACACCGCCGGCCATCATAATTGCAGAAACGCGAGGACCGATAATAAAACCTACACCTAAAAGTTCGGGAGCAACGTCGATAGCAGCAACAGCACCTTTAAAGAAAGTCACTACAGCTTCAGAGCTTTCCTTCCACACTTTCATGTAGAGGTTTACGAATTTATAAAAGAGACCAAGGAAAAATCCTGTAAAAACAATTTTTCCAGAGCTGCCGCCTTTTTCTCCTACAATGAGCACTTCCGCGCAGGCAGTTCCTTCGGGGTAAGCTAGTTTGCCATGTTCTTCAACAATAAGAGAGCGACGAAGGGGAATCATCATCAAGATACCAATCAGTCCGCCAAGGATGGCAACCATAGTGGTCGTGCTTAATCGAATGTCGTAACCCCAAATCAACATAGCGGGCATTGTTACCGCTACACCGAATGCTATAGATTCGCCGGCGGAGCCAGTTGTTTGAGTGATGTTGTTTTCAAGAATAGTCGCCTGACGAGTTTTAAAAATTTTACTCAGAGCTCTGAAGACTGTGATGGATAATACGGCAACGGGGATGGAAGCACTTACGGTCATCCCGATTTTGAGAGCTAGGTAAAGTGAACTTGCTCCGAAAACAATTCCAAGCAAGATACCTACGAGTAGAGGTGTTGCAGTTAACTCGGGGATGATTTTATTTGCGGGAATGAAGGGTTTAAATTTTGGTGTTTCGTTATTAGCCATCTTATTAACCTGTGGAAACCTTCTAATCAGGTAGATGCGTAGCGTCAAGTGGAGTGCTGCTTTCTTAAGCTAGGCCACAGTGGCGTATCTCTAATAAGTGAGCTAATCGTTGAGGTTACGTGATACCCCTTAGTACGCCCGCGACTCTTAAAAAGTTTCCTAATTTATTGCTCTTGAGCTTAGTAGCGTCTTTGGCCATTAGCCTGATGTTCTCCACAGTTTCTACTTCGGATTCACGCTTGGCCAGGGGCGCCGTCTCCCTTTTTATCTTTCCCTCTTGGCCACTAAGCATTTTATGTCTTTGGTATATGTGGATTTTTTATCCCTGCTTTAGCCTTCGGGAGGGGCGCCGCTTTTCTTTTGATTTGGCTGTGTTTTTAAGCCCGTTAGTCCTGCTTTACCTATTTTCTACTTTTCAAATTGAAGCTGCGTGGAGTTTTGTTCTTTCTGTTTTGATCTTTGGATTTGTGATGCAAGATCTGATTTGGGAGAGCGTGGATACGCTCGTGATTGGCCCCAAGCTCTTCTCAGTTTATGCTGTGCCGTGTTACGTTCATGTGTTCTTTTTCCTCTTTTATATCTTCATCTGTCAATTAATTCGCCCTGCTTATGGCATGAACGGCATGTCTATCTACTTGGTATCATTGGTTTCTTTCCTCGTCGGATTTTTGATACGCAGTTTGGAACTTAAAGGGTTGAAAGAGAGCTGATGTCGGCTATAACTAAAGTTAGTGCTTGTACAGGGACGTAAAGGGATTATTTTTCAGAACATTGCGGCAATCGCAGTTCTGACTAGCCCACTTATCAGTTCGGTTAGTTTTGCGGCTTACGATAGTATTTACGATCGAAGCCCCAACACAGAAACAATCCTGAATCACCGCAACCGCAAGTTGCCGCCCCCTCCTAAAAATATAAAGTCTAATAATTTCAACCCTTCTGAGCGTTTTGAAGTGGCTCTCAATAGAAGTGAAACAGCTGTGTCGCTTTCTGATTCTATTGATGAGGGTTCTAGCTCCTCTACTTATGAAGTGATGTTAGGTACCAACCGTAAGATACGCGACAAAAGCGTATCTTTAGGGGTGGTGAGTGGCGGCGCTTCTGGTGTGGTGGGTGCTCGAGCCGAAGTTAAGATTGATCCCGTTTGGCTTGGTGCTCAGTTTGGTTCAGGGGTGGATTATACCTCTTGGGGTGTTGGAGCTCGAAGATATCTTTTCCCCCAATTAGTTGTACTTCCCTTTGTAGACCTTCGTTACAGCGAGTGGCTTCTTAAAGAAACTAACGACACCTCTGCGGACTACCCCTTTCCTGCGTATGCTACAAAGAAGTTTTTTGAAAATTCTTACGAAAAGCAAACCGCTCGTTTGTTGAGTCCTGGTTTGGGTATGGCCTATTTGGGAAGAGACGGCTACTCCGTTGAGTTAGGCGCACAGTATGCCTACAGTCTTCAGCTAAACCAAGGGGCCATTCTTGGATCACTTGGCCTCGTAAAATATTTCTAAAAATACTTCAGATTCTACGACTCCTCTCTATAGTTATATAGACAATCCCAATCAGTCTCGTTATGAATGATTGCACTGATGTCGAAAGAAGAACTGGCCAAATTTGAAGGAGTTATTGTTGGAACACCCGGAGGTGGCCACTATCTGGTTCAATTGGATACAGGAAAACAAGTAACAGCTAAGCTTTCTGGCAAAATGAAGCAAAACAAGATCCGCTGTATTGTTGGCGACCAAGTAACTGTAGGCATCTCTGTTTATGACCTAAACCACGGCATTATTCTTTTCCGTAAAAATAAACGTCCAGCTGCTCCAATGCCTGGAAGGTAGTTCACTTTTTTAAAAGTCATTATTTCCAAGATTTTCCCAAGAGCCTTCAGTGTAATTTTCTACATAAGAATTGAGTTTATCTTTGGGTATAAAGAAGTGAGACTTTGAGGATTTTCCAACTAGAAAAGGATACATCCCCGCTTTTTCGGCAAGTTTCATTTCTTCTGGATCTTCGCCTTGATAAATTGCTTTGCAACCTTCTTTGGCAGCGGCGGCTACAGCGCGTTCAAAAATGACAGCGGAACCTTTATTTTTTCTCTCAGTGTTATTTTGCGGTAAAAACATTCGGCCAGTGAAGATAAGTTCTGAGCCTTCACCGCTGAATGAACCAAATGGAGTGTAATCAAAGTGAGCTTCGGTTTCTAGCCAACTGGTATTGTCTGAGGGAACTTTACCCGCAAGAAAATCCAGTAAGCGATAAATTTTGGCCGATGGATAATCTTTGATGGGATTTGTTTCAGGGTAATTCACGCCCCATTCTTCGGGAACGTCGGGCAAGATGCCCATAACAATTTTGTCGTTTTGGAGGGCTTGAATGTACTCTCGACTACTTTTGTATAAAGAACCGTCGCTCCATAAAAAAGTGCCATCATCTTTTTTAGCCGAAACTTTTTGAAGATGAAAAATCGGATTGTAATTATGGGTTTCGGTATCAACAATTGTATTTCCTAAATCAAAAAAAACCCAAACATTCATACATTCTTCCTTTTCCAAACTTGTAAAGCTTTGTGCATTTGCGGCAAGGCTTAGGGTGAAGATTAAACTAAGATTAAAAAAAACATTTAAAAGACTTTTCATAGGACACCTTTTTCAAACGCTAGTTGCTGACGACGACGGCGACGATAATTGACTCCGCTCAGTGCAAAGTGCAGTAAAGCAATAAATGCAATGGTTATAAGACCAGAGTAAATCAGGAAGTCGTTGAGTTTACCTGCGCTCAATGATGCGCCAATAAGAGAAGCCATCCAAGCACAAGCAGCGCGGTCAACAAGCGATTCAAGAGAAAGCAATGTAGCACGATATTGTGTGACGCCTACAATGGCATCGTTCATGAGTTGCTTTTGAATAGGAAAAGAAGCACCACTTGCAATTGAGAAAAGTATCAAAGCAAGGATCACTCCGTTTTGTTCTACAAAAGGAATTAAAATCAGACTTAAAGCCATCACTAAAGTTGTGAAAGATACAGCATTAAGATCGCTCATCCAGCGTTGAAGTTTTTCGGGATACGCGGAGCCCAGTGCTTCAAAAATGGTCATGAGCGACATAATCCAACCAAAAGCTACAAGATCAAAACTCTTAGAATTTAGAATGGGTTGGTAGAGATTGACTTGAGCTATACGCACCAGTGTAAAAATACCTATTCCTTGCAGAACAATAAAAATAAGATATTTGTTTTTGATCAAATGCTTAAACGCATTTCCAAAATGATTGAAGTTAACAACTTTAGAATTAAGGTCTTGGGTTTTTACAACTTCAGGTAAGGCAAAAGCAAAATAAACTGAGATCACAGCACTTGCAGTTGTTAGCCAGTACGGAAGTGTGAGGTGCCACTTCATGAGCGCACCAATCACTGCCCAACACGCAACTTTACCTATCAATCCATAGGCACGTGCTTTTCCTTCAATCTTTTTGAATTCTTGTTGGCTGTTGTTCTGAGCAAGATAATCGTAAAGGTAAGCTGCCGAAGCACCCGATATGAATGAGCGTGCAAGTGCGATTAAAAAGAAGTGCCACAAAAAGCCGTCATAGTTTTGCACAAAGATAGGAAGCAGGTTAGCTGCGACTAAAGTGAGTGCTCCCCATTTAAGACAGCTTTTGTATCCTATACGATCAGCTAAGTAACCTGTGGGAATTTCTAAAAATAGAAAAGCTATGTAATAAAGACTTTGGATTCTAAAGATTTCTACATCGTTTAATCCAATTTGCTTTTGATATTCATAGAAAATAGGAATCCAAACTAAGAGCGAGAAAAAAAATTGAAAAGCTGAATAAATATAAATGACGCGTTTGTTGTTGTTCATCTTGAGGCCCTACTTGGTATAGGGACGAAGTTGAAGAATATAAATGCCGTCATCGTTCACGAGCCATTCAATGTCTACAGGAGCATTGAATGTGTAATCAGGCGAAAAGTGCGATTGTAAAAAACGACCACAGAAAGCTAACTTTTGGAGAGCTTCTTTTTGAGTTTCACTTAAGTCTTCGGTATTAGTTCCGCGGGCCAGAGTGCGTCCGCCGCCTTCTACGGTGTTGTAGAGATATTGATAGGGAGTCTCGGTACCTTGCACCACTTGCACAACAGATTTGGTAGAAATGTTCATGTAAACATTTCTAAAGTCATCTCTATTGGCGGGATTGGTTGTGACAAGAACTCCACCCATTTTAGAGGGAAGTTCTTCTTGGACAATAACTCCCATGTAAACGTCATCCAGTGATATACCCACTTCTTGTCTAAGTCGGACACTGCGTGGAGAAAGAACAGAGGCCCAAACTTGTTTGATGCTTTCAAAAACGTTTTTAGCTGTGCTTACGTGATTAATGCTTTCGTAAATACCTGCAGCTGAAAAGCCTTCAAGATCCTCGGCGTTCGAAGAACTTCTAACTACAAATGAAGAAACTCCGCCTAAATTTTTCATGATTTCTGAATCAATGTAGTTTTTTATTGCAGGAGGGATTTTTGTTTCCATGATCATGTTCTGCAAGCTGATACATAGGGCATCTACTTGCCGAGCGTTAAGCTCTAGCGCCATTTTAAGTTTTCCAATAGCTTGTTGAATTTTTGGAGAAGATTCTAAAAATTGTTGTTGGAGTGAAAAGGGAATGGCAATGCCTTTAGACAAATGGAGTGAATCACTTAAATAAGAATGCGAAAGTTCATAAAGACGAGCCACATCGTCGCCAGTAGCTTTTTCTGGAAGTGCGTAATCTAGCTCTTTTGCTAAGTATGAAAGAAGATTGGGGCGAGGTGGGCGCTTAACTTGATAAAAACCTAAAATGCGCTCTGATCCACGATTGAGCACGTGGTGTAGTTCTCCAAGGTTGGCAGCCTTGGTGCCGTATTTGAAGCGATCATCTGTGCGTAAGTTTTCTAGTGAAGTGATGGGAACATTAGTTACCTGGGGCTCGTCTAATTTAATCTTGGTAGCTTTCCAGTGGGGCTTTTCAATATCTATTGGCTTATCAACGCTTTTAATACGAATATGTGAGGCGTTGTTGTCGACGTGATATTCGATCCAGGTGTTTTGCCACGAATTTTTTTCGATTTCATCAAAGACACCAATTTGAATGGAGTTTGGAATTTGCCAACCCGATGCCAATACGTTGGTGTGTGAAAGTGGAGTGGTGTGCTCGGCATTGATAATTCCGCTTAGGCGAGGAATGTCATCAGGCACGCGTGGCATGGCAATGATGTCGTACCATTCTAAAGTGTTGCGCTGAGCTTGATATTCTTGAATGCTTTTAAAAGCACGTAAGCGTCCACGTACTTTTCCGGTATTGAGTGGAATAAAAGTAGCTGAGGCAAATAATTCATGAGCATAAATGCGTGGCAAACTTTGTTTATCGATTGCGTTTAAGAAGTTTTCTTGAAAATGGTTAGCAGGTTTTAAATAGAGTGGGAGAGAGGAGTCGAGATGCTTTTTTACAATGGAGTAAAATTCCTGAAGCATGCTCAGGTTCATGGTGTCGACTTCAACTGTCTCGAGTGTAAAAAACTTTTTATCTTGCGCTTCGTGAAGTGCAATAATTCCTAAAAAGAAGCGACGTTCTGAGTCGCGATAAAAACTTTGATTGTATTGGTCGAT
>CAZIFW010000098.1:0-6911 GCA_964538275.1 uncultured Bacteriovoracaceae bacterium
TAGCTCTTAAGATTCTTCTGCGCCCAGAGGTCAAAGTCTCGAATATAGTTTTGGCTAGAGAGATATCCAATGGGAGAAGGTCTTTGAGTCATAACAAACAAATACAATAAATTTGTTATCAACTGAAGGTAAATCCGGCCAAAATTACAAAATAGTGATCACAATCTGTTATCAGTATTCAGGTATTGAGCTTAGAAAGTCTTTGAATAACTTTTTCTTTGCCAAGAGCTGCACACACAATACCCATGTCAGGACTGTGTAAGTTGCCCGTTAAAAGCACGCGTGCAGCTTTGGCCACTTGAGGCATTTTGATATTATGCTGAGCCGCTACGCTTTTAAAAACTTCAAAAGCCGCTTCTGGCTTCCAATCGCCCGCGCTTAATCCTTGAATCACAGAATCAATCCATTCCTTTTGAGTGACCTTTAAAATTTTCTCATTACAGTCAGGATCAATAATTGGATCTTCCAAATACCATTGCATTTTAGGAAGAGCGTCTTTTACTTTTGCAACAGAATGCTGGACGGTTTCGAGTAATTTCTTGGCGCCTGCATCTTGCAGCATGAAGGTTAAATCTTTTCCGCTTTCCTTTTTAAGTTCTGCAGAAAATTCTTCTGCGCTCATCTTTTTAATAAACTCGCCATTTACCCAATCGAGTTTTTGTAAATCAAACACCGATGGAGATTTTCCACAGCCATCTAAATCAAAAAGAGTGCAAAGCTCTTCATTCGTGAAAATTTCCTGGTCGCCATGACTCCACCCCAAGCGAATAAGAGCGTTCCTTAAAGCTTCGGGCAAATATCCCATATCTGCATAAAGGTGCACACTCACAGCACCATGACGCTTGCTAAGTTTACTTTTATCCGCGCCTAAAATCATAGGGCAATGAGCGTAATTTGGTGGAGTTGCCCCCAAGGCTTTGATCATAAGCAACTGTTTGGGAGTGTTATTCAGATGATCGTCACCACGAATGACGTGAGTGATTTTCATGTCTAGGTCGTCTACAACAACGCTCAATTGATATGTAGGCGTGCCATCACTTCTAAGAATAATAAGGTCATCACCTTCGCTATTTTCAAAAGTTACATCACCTAAGATTCCATCCTTCACTGTTGTTTGACCTGAATCGGGGTACCTAAAACGAAGCGAATAGGGTTTGCCTTCTTGCTCAGGCCCAGGACTGCGATCACGCCATGGACTTTTTATCTTGGGCTGCAAACCTTTTGCCTGAGCTTCTTGTCTCATTTTATCCAGCTCTTCAGCCGTTAAATAGCATTTATAAGCATTGCCCGTGTCTAAAAGTTTTTTGGCCATGCTCTTATACAAGTCTTGACGTTGACTCTGAAAGTAAGGGCCCTCGTCCCAATTCACCCCGAGCCAATTGAGAGATTTTAAAATTTCAACTTCATATTCTTTTTTGCTGCGCTCAAAATCTGTATCTTCGATTCGAAGTACAAAAGTACCTTTATGTTTTTTAGCAAAATAATAACTAAAAAGAGCAGTACGTGCTCCGCCTACGTGGAGATGACCAGTGGGCGAAGGTGCAAAACGAGTTTTAACCATGAAAATAAACTAGCAGGCCATTCTGTAAGTTGCCATCACTAGCATCGCTCAAAAGGGGCCAGATGTGAGGCCAAAGGAAGGCTATTAAACCTCAATGACGACGGCCATACCCTGACCCCCGCCTATGCAAGCACTTGCAACACCTACACCACCACCCATTTTCTTAAGAGATAGAGCCAAATGTCCTGTAAGGCGCGCACCTGAGGCCGCAAGTGGATGGCCTACCGCGATGGCTCCTCCATGAATGTTTGTTTTGCTACGATCCAGACCTAACTCTTTTTCAACAGCTAAATACTGCGCGCCAAAAGCCTCATTCACTTCAACTAGTTTGAAATCTTTTACGGATTTAATTTTTAAAGATTCCGGCAATTTTTGCATGACTTTTAAAATTGCACCCACTGGCCCCATGCCCATTTCTTCGGGCATGCAGCCTACCGCCGCCCATGCATGAAGCTTGGCCAAAACCGGCAAGCCTTGGCTTTTTGCCCATGCTTCATCTGCTATGACGAGCGCAGCTGCGCCATCACAAATACCACTCGCATTTCCAGCCGTAACCAGCCCCTCTTTTTTAAACAAAGAAGGAAGTCCTGAGAGAGATTCAAGGGTACTTTGAGGACGAGCATGTTCATCTTTTGCGAATTCAGTATTTCCTTTTTTACTCGCCAATGTAATAGGAGCAATTTCATCTCTAAAAACACCTTCATTCAAAGCAGCAGCGTAACGCGTTTGAGTTTGCAAGGCGTACTCATCCACCATTAATCGAGAAATTTCATATTTCTCACCCACTCGCTCGGCCGTCATAGCCATAGGCATTTTTACATGCGCATCCGTTAAACTAACCTGTAAGAAATCTTCCATTTCAGAATGGCCCAAACGATATCCAAAACGGGCTTTTCTAAGGACATAGGGGGCTTGGCTCATAGATTCAGTCCCGCCTACCAATACGCATTTCGAATCGCCCAAAAGAATTTGCATTCCACCTTGTGCAATGGCCTCAAAACCAGAACCACACAAACGATTTACAGTAAGTGCAGGGCGATCGATAGGAAGTCCGACTCGTAAACCTACATGGCGAGCCAAATAAATTGCGTCGCTAGACGTCTGGCAAACATTTCCAAAACAAACAGAATCTACGCTTTTAGGATCTAGATTAGTACTTGCAAGTGCAGCTTTAGAAGCTTGCTCAGCTAGATCTGTCGCCGTTAAATGTGCAACAGAACCTCCAAAAGATCCAAAAGCAGTTCGTTTATAGGAAGTTATTACAAGACTCATTGCAGTTCTCCATCCTTAAGGCATTTATGTTTGGAACTTAAAAAAGCATCCACATATTTTGTTTTAATTTCGGCTAAAGCATCATTAGCTTTTTTCTTATTTGAATAGGGTCCAGTGAGTACCCTCACCCAAATAGCTTCTTTAATTTTTACACGACAAAACTTGGGTTGAAGACCTTCGTAATCTTTTTGATATTCTTTAAACTCAGCTAGAGGCACAGCTTTGATTTGCACAGAAAACGGAGCGATATCTTTAGAATAGAAACTCAAGGGCAACTCCGATCCAGACTTACGCAACTGAATCTTCCAAACCAAATCTCCTTCAGAATCTCTTGCAGCAGGGACCTGGCGCTCATAATCATCATATCCCTCTAGAGATAGACGCATTTTTTTACTTTCTACTGGCACAACAATTTCCAATGGAGTTTTACCTACACTGGCTGCATCCATAAAAATCTCTGCACCTTCGGGCTCAGTTAAAACTCTCAACCGATAGTCAGGAACGGAAGCTACGCTGCTTTGACTTGAGGAAGAATCTGCTTTTGCCAGTGAAGAGGCAGCTTGGCTTTCAATAACAGTTATTTTTTCGGCTTCTATGCGTTTTTTTTCTTTTACTGAACTTACATAAACAAGTGCCCAAAGAGAAAGAGCTACGAGTATTGAGAAAAAAACAATTTTTTTCATGAGTCCTAATGTTCCTTTATTAATCTAAAACTTTTACGGGATAACCCGCATTTTTTAAAGCCGCAATAATTTCGTTTGAGTGATCTTCACCGCGAGCTTCGAGATGAATATTTAGCAAAGTTTCTCCAGGAGCAGCTTCCATGGAAAGCCTATCGTGCAAAACTTCCAATACACTCGCGCGTGCCACTCCTAAGATATGAGTTACTTTAGAAAGTTCTCCGGGGCGATCCTCAATAGTGAGCTGTAAACGCAACCAGCGTTTTTCATAGTGAAGTCCCCGCTCAATGATGTTGGAAATCTTTGGCAGGTCAATGTTTCCTCCACAAAGAGAAAAGACCAAAGGACGTTCTGGGTTGGGATGAATTTTCTTATGCATCACCGCAGCCAAACCAGCGGCACCCGCACCTTCCACTACAAGCTTTAGCTTTTCCATCAAAAGAAAAATCGCTTGCGCAATATCGGTATCAGTTGCGATTCCCACTTCATGAGCCAAGTCAGAAACGAGCTCAAACATTTCTTGAGTGGGTTTTTTAATTGATAAACCCTCGGCAAGTGTACGAGAACGCGTTTCAGAAATCGTAAGTTTTTTGTTCTGAAAACTATGCGCCATAGAGGGAGCCGAATCTGCAACGACTCCTAAAAAACGAGCTGTAGGATGCTGCGCTTTAATAGCACTACAAACTCCCCCAAATTGCCCACCACCCCCGATGGGTACAATGTAATCACACTGTGCGGGGTCGATTTTATAAGCCTTTAGCTGGCGCATGATCTCTATCCCCAACGTGCCTTGTCCTGCAATCACTTCCACATCTTCGTAGGGATGCACAAAGACAGAATTCTTAATCTTAGCGAGCAAAGATTTTGCATGTTCATAAGCCTGATCGTAAATCGCACCATGCAGGACAACCTCAGCACCAAATTCTTCTGTAGAGCGGACTTTTACTAAAGGCGCGCCTTCCGGCATTACGATGGTGGCGGGAATTCCAAGTTTTTGAGATACAAAAGCAACGGCCTGCGCATGATTACCTGCAGAAGAAGCAACTATGTGGGAAGGTTTTTCTCCTCGCTCTACCAAAGCCAATATTTTATTTGCAGCACCACGAACTTTGAAAGATCCCGTGAACTGTAAAGTTTCAACCTTTAAAAAAACCGGCGCCTTCCAATCCAATATTTTTTGCAGCTTAAAACTCTGCATGAGCGGAGTTTCCAAGACGTAATTTCGGATGCGTTCTTCAGCTTTCTGTATTGCGTCAAACGGAAGCGCTTTCATGGCACCCATCATAGGCGCCAAGGGTGTATTTTACCACCGCCCGTGGCCTTTTTTATTGAAGGGCAATAGCGGGTAACATGCCGGTCCAAGAGATATCGTCTTGAGTAGCACTCTTAGATTGAACCTCAGCATTGATAGCTGATTCTTTTACAAGGAGTTCATTGAGCTCTGCAGAATCCGCACGAATTTGTTCAATGTACTGGAACAACTGACGATCAGTTCCGCTCGATAACTTACCGCTGTTTTTAATTTTAATTAGCTCTGGAACTTCTTCACTTAGCGCATCAGCGAAAGAAAACATGATCACGCGCTCTTCAGATGAAAGCAAAGGCTCTTCGCGCATTTGTCGTTCATTGAGAATAAAACGTTCCCAAGCTTGTTGACGAACACCTACAACTTCTTGCTCTAGGCGATCTGTGTAATCAGAGTAATTCACAATAAACTCTTCAAACTCCTTAAGGAGTCTTTCTCTTTTTTGTGCAAGAGTTAAAGTTTGAGCATGTGCCATTGGAACCGCAAAGAAATCTAAGAATTTAAAGATTCCTGCATTACCGGGCTGAGTTAAATTTTGTGTAGGCGTAAACACTGGAGGAGTCATTCCAGGAGGCAAGTTTGAAGTCCCTTGTAAATTGTTTAATTGCGGAACTTGAAAAGGATTTGGCTGTGTTGCTGGATTATTTGCAAACATCGGATCAACACTCGAAGGTGCTCGAGATGCCGAACGTGTCACCATCAATCCTTGGAAGGCTACGGCTCCATTTACAAAACTGTTGAAACTGTTCTTAGCTGTAGCAATTGCAGCTCGCAGACCAATCTCTTGCGCGTTTAAAGTGTTAATTTCTTGTCTGACTCGAACAATGGGCTGCTGTTCGTTGTAAATTGTACGACCGCGATTATCAAAACCAGCTTCATCAATTTTATTTTTTGTATTGGCATTTGCCATTTGAGGAAGCTTGATCGCTAACTCTTCTTTTTGTTTAATTATCTGATTAAGTTTTGCCGAGATAGCTACGATATTCTCAGCCATGTTTGTAATAGTTTCTTTAATTTTGGCAATTCCCTTGCGAGCTTGCTCTTGCTTATAAGCATCAGAAGCTGCGCGATCTGCATAGCTTGGTAAATTAGATGTCACAGTTGAGCCATTTCCATTCGTATTTGTATTGGAACCTGAACCCGGACGCTCTACTACTCGGCCAGAATCAGCATTAGGATCGGTCAAACCAAGAGCTCTGTGAAGATTTGTAAAATTCTTTTTAAAAGATTTAGAAGTTTCAACAACTCCTTCAAGCGTCGTCGCGCGAGTCACTAATCCGCGCGCCTCAGTCGCACGCTTTTCTTTATTCCCACGAATCAAAGCTTTTTCGTTCGAAGCTTTAGCAATATTACGCTTGAGTTCTGTTGTTCTATTTTTTACTGATCCTGCCAAAGTACGAGCTGATTCAAGATCCCCCTCAGCTGCCTTACTCGCAAGACTACGCACCAATACTCGCTCACCTTCGCCGCGTGTAGTTCCCACACCATTCACCATACTTCGACCAGTTGTACGAATAGTACTGGTGGGTCCTGCAGTGCCCGTGCTTACAACTTGAAGACCTACATTGTTAGTCGCACGTGTACTCGCCGCTTGCATTTGTGCGAACTGAGGATTTACCTCATCTGAAATAGAAAGCATATCCACTGTGTATCCAGCTTCATCTCTTAACTCGATCATGAGAGTTCCATTGTTATTTGAAATCTCAACAGGTTTAGCTACTGGTCTTGATTGAATGATGTTTCCAGGAAGAGTTACAAGATGTTGAAAGTCAGCACGAAAAGCTTCGTGAGAATATGTAAGTTGTTTTGTTGCAGAATCCTGCACTTCCTGAGGGCAACTCAAAACAGATGTGAATAATGGAAATTGTCCTTTAACGACTGCTAGAGCAATTTGTCTGCCTGTACGACCCCAGTTACGGGCCAAAGTTCCCATCGCACATTGAAGCGCTTGTGCTCCCGTTTGAATCACACTGCGCAATTCACCTTTTTTATTGAGCGACTCAATCGCTTCTTCGCGAGCTTCCGTACAACGAGAATCTGCATTCGCCAAAGCCATAGCTTGAGAGTTAAAATCGTTGGCTGCAATAAAATC
>CAZIFW010000099.1:0-6883 GCA_964538275.1 uncultured Bacteriovoracaceae bacterium
GAGCATTGTATCTAAAGAGTTCGTTAGCTGTGCCTCCTCCCGTATCTGTATCTCTCACAAAATAAACGCCGCTTGAACTCGCGTACACGGGAGTGGCGATAGCTTGCGAAGAAATACGCACAGAATCAGGATTGAGTCTTTCAAAAAGAGTGCCAGTATAACGATAGAGATTATTAAATCCACCTTCATTGATAACTCCGTAAGCAACGTTGTTGTACACAGAAATACCAGTCATCGCAAAACTTGAAACTCGTTTTACCGCGTCTCCATCCACCATGAAGGTTTGATCATTACCACCATAATCAGCTGTAAAATAAAGTTTTCCATTTAAAACAAAATACTCTGAGTTTGTATGATCAAAAGTATTGTCTGTTACTTTACGATTAGGAATAGCAGCATTTGGATTCAATCTGTATATTCCATCATTCGTAGAAACAGCCGCGTTTAAAAAATAATAAACGCCATCATCTGCTTGACCTACAATTTCTGAGGAGTTCAGCGCATCGTTTGTCATTTGATCAAACGTCGTTCCGTTGTATCGATATATATTGGAAGTCCCCGCTCCCGCCGCAGAAATATACAAACGTTCTCCAAAACTTGCAGTGTTGCCAATGACATCACCAGCAGCTGCATTGAGGTCTAAAATTTTATTAACGGTCGTACCGTTGTAGGAATAAAGATTGTAAGCAGCACCCACATCATTTCCTCTAAAGAGTAATTGTCCGGCGTGACTTGCAATCGGAAAAGCATCGTCGTCTTGTGGCCCGTTCAAATTCACAACCTGATTTAAAGTTGCACCGTCATATGCAACTAGAAATGAATTTGTGGCATCCGTGTTTGCATTAAAATACAGTTTATCACTATGCTCTACAAAACTCTGAGCATCCGTTATTCCATTTACACTGGCAGAAACTAAACGCAATATATATTTTCTAGCTTCAAGAATATTACTACTGACAGCATCGCCATCTAGATTCACGCCATTTATTTGCAATGAAACTAAGCCCGTAGCCGTAGAAAGCACAGAGCCTATATCAACTATGAATCCACCCAATGAACAGGTTACATTTGAAAAAAGACCCAAGCCTGCACAAGATTGCACGTTTTGTTGAGCTACACTCACAAAAGCTTGTCTGCCAGAGTCATTTAAGTTCACAACGGCTTCGGTATCAATTTGATCGAGAGTTGTAATGATATCTGCCGCATCTGAAACTACAAAACCTGTACCCGATGCATTTACAATAGTTGCTGCACTGATAGCAGGCAGAGGCTCGGCACCGGTATCTAACGGAGCCGAAGTATCTAACGTCAATCCAGATCCGAGAGCAGCGGTGAAATACTCTAAGGGATCAAAAGAAAGTATGAATAAAAAAGCATTTTTTTCTTTTTTGCTTTCACAAGACAAAATGAAAACAAACAAAACTACAAACAATCCCCATCGCTTCATATAGAAGTTATTTTAACTGGGATTAGATCTGGCAAGTGGCCTAATTCTTGTAGAGACATTGACACCATAAAAGTGAGATCTGCTAGGGCCTTGAATTTCTTCGCTAAGAAAACTACCTGCTACCTGGCTTTGTTCACTTTTTTGACACTTGGGCTCACAAATTGTGGCAAATCAGGCCCCTCTAACGATATCTCCTTAGAACTCGAAGAAGACTTTCCCACAGATGATATATCGGCCCTACCCTTAGAAGAGCAAGACTTAGTAGACCTTTCGAATAAAGGAACCCAGCACTATTTGATAGACGCTGAACCTCATTTACTACTCCACACCTCTATTCCCACCGTCGGAAGACTTAGTCAGAGTTTCAACTATTCTAAAGAAGCTAAAACCTTCACAGTCAAGCAAACCACTGAGATCCAATCTGAAGAAACAACCACGACTCAAATTCTAAACAGTACCTACAGTAGCCAAGCACCTTTTGAGCTCATTAAAGCATCTAGATCGCAAAAAAGCTTTTAGCGTTAAGGCAGGAGTTTCAAGCACCGAATCAGTAACTTTTGAAATAAACTGCGCTGTTACCTCGTGCTCTATCGTCGGTGATCACAACGGGATTCCACTTAATCGCCAACTCCATAAAAACGTGATGCCAATTGAAGGGCTAAAAGAAGTTCTTATTGATAGACTAGTAGCCCGTCACAAATATCCAGCTACGAAAATTCGTCTTAATACTTTCGAAATCACTGCTACTGGAATTACAAAAACAAAGAGGATCTACTTTTTTAACAATACAGAATCAGAAGCCCCCTTAGAGGTCTCAGAAATTTCGAAATCCTTCAACCCTTTTGCGGATGTAAAATATAGTCTTTCAAAAACTCAGAGTTTACTTGCACGAAGCGGCGAATACCTTGCAATCAATGTCTCACCCCTAACATTCAAGAAAGTGCATCAGATCCAATACGACGGCCAAATTAACGGAAAAATAAAGAGCACGGTTGTTGTAGAATTCGTCGCTCCTGTTTCAAAAACCTTTCAGAGTCCCACCGTTATTTTAACGGGAAATGCCCGTTATAACGTGAAGAATACTTCACTCCAAAGCATTGAACACTTCAGCGAGCATAGCGAAGTAAAACTTTTTAGCTCCCCAGGTGAGAGAATTAAAACTGCTCCCACTCAAGCTGAAATCACACTCGATCCCAAGTATGTTGTAGACCCCGAATGGAAAAAGGAACTGGATGTTAAACTCGTTGGCCTTACAAGCACCCATGATAAGGCGGATGCCATTCATAATTTTCTAATCAGGAAAATTAGATATTCGAATGTAGACAGTCCGCTAAGTTTTACAGAGTTATTCGAGTTCAAAAAAGGTGATTGCTCTGAATTCGCCAAATCATTTGTGTTATTCGCTCGCCATTATGGGATCCCCGCTCGAAAGCGAGGCGGCTCGGCAACAAGCAAAAATCTTAGCTTAGATGCGGACAATAATGTTTTATACGAAGGCGGATTACATGCGTGGGCAGAGTACTACAACCCCGAAGCTGGAGGTTGGGTGTATATAGATGGATCACTACGTGCGCACGGCCATAACAACAATTTCTACATTTTTGAATTTGACGAAGACAGCCAATCGGATCTTATCAAAGAAGATTACAGCAATTTTGCGAATCTAAGCATCCATTTTGTATTTGACGAAGCATCAAGAAAATTAACGGCGGAAAGATTTACGAAGCCCGGGATTTTCGCAGAACTTCGCAAACTCCTTAGTCCTTAGGGTTTTTGTAATTGTATTCTTTCTTCGCGTAGTTACGAAGCACCATGTTTTCGCCATCGTTGCTTACGACATAATTTGGAATCATGGGTATTTTCCCACCGCCGCCAGGAGCATCAATAACAAAGTGAGGAACCGCCATTCCTGAGGTGTGGCCGCGAAGATGTTCAATGATGTTAATACCCACTTCAACAGGTGTGCGGAAGTGGCTAATCCCTTGAGACATATCACACTGGAACAAATAGTAAGGGCGCACACGCATCATCAAAAGCATGTGATTGGTTTTCTTCACAACTTCTGGAGTGTCGTTAATGCCTTTCATCAACACCATTTGGTTATTGATCATAATTCCTGCTTCAGCAATTTTTAAGCAAGCTTTGAACGCTTCTGCAGTGCACTCGGTGTAGTGATTAAAATGTGTGTGAACAAGCATAGGAGCATGCTTTTTACAGATTGAAACAAAGTCATCAGTTATACGCTGAGGAAGAGTCACAAGGTTGCGAGTACCTAAACGAAATATTTCAACATGAGGAATTTTTCTTAAACTTCCCATGATGTAATCCAATCGCTCGTCTGAATTTGAAAGAGGATCGCCACCGCTAATTACAACGTCTCGAATGGAAGGAGTTTTTTTGATGTATTCAATTCCATCTTCAAGTTGTTTCTTTTGAGCAGCACTCCCTGGATCGGCCACTTTTCTTTTGCGAGTACAATGGCGGCAATACACAGGACAATGGTGAGTTGTATAAAACAAAACGCGATCTGGATAACGATGAGTTATTCCAGGAACAGGCATGTCGCGCTCCTCTGCCAATGGATCTTCCATCTCTTCGGGCAGCACATGAAGCTCTCCCATTTTGGGAACGCTTTGCAATCGAATAGGGCAATCCGGATTTTTGGGATCCATCAACGCTGCATAGTAAGGAGTAATCGCCATGTTAAAAAGCTCTGAGCTTTTTTCATAGGCTTGTTCTTCTTCGGGAGTGACATCGATCACTTCTCTAAGCTTTTCTAAAGTGCGCACGCGGTTTTGCTGCTGCCAAATCCAGTTATTCCAAAGCTCGTCGGGAACATCTTTCCACGCACGACCTTTGCCACCAGCTACAAATTTTTGCCTTCCGACGGAGTATTCCTTCTCCACTTCGAAATAGCCTTTCTTTTTATCTACAGCGCCTTCTTCTTTTGCTTTAACTTCTTCTGACATAGTGCGTCTCCCGTGCGATCTGGCGCTGCTCATTTTTCAGCGCGCAATGCATTCAAAAATACCTATCATAATTCTTATGCTAGGTTAACGATCAAAGTGGCCAAAGTAAAAATTCGACCTTCCTTTTGGGAGCATGATCACTGCCTGCCTTTTTCGTTGGATCTGGCACCCCAGTCTATTTTTGGTCGACACAAAGATTACCTTGTATTCGACATCGAAACTCAAGACCTAGCTCCTAATATAAACGATGTAAATGCGCTCGCAAACCTAGGCATTAGCGTGGTCTGCGCCTACGACTCCAAAGTGGATAAGATGCTCACCTTTTTTGAAGATGACATTCCAAAGCTAATTAAAATCATGCCTGAGCGACTTTTGGTGGGCTACAACATCCGCCGCTTCGACCTTCCCGTTCTTACAGGCTACGGACTGAAAATGGAAAATGTCGATATCTTTGATCTTATGGAGGAAGTGGAACGTGGCCTTGGCCGTCGTTTTATCAAACTCGAATATGTTGCGCAGGGCACCTTAGGCGAAGGAAAGTCTGCCGACGGTAAGTTAGCCGTAGAATGGTACAAACAGGGCCTCATACAGCAAATCGCCGATTACTGCGCACAAGACGTAGAAGTTACCCACAAAGTGTTTCGCAATGGTCTCGACAAAGGATTCCTTGCCGTTAAGTTTCCTGAAAAAGATCGCATAGAATTTCGAGTTGATTGGAAATAACGCGCTTCTATCTTATTCTTTAGAAGTAATGAAAAATTTCTTTAGAAAACACATTCAAAGTTACAGTTGGGTATTGGTCGCTTCTATTCTTGTAGGTGCTTGCACAGGAAGTTCAGGTCATGGCAAGAAAAACGAACTTCACATGAACATCGAGGCAGAACCAGCCTCTATTCATCCCATCACTGCAACCGATGGCTACGCAAGTACAGTAAAAGGTTACGTGTTAGATACACTTCTTACACAAGACCCCGAAACTCTTGAATGGAAACCCAATGCTGCTGAAAGCTGGGAAGTTTCAAAAGATGGAATGACTTTTACTTTCAAACTTCGAGCAGGAATGACTTTCTCGGATGGATCACCAGTTACTGCAGAAGACGTGAAGTGTACTTTTGATGCGTACTTTGATCCTGAATACAACGCTGTACACATTCGTCCGTACTATAGCCTTTTTGATAAAGTTGAAGTGGTAGATCCTTTAACGATTCGTTTTAAAGTTAAAGAAAAATACTTTCAGAACTTTGAATTTGCAGCGGGAATTTATATTACTCCTGCAAAATATTACAAAGACTCTAAAGAAGGTAAAAAAATTAACCTTAACATTTACGGAAGTGGACCTTATAAACTTGAAAGTTTTGAACGCGGCAAAAAAATTATTCTCGCAAAGAACGAAAACTGGTGGGGTTTTAAAGCCGGCAACCCTGACAAAATTTATAACTTCGACAAAATTCACCTCTATTTTGTAGGCGATCCCGTGGTGAGTCTTGAGAACTTTAAAAAAGGTCGCTTCGATATGTTGACCAGTATTCTTCCAGAATACTTTGAACAAAAAATGGTAGGGCCTGAATGGGGCAAAACTCTTCTCAAAGTTAAAGCCGACAACAAATCAATTAAAGGTTACAGCTATGTAGGTTGGAATCTAAAAAACCCTCGCTTTAAAGACAAGCGCGTGCGCATTGCTCTTAATCACCTCATGAATCGTGAGATGATGTTAGAGAAGTTTTTCTATGGAATGAATGATCCCGCCAATGGCCCTGTTGCAACATCTGGAGACGATAACGATCCTTCTGTAAAACCAATAGCTTTTGATGTTGCAAAAGCAAAAGCTCTCTTCAAAGAAGCTGGCTGGGCAGATTCAGATAAAAATGGAATTTTAGATAAAATGATCGATGGCAAAAAAGTTGATATGAGCTTTACCATCTTGATCGCAACAGACACTTGGCAGAAATGGCTCACGATTTACAAAGAAGATGCAGCGGCTGCAGGTGTAGATGTTAACCTTCAACTTTTAGAGTGGAACTCCTTCTTGAAAAACCTAGACGATGGTAAATTCGATGCAGTGGCCATGGCTTGGGGCGGCGGTTCACATGATTACGACTTTAAACAAATTTGGCACAGTGAAAGCGCAACACAAGGTGGTTCAAACCGCATAGGATATTCCAACCCCGAGGTGGATACTCTTATTGAACAACATCGCAGAATAATGGACCGTAAGGAGCGCCGTAAAGTTAGCCACAAAATCTTTCGTTTGATCGCAGAAGACGCTCCCTACATGTGGATGTTCTCTAGACGCTATGATCTATATGCAAACAACGCTCGTATTTGGAAACCCAAAGATACAATGAAATACACTATTGGATCGGACTACTGGAAAGTAGCGGAGTAAGGGACTGTGGAGAAGTAGCAGCAGGATTCATGAAAGATTATCTCTTAAGACGACTCCTGTTAATCATCCCCACTCTATTTG